>JBEGJP010000149.1:0-4112 GCA_041184525.1 Pseudomonadota bacterium | reverse complement strand
TGGAACGACTTTCTGTTTTCGCTCATTCTTGCCGGATCGGATGTCAAGACCGCGCCGCTCACACTCAATGGTTATATGACCGGCTTCGGTACGGAATGGGGACCGTTGTGTGCCGGCGCTTCCATACTGCTTCTTCCCGTCTTTGCACTTTCGTTCAAATTGCACCAACACATGATTGCCGCACCCACACAGGGCGGAGTGAAGGGAGCCTGATATGCGCTTGAATGAAGAAACAGCATCGGACATCAATTTTGCGCTCACACCGGAATGGCCTTCCCTGACTGCCCGCGCCCGCGGAGCCACTCACATGACGGCAGCAACAAAAATTGAATCCTCCTCGCAAACTGAGCGGTCCGGTTTTTCTCTGTTTAATGTCACCTTCAAAGATGGAAGCAAGACCACTCTGCGGATTGGCACACTCGACACGACACCGGCGGCGTGGGTGATTTGGATGGGCGATGCGTCTCGCACACATGACCTTCTCACCAGCACAGTCTCGCATGCGATCCAAATCAAAACGGAAAAAGAGGGCTGGCTTCTTCAGTCAGCAGCAGGAACTTTGGCTTTGAATGGAACACAGCCGGCACTCACTGTCCGCACGCCCGAGGGCAAGGAGGCGTGGCGCACTGTCGGGCTCGACCTTTTTGTCGGTGATGTGCCGATGAGTTTTGCCCTTTTCAAACACGCGAGCGGGTTCGGACTCTCGCTAGACATGGGTGAGTGCCGCCACATTGTCGGCGGAGGCGAACAATTCGGCGGCATCAATTTGCGCGGACGCATATACGACGTCATGAATTCCGATGCCCTTGGCGTGAATGGTCATCTTCGCTATCAAAGCACGCCCTTCTTTCTCAGCTCTGAAGGCCACTCTTTTGCCATGCTGCAATGCGAGCCCGGACGCATTGATTTCGGCTCACGCCGCCACGACATCACCACCTTCAGCAGCGATGGCCCCGTGCTCGGACTTTATCTTGCCAACCCCACTCAACCGGCAGCTGCCATCGAGCAATGGCGTGCTCTGATGGGAGGTGTGAGTTCGGTGCCTGAATGGAGTCTCGGCCTCTGGCTTTCGCGCTGCTTTTACAAAGATGAACAGGAAGTGAGAGCTGTGGTGGAAAACAATCACCGCACTCAGCTCGGTGCCACTGTCATCAATTTGGATGCACGCGCATGGATGCGCGCGAAGACACGCACCGACTTTGTTTGGGACACCAGCCGCTGGAGTCCCTACCAAACATTTCTTCCTTGGCTGCGTGAACAAGGTTTTCACGTTTGTCTTTGGGAGAACCCTTATGTTTCGTCGGCAACCGAGCATCTCTATGACGAAGGGGTGCGCAAGGGCTATTTCGCAAAAACGCGCACAGGCGAGACGTATCCTTTTCAGTGGGTCCCCACGGGCCTCGAAGGATTCCCGCAGCCCCCCATTGCAGGACTCGTCGATTTCACAAATGCGGAAGCCAGAAATTGGTGGAAAGACTTGCACAGACCCTACTTGCGTGCCGGTGTCACCTGTTTCAAGACCGATTTTGGTGAAGAAATACCGCACGACGCACACTTCAGCGACGGCTCTACAGGGCGGCAACTGAGAAATGTCTATTCTGATTTGTACAACCTGTGCGTCATGGAAGTCGTGCGCGAAGAATGCGGTGAACAGGGCATCCTCTGGGCCCGATCCGGCTACACCAAAATGGGCAAGACACCTGTGAAATGGGCTGGAGACAGCCAAACCACTTGGAATGCTCTGCGCTCTTCACTGCGTGGAGGCTTGTCGCAGGCCGCGGGCGGTGCTGTGTTCTGGTCGCATGACATCGGCGGATTCTATGGTCCAAAACCTGATGCAGAGCTTTTCATGCGTTGGACACAGGTCGGACTTTGGGGCAGCCACGCGCGCATGCATGGAACCACGGAACGTGAACCTTGGGAGTTCGGAAACGAAACTCTCGCTCAAGTGAAAAAGGACGTCGCTCTGCGCAAAAAACTCCTTCCTTATTTCACGGACTGCGCAGCGTCGTGCCTGCGCACGCAACAGAGCTTCATCCGTCCGCTCTGGCTGCACGCCGGCGCCGACCCTGCGAGTTGGACGGTGGACGATCAGTTTTTCGCCGGAAGCGAAGATGTTCTGGTGGCTCCTTACCTCGCAGCCGAAGGCGGAAGAAAAGTGTATTTGCCCGAAGGCGAATGGACGTGCCTTGCCGACAAGAAGAATTATACCGGCCACAGTGTGCACGAAATTCCGCGTTGGAAGGATTGTCCGGTTTTCGTTCGTCAGACGTCCCGCTGGGCAACGCTTTTTCAATCATGAAGAAGCGCACGACTCTAACCAATGGAATTTAAAAAAACACTCCCGCGCGTCACCTGCTCAAGGATTGTCTTCGTGAAATTTTCAAGAGCAAACTCGAATTGAAACTCTTTTTCATCAAAACTACAAAAGACGAAGCACTCTCAACGTAAAAGATGCGGGCGAGCAAAAGAGGTGCGAGGATAGGCTTGTGCAGAAGGAACAACCAATAAAGAAATGGGTTGGCATTGCGCATCGCATCATTGGAGGCCAGCTTGGCGTTCGGAAACTCGTAAATTTTTAATATCAGCGGAAACACCGTCGGTGACGCCGCCAGAAAGGCCAGCACCACCGTCCACCCATTCCGATAGCGGCCCGA
This sequence comes from Pseudomonadota bacterium, assembly GCA_041184525.1. Lineage (GTDB taxonomy): Bacteria > Bdellovibrionota_B > Oligoflexia > Silvanigrellales > Silvanigrellaceae > RFOM01. Next base: position 1,455 of record JBEGJP010000149.1, on the reverse strand, counting down.
TTCTTCGCAATACATAAAAGCCAAAAGGGGAAGATAAAGCGTCACATGGTACTCGTGACCCCGCCCGTATAGGAAGAAGAACCAAAGAACAGACACACCTAAGGCCAGATGAAACTTCTTTTGCCAAGCCAAAAGCACCGCATAAAGAACGGGGATCAACGCGAGGAACATACGCAGAGGGTAATGGTTCGCCGGTGAGGAAAATTCATCGAAGACCTTCGACCAACCCATCTCCTGATTCCAACCGACAACCGAAAACTTTGTCAACATGGAGGAGAGTTCGAAAAAAGTCAGAAAGGACTCATTCCATCCAAAAAACAAACCGCGGCCGACGTCGTAGCGAAGAAAAAACCATGGCAAATAGCACGCCATGCAAATTAGCAACAATTTGAAAAAAACCTGCCATTTCTTCGCAACCAAGAGAACCAATGCGGCGGGCGCCAAGACTGGCTTTCCAATGGCACTCAATGCAAAACCAGAGACAAGCCTTGATTCACAAGAGAGAGCCAGAGCAAATGCGAGCACCGCGAGTGCGTGGTACTGACCGAGAACGTAGAGCACATACCACGGAAAGAAAAATCCAAGGCAGGCAAACATCACATAATCACGCACAAACCAGTCACGCACCCGAAATCGAGTCACTGCTCCTGAGTTGGAGCTCAGTCTCGTACCGAAGACAACAAGAATCCAAAGATGAATGGACCAGTAAAAGACTGTGGTGAAGAGCAGCTCCAATTGGGGCGATAGATAACTCAATGGCACACCTGCCAACACGCACAACATGGGTTGCGATACCCAATGGACCGCGAAATGACCGTACTGGGGGTAGTCAGCTGTTGATGTAAACGGATTGGTCCCAAAACGGATGGCAAGCCCGCAGCGCGGCAACGAATACTGATCGTAAGCGAAAGAATTTCCCATTGGTGACCAAGAGGATATGCTGCCAGAAAAATAAAGACCTAAAAGAACGGTGGCCAAAAGGAGTCCCAATACGAGTGGAGGCCGGAGAATGACCTTAGAACACATTTCCTTCAATCCCACGACAACCTCACTCTTATTTCAATTGTGATGAAAACTGTTTTGCCGATTTGTTTGCACGAGAGCCGACAACACCCACACGCCGCAAATAGATGATGACTGAAACGACGCTCAAAATCATGGCCGAGAGTCCTGCCGCAAAAAGCCATTTTTCTCGAAAAGGAAGAACCTCGAAATTCATTCCGAAAAAACTCGTCCAAAAGGCCAGCGGCAAACCGACAGTGGCAATCACCGTCAGACGCTTGATTTGCTCGTTGGCATAAAAACCGGACGCACCCCACAACACATCAAAGAGCGCAATCATTTCGTTGTGGAGCAGAGAGACCTCCTTTTCGAGGCGTTCCTGATGATCGATGATATTTCGAAACCACAGTTTTTGTTCGGTACTGAGATCAGACAGAGCCATGAATTCGCGCA
>JBEGJP010000148.1:0-3241 GCA_041184525.1 Pseudomonadota bacterium | reverse complement strand
TTTTCTTCGTTTTTTTCTTTGCTGAAATCTGCTCGCATCTTCTGGATGTACTGAAATCGAAATGCCTGATTCTTTTTTTCCAGCATTTGTATCTCGGAAGGAATATCACAAACCGGCAAGCGACACTCTGCTGCGTTTGCACTCGCCTGCAGAGCAAGCCACGCAAGCAACAGGACCTTTTTTTGCCAACTGCAATTCGACATCAAGGAAGTCCCTTCCGATCTTCAGTGAGAGTCGGTGTGTCGCAGACAACATCTGTTTCGAATATTTACCCTGCGCATTCTGGGTTGTCTTTTTCTGATTTTGAGAGTTTTGGAAGTGTGGGTGCATCCTTGAGTCAAACGAAGGTAAGTATCTTAGTGGGAGGAATAAACATGATTGCATCTGATGCCAGTCTTTCAGAAATCGTCACTTTGTGTCCTGCCGTTGCTCCTGTGCTGGATAAATTGAAGATTGATTATTGCTGTCATGGAGCCATGAGCTTGAACGAAGCATGTCAGGCACTGGGCTTGGATCTTCAGTCGGTGAGGGATGAGCTTGTGCGGGTCGGAAATTCACCCGCACCGGAAGGGTGGGCAAAGCTCAGGCCTGATGCTCTGGTGGCTCACATCAAATCAAAGCACCATGCGTATCTCAAACGTGAGCTTCCCCGACTGTCGACTCTCGCTGTTAAAGTGCATCGCATTGAGGGGAAAAAGCGGCCCGAGCTGGAATCCGTTTGTGTCTGTCTCAAGGAGTTGGAGAAAGAGTTTGATGCACATTTGGCAAAGGAAGAAGGCAGTCTGTTTCCCCAGATCAAACACTTGAGTTCTCAGGTTTTGCCAGTCTCTTCTTCCGGAGGAACCTTGCAGATGGCCTTTTCGGAAATGGAGAAGGAACACGAACGGGTGATGCGTCTTCTGGAACATTTGCGGGTGCAAACGAATGATTTCAACCCACCGGGTGAATGCAGTGATGACTTGCGCGCTCTCTATGGGGGTCTGGCTGAGCTTGAGGCAGACACTCATTTGCACGTCCATAAGGAGAACAATCTCCTCGTGCCTCAAGTCATTGAAATGGAGAGCAGGCTCAATGCGCAAGCGGCCTCATGAAGTTGTCTTCATGAGGCCGTCACTCTCGGACTTTTTTTGAGGGGAAAATGGACAGGCGGGCTTGAGCTTTAGGTAAGGGATTTCCTTTGGCGGGACGTTTTGATGAGGGAGCTGATGATGGAAAGTCCGAGGAGCGTACCGATGACTGCCAGAGAAACCATGGGGTCGATCTTCACCCAGTCAACGATCATCATTTTGGTACCGACGAAGAACAGAACGGCTGCGAGCCCGAACTTGAGATGGACGAACCGGTCGGCAAGGTCAGCCAGCACGAAGTAGAGCGATCGCAGGCCCATGATTGCAAACACGTTGGACGTGTAAACGATGAAGGGCTCTTTGGATATCGCGAGAATTGCGGGGATGGAGTCGACAGCAAAAACGACGTCACTTGCTTCCACGAGGATCAGCGCCGCAAGGAGCGGAGTCGCGATCCACTTTCCATTCTCACGGGTCAGGAACTTCTCGCCGTCGAGTTTTGTTGTCACAGGAATGAATTTTTTCAGGATGCGCATGGGCAAGCTGTGCTCAAGATCGAGATTTTTGTTGTCTGAATCTTTGAGCATTTTGAGGGCCGTCACAATAAGCAATCCGCCGAAGAGATAAATCATCCAATGGAACGTGCTGATGAGTTTGACACCCGCGATGATCATGATGGCGCGCAGTACCAATGCAGTCAGAACGCCCCAGAACAAAATACGGTGCTGGTAGAGGCGAGGGATTTGCAGGGCTGAAAAAATAAGGGTGAAGACGAAAATGTTGTCGACACTCAGCGATTTTTCCACGAGGTAGCCGGTGAAAAACTCAACTCCCGCCTGCTTCCCCATGTTGCTGTAAATCCAAGCATTGAAGAGGAGCGCAAGGACAATCCAAACAGCAGACCAGCTGAGGGCCTCTTTGATGGAAACCACATGTGAGTTTTTATGGAAGACTCCAAGGTCCAGGGCCAACATGGCCAACACAAAGATGTGAAAGCCTATCCAGAAAGACATTTGTACATCGCCCATAAGACACTCCTCAAACTGTGGCCGACCTCGTATCTGGAGTATCGACAGAATGAGTATTGATTAAATGACATAAATTATTATTTCGAATTCGAATAAATCGAATTGATAGGACTTAGAGCAGAGCTCTCAAGCTTTTCTCCAAGCTCCCCGATTCGGCGCTAAAGATCCAGTCAGGACCCTTGCGGCGTTGCTTTTCGGGCAAAGCAAAACGCTGGGTGACTGTGGCCGGTTTTCCGTTGAGGACGAGGATTTCATCGGCCAGCAGGAGAGCCTCTCTGGGATCGTGTGTCACGAGGAGGGCCGTCTGCCCCATTCTCTCAACGAGTTCCAGAAGCCAGCATTGCAATTGAAAGCGGGAGGTGGCGTCGATGGATGCGAATGGTTCGTCGAGCAGCAGAATTTGATTTTCGACGAGCAGACTGCGCGCCAAAGAGACGCGCGCGGCCATGCCGAGGCTGAGCTGCCAAGGATAAAGGTCGCGGGCCTCGGTGAGCCCGACACGCTGAAGCAATTCAATTGCCCGTTGCTCGGCCTCGACCGCCGACTTGTTCGGAGGTCGTGCCGTGAGAATATTCTCCAGCACTGTTTTCCATGGGAGGAGTAAAGGCGATTGCGGCACCAGCCCAAATATCTGTTGTCCGGTGCTCCATGTTTTTAAGGATTGAGGCTCTTGCCCCTGCACACGGAGGGTGCCGGAAGTGCAGGGTGTGATCCCCATCAATGCTCTGAGAAAGGTCGACTTTCCGCAGCCCGATGGCCCCATGACAGTGGTCAGTGTTTTTGGGCGGATCTCGAGATCAACGGACTCGAGAATGGGAGACGATCCGAGTGTGACAGCCAGATCGCGGATCTCGATCATTTGCCACGTCCCGGATGTTTTCCATCACTCTTTTCTGCCGATGACGGCAACAGATCATGACGCACAAAATGCAGTGAGCTTTCCTTGAGAGAAAGTATTTTTTGGCTGACGGCCCATGCCCTGTACCGTTCGAACGCTTGAGGGTTCTGATATCCCCATTGAGGAATTCCCCTCATAAATTCACGAGACAAGGTGCGACTCGATTCTTCCACCAACTTCCGATCCGATTCGGGAACCATTTGCATGAAGAGTCGCGATGCCTCGTCCGGTTTTTCTGCCGCCAAGCG
>JBEGJP010000147.1:0-2991 GCA_041184525.1 Pseudomonadota bacterium | reverse complement strand
CACACAAAGAGAACTGAGAGAGCAAAGGCCCACGCAAGCTCGTGAGATGGCACGGGTGATTTTATCGACAACAGACCTCTCGACTGAAATCTACATTTCAGCTTTGAGAGATCTCGCCATGACAGACGTTCTTACCCTCAACAAATTGCCGGTTCAGGATGCTGCCACTCAGCAGTCCAGAGACCCAAGGAAGGAATTCAATACCTTCCAAGGTCTACAATGTGCAACGGCCTGTAAGACCAAAGGGTGGGAAATCATCGCGCGCGAAGATCCTCAGATTCTCTCAGTCGCGGGTTACAAAAACAAACTCCTCAATGACCTCCAATTTAAGAGGCGGGGTCTTTCGACTCCTCAGTGGCTTCGCGACATTTGGAGCCAGTCATCAGCGACTCCCAGCAGGGAGATCGTCGTCTCCTCCTCCGCTCAGCGAACGGACACTCCTCTGGACAGAGTTCTGAGGCTGCGCACCTTCATTGAACAGCGGCAGTGGACTTCAGCAGCGAATCTTGCTCGGCAGATCCTCTCAGAAAAAAGAACGCCGAAAGGCAAAAGCAAGTCAAAGTTGAATTGCCCTTCAGATGCCGTTTATAGCCAATACGTCATGGCGCAAAATTCTCGTATCCAACAAGACCGCAAGAAATTTGCGGAAGCTCAAGCCTTGCTGGTGGACGAGCTTGAACAAAACAACTGCCTTCCAGAAAATTTTGGCTTCGACAAAGAACAGTTTGATTCATTCAGACTGGACGCCAGAATTTGGCTCGCCCGCTTGCAATGGGAACAAAGTGAGAATGCCCAAGCTTTTCACACTGCAAGAGTGGCACTCAGCGAGGCGGCAGATGTCCAATCGTGGGAGCATTTCACAGATGCTGCGAAAGTGCTTGTTGGGCGTGTCGGCTTTGAGCTGCTCAGCACTTCCGAAAACATTGCATTATTGAATTCCTTTGAAAAACAATTCGTGTCGACGGAGTCTGAAGAATTCCCAAATTGGATCATGACCCGAAAAGGACTGCTGCATTTCCTTGAGGGAGACTTTGAAAAATCGCAACAGACGTTCGACTCCCTGATCGAATCCACAAGCGACAGCTCCATCCGCTCCATGGCTTTCTATTGGAAGGGCCGTAACATCCGAGCCCGACAATTCGTCGCTGAAAGTGAAAATGCTTTTCTCTCCGCAGGAAGAACCGATCCGCTCAGTATCTACGACATTTTCGCAGGCCAAATGATGTCCCGAGACTCGGGGCGGGCTTCCACCGCTTCAAGGCGCGCTTTCAGTGATGGATGGCGAATGTCCTTTGATCGTTGGATGAAGACAACGCTGGAAAAACCACTCGAGATCGTCGCCTCTGTCCCCGAGCGGACACGTTCAGGCGCACTCCCCAACGGAGAGGTTGAAAAGTCTCAAAGGCAATTTGACCTATCTCTGGAAACGTCTTTGCTGATTTATTCTCTTATGAGAAGCCTCAATTTTGAACTTACGGATGATGAGTTTCTCACTTGGGTAAAAAACAACGGTGGACTTCTGCCTACGGTCATCCGTTCTGAAGTCGCAACTCTGCGTGCGTCGTTCGCAAAATTAAACACGCTGCACCGCGAAGTCCTTCCAAGAGCGCACCAAATTGCATGGCTCACGCATGCCATCGGAGATCATTCCAACGCGATCCTCTTTGTCGGCAGACTACGTGATTCTCTCGGATGGGATAGTGATTATCTTCCCTTCTTGTATTTCATTTTTTATCCGAAACCTTATTCCAAGGATTTCGAGTTTGCTTCTCAACGTTGTGGTGTGGACGCTGATATTCTCTACTCGGTTGCCAGACAGGAAAGCCTTTTCCAACATACGGTGAAAAGCCCCGTGGGCGCAGTCGGACTCATGCAACTGCTTCCATCAACAGCTTCAAGAATTCTCAAACAACTGCCTGAGTTTCAGGACGCGCAAAAATTTGACCTGACAGATCCGAGAACAAACACTTTGGCTGGTGCTTGTTATTTGAGAGACCTCATGAGTCGCTACCAAAACAACCTTGCCTATGCCGTTGCGGCTTATAATGCGGGCGAGAGCGCTGTCGACAAATGGATTGCGCGCCGCGAGAAACTCCCAGACATCCCATTTTTCATCGAGTTTATTCCATTCGCCGAGACGAAGACCTACGTCCAGCGCGTTTTAAGAAACTACTATAACTTCAAGTGGATTTATCAGGATCTGCCGAAGGAATAATTGGGGAAGGTTCACCCTCCGCAGTCTCGCAAGGCGTCATTTCTCGGGGCATCGAACCAGCAGCGGATCGGGGCACGGGAATGTAGGGCTCTGACGAGGAATCTTGATTTGGATCTTCGGTCGTTGCCATTCCTTCTGAATCGGATGCCGAAACTTCGCCGGCATTCAAAACATCAGCCGATGGATCAGACACACCGGAAGCCTTTGACTGAGATGTATTCAAGTCGGCAGTATGAGCATCATGCGATTTCGTATCGTCCATCAAGATGTCGCGTGTGACCTGATCGCGAACATCCAACCACCCACGCTGCAGATCGTTGGTCACCCCTCGAAAATCTCGCCACACCTTCACAAATTTTTTCATGTTTTTTGGAAGGTCATCGGTTCCGAAGAGGACAACCGCTACCAGCGCGATGAGCAGAATCTCGCCTCCGCCGATTCCAAACATGAGTGACAGCCGCTCCGATAAATTTACTTTTTAGCCAACTCACCATCAATGAGACGCGCGAACTCGTTCCGATCGACTGCGCCACCGAGCTTGCGCCCGTTGACGAAATAGGCCGGAGTTCCATTCACACCAAGATCCTGACCCTCTTGAGCATCCTTGAGAACTTCATTCTCCATTTTGGGATCCTTGAGGCAGGATTCGAATTTGCCCAAGTCAAGACCGATTTTTCCAGCCAGTTCTCGATAGAGCGGCGCGCCAAGGCGTTGGTGATTCTCGAATAGCGCATGGTGCATATCAAAATACTTACCCTGAGCGCCGGCGCAATTTG
>JBEGJP010000146.1:0-11238 GCA_041184525.1 Pseudomonadota bacterium | reverse complement strand
CACCCGCTTGGAAGGGTTTGCCTGAGCCGTCCGGTGTTTTTGTGTTCGGAAAGGTGTCTTCGTAATCCCCAAACGACACATAGGTGCCGCTGACGGCAAACCAGCACTTTTGCACCTTTTGTTCGGGGGAAAGAGCTCCACCGTTCACGGTGACAGATTCTGTGCTTGATTTGCTTTCTACCTTGGCGTCTGCTGCGGACTCCTGCGCGGGGTGTTGAACCTGTGCAGACGTGCGGGAGGTGTTCTGTGCGGAAAATGTGGGGCTCCGGCTGCAAGAGAGCAGCACAATAAGACTCAAAGTCAAAATCATCAGGCTGTCATTCATCCTTCACCCCTTCGCACTGTCGGCATTTTCTCGAAAAACTTGAGTTCTGTTAAAGTAGTTCCCAAATGATAGGATGAAGACAACTCCGGAATGGGGATGCAGACGTGAGCGAGAAAAAAAAGTTGCTTGAGGCTATCCGGATGCGCTTGCGTCGCGATGCGATCACCTACGGGCAGTTGGCTGAAAAATTGAAGGTGTCTGAGGTCACGGTCAAACGCTACTTCTCTGAAGAAAGATTGCCGCTCGAAGTGATTGACGAAATCTGTCGAATTCTCGGCTGCGGTCTCCTCGAGCTCATGGCTGATTTGAAGAGCGAGATCCGGGAACAAAAAGACACCTTCACTCCGGAACAGGAAAAGGCATTGGCTTCTGACGAAGTTCTGTTTGTGTTGTTCTTCATGGTAGCGCGTGGATTGACCTTCGCTCAAATCGTGGAAACTGTGCAAAAGAAGGACACGGCATTGGTGGTCAAGGCATTACGCGAACTCGAGCATCTCGAGCTTGTGAGCTATCCGACGAATGAGGAACTCCGGCCCTTGGTGAGCTGCAATGCGAGGATCAGCCCCGGCGGTGCTTTGTGGAAAAAATACAGCAGTGCTGGAATTGAAGAATTTTATTCCAATCACTTCTCGCACGCGAACGAATCGTTCAGGCTGCACTTTGGGTATTTGTCTGACGAGAATGTGCGCATGTTGAAAAGGAAAATGGAGAACCTAGACGATGAAATCAAGTCGCTGCTTGCTCTCAATGGTGGATTGAAGCGTTCAGGTTCATCCAAGAATTTTTACTGGGTGACCCATGCGTTTCGCCCGATGCCGACCTCAGTGCTTCAGTTGATTTCTGAAAAGTCCAGTCTAATTGAGAAATTGAAGTTAAATCGAAATAAATGATTCCCTCGGTATCATTTTCTGATACCGCCCACATCAGCAATTCCAGCGAATCACCCTTTTGGGGTAGTTTGCATCCTGTCGGATGAACGCAATGCCTTTTGAAAAAAGCCATTGTCTCATCCAAAATTGCGTCGGTCTGGAGGTGGTTCGATGTTTACTCTCGTTGGTCACGGACTCGTATTCTTTTCTGAAATGACAAATATTGCTCTGGGACAGGATAAACTCCATTTCAAGTCACTCGAAAGCGAACGTGATTTCAAAATTCTCCAGCAAAAGTTTGAGCAGGCCGACGGGATTAAGCTCCCGACGGATTACTTGAAGAAGGGCCGTGCCTATGTCTGCTTCAACGGCCTGCTGGAAGCACAGGGTGGATTTGCTCTCATCGAGAATGGTCCCTTCAGAACACTCGAACAGATTCCTGATGGTGCTGCTGCACCTGTGGAACACTCCATGACAGAACTGACGGCCGTGTGCTTGTCGCCGGGGAATGCCCTGAGGAGGACGCGCTATTGGTCATTCGTTGTTGGACAAGCTCTGACGAGTCGGGCTGAAAATATTGTCTATGCCGTGGATGCTGAAAAGGTGTCTTTGCGCGAGAAGGTTTTCAACCACATCCGCACACACGTTCTCTATGAGGGGCCGGTGGCAAAGCTCGAAGGCATGAGCGGTGAATCTGTTGAGGCAGTCGAGTTTGCAACGAAGGCACATCTGGCGCGAGGATTTCTTAAGCTGGCTGTTCATGAAGCGGCGAAAGTCAGATTTCTTTTTGGCACACGTCTACAGGCTCAGGCACAAAGTTGACACCCACCGCAGCCTGACCGCGCAGTGGGTGTTGTGTTCAGCGGATGCAGACCCTTCTTATTTCTCGTCGGCGGGATCGCACGACGGGCTTTCAATTTCAACCGCTGCACCTGAAGCGTCCGTGCAGGAAAGCTCTCCTGCAGAGGCGCTGCAGGACACGCTCTTGCTGACGGCTCCCTCAGAGTCTAAGTACTTGATGCTGAAGCTTCCTGATTCCGCTTGGCACTGCTCTCCGGCACCCTTCATGAGAAGATTGCTGAAGCTGGTTTCGACTTTTCCTCCATCTTTCACGGTACTCAAACGGGTTCCTGACACCAGCTCGCGGGATACAACCTCATTGCTTGAAATTTTACGTTTGACTTTGACAACCATGGGCTTGCCCTCGACCGTTTCGCTGGAGAAGGAACCCGATTTTGTTTCTCCCGTCTTGTTGATGAAGGAGAAGCTGCGCGCCATTTTACCGGACACATTCTTCACCAGTGTCGACTCGTCTGCTGCGGAGTCTTTACTGAACGAGACGATCGACACCTGCCGTTCGCCTGACATCGAGAAGGATCGCGATGAAGTGAGGGTCGTTTTCTTTCTCAAGTTGGTTTCCGTTCTGGATTGCTCTCTGGAGCGCTCAATTGAAACTTTCAAGCTGTAATTGGTGGGGTCGGTGAGCAAATTCACTTTCGCACGTTCGTCATTCAAACACTTCACCCCCGACGGATGACTCCAGATGCGTTTTTCTTCGCTTTTGCCGCTCATTTTCAGCTCTCGGGAAATGCGCTCGTTGCTGACGGAGTTCTCCAGAGCGAGTTCGGACGCGATCGTGACAACAGCAGTTCCATCACTCTGCTCGACGCATTGTCGCGTAGACGATTTGATGGCTCCTGCATCGCCTGCAAGTTGAAGACTGAATCCGGTTGCTCCTTCACTGTCGCCTGCGGTGGCCGCGCTGATGGCCTCGTCCGAAGCTTGAGCGGCGAACTCACCTTGGTTCTCGACCGACAAGGCAGACACTGTGCCGCCCGACCCAGCAGACGATGTTTTTTTGTCGTTTTTTCCGCATGCGGTTGTCGTGGCTACTAAAGCGAACATTGAGAAAACTGCGATCTGGTTCTTCATTTCGAAACTCCTGTGTGAGAAAGAGGACGTTTATTGCCTCCATAACTACATTTCGGAAGTTAGAATCTGCACTTAAGGTGTTTTTTTTAAATGTATGAAAATATTTGCTTTTGTTATTCTTATTTGCTGCGAATTTAGTGTTTTTGAGAGTCTAAATTGCACATTTCTTGGGGGCTCTGAATGCGTGCGGTGTGCAGGTCTTTCGCCGAGGACCCCTTCATTTTCATGACAGAGGGGGTGTCCCGTGTGTCTTCAGCCAGTTCATCTAGCAGAGGCAACTCTCAAGGTGAGTGTTCACATGTTTGCGATGAAGTCGAGGTTTTGAGCCGTTGGTGTGAGTCCTTTTTCTGCCAACCAGTCTTGATTGAAAAGTCGGCTCAGATATCGTCCCGCTCCATCGCAAAGAATGGTGACAACCGTTTTTCCTTGTCCTAACGTGCGAGCCACCTGAACGGCACCCAAGACATTCAATGCGGCAGAGGAGCCCACAAAAAGGCCTTCGCGGTGAGCGAGGTAATGCACCATTTCTAAAACCGGTGCATCGTGAATCCGGATGGCGTCGTCTACGGGAGCTGCTGCCAAATTCGCTGTGACCCTCATTTGACCGATGCCCTCGGTGATGGAACCTCCGATGACATCATTCAAATGTCCATGTTTGAACCAGCTGTACATGGCTGCTCCGAACGGGTCGACACACACTGTTTTGATGGCACTGTTTTTTGATTTCAGAAAACGCGAGACTCCAGCCAATGTTCCGCCGGAACCCACCGCAGTGACGAACGCGTCGATCCGGCCTTGAGTTTGCTCCCAGATCTCCGGTCCGGTCGTTTGTTCGTGGAAATCGCGGTTGGCGACATTATCGAACTGATTCGCCCACACGGCATTGGGCAGCTCTTCGGCCAAGCGTCGTGCCACATGATTGAAATTTTCGGGATTGGAGTAGGGCACCGCAGGCACAGGGCGCACGTCGGCACCGAGAGCGCGCAGGTAATCCATTTTCTCGCGCGACTGTGTTTCCGGAATGACGATGATTGTTTTGTAGCCAAGCGCATTTGCGACGTGGGTTAAGCCGATTCCGGTGTTTCCTGCAGTTCCTTCGACGATCGTGCCGCCTGACTTCAGAGTTCCTTGTCGGATGGCATCGAGAACAATTCCCAATGCTGCTCTGTCTTTCACCGAGCCACCGGGATTGAGAAATTCTGCTTTGCCTAAAATGCGGCAGCCGGTGAGCTTGGAGAGGCTGGGGATTTCGATGAGGGGCGTTTTTCCGATGGTGCCGCTGAATCCTGCACAGATGGTCATAATGAGAAACCTCGCTCCTACTCTATCTTGTGAATCAAGCGAAAAGCATAAGTGAGTTCAGCGTCAAGCGGGATGACGAAAGATTGGCTGTTCAAAAGGAGTTGTGCCGACTGGCCATGCGCGACACGCTTGTCCAGTTGCATTTGGTCTCCCGCCTGTTACCTTTAATGAAAATCATTTTGTCGAGGAGCCGCTCATGCAGGCAAGAGGTCTTTTCTCTGTCGCGTTTTGTTCGGTAGCTGTTTTGAGTTGCGGCAAGAAGGAGACTGCATCGACCACCGGTGCGTTTTTATCCTTGTCTGATTTCCCTACGACGGGCTTGACGGAATTGACGGCAGAACAGGCACTTGTTTCTCTGGAAGGCAATTCAGCGGTGTATGACAACGAACCCAACACTGGCTCGACTCCGACGGGCGGCGGCTCCGACTCCGACACTTCAGGGGCTGACAAATGTGTGGATTTGAACGCTCCCAAGGTGACAGTCATCAACAAAGATACATTGAATGTTGATATGAGCGTCGATCTGAGCACTTGTCTTAAGTCGCAGCAAGGAACAAGCACTTCAACTCCTGTGGTCGACACCAGTGCACTTCAAGCCAAAATGAGGATGGTCTACAACATCACTTGTCCGGGTGCGGATCTTTCAGAATTCAATGGTCAAACAATGAAAGACATCGGCGTCAGTGATGGCGATTCGGGTGTGCCCGCAAAGCTCGAGGCCAAGTGCAAAGATCTGAGCTCCTTTAAAAAGTTTGGCAATGCGAGCATCGAATTTAAAATGGGAACCTTCGAAACCACGATGAAAATAGCGATGTTCAAGAAAGACGGGCAGGCCTGCGAATGGACGAAGGTGTCAGATGGTTTCAAGGTGGACGGTTGTTTGAATGCGCTGCATGAGATGACCAAAACTCCCGTTGCAGTGGGTTCGACCGCCACTGCGGATACCAAGAAAACTTCACTGTTTGAAACAGTCAATCTCGTCGACAGTTCGGATGCAACTGCAGTTTGGTTTGGAGGCGGGCAGTTGAAATTCACCCTGAACAACATCACAGGAACTTTGTCGTATTCTTCGACCTCGGCGGCGCCGACATACACAATTGCGGGTGGCGGCACCGGCACGTTGGGCAGCTCGGCTTTATTGCGTGAGTCTGTGGATGCAAAGTCACCCGCAAGCACTTTGCCTCATTCTTTGCTGCGTGCGATAGCGCGTCGATTGCCTTTTTAATCGCCGAGGTTCGACTGAAATTCTTATTTGGTAAGCTGTTTTCTCACTGGGAATTCTCATGACTTGGCTCAATTACCACCACCTCCTCTATTTTAGGACCATCGCCAACGAGGGGGGGATTGCGCGTGCATCTGAGAAGCTCAACGTCGGGCAGCCTGCCCTGAGTGCGCAGTTGCGGACTTTCGAGAGCACCCTAGGGCATGAGCTTTTCGATCGCACCGGTCGCAAGCTGGTGCTCACCGAAGCGGGGAGGGTGGTTCTTTCCTACGCAAATCAAATCTCTGATTTGGGCAACGAACTTTTACAGGTTCTCGCCGATGGTGCTTTGTCCAAGCGGGTCACTGTGAATGTCGGGTTGCAGGATTGTCTTCCCAAGAGGATCGCGGTTGCCATCGTGCAAAAGATGACCGAGCTTTTTCCCTGCCGAGTGCGCATTGTGGAAGGCAATGCCTCGGCGCTTTTCAGCGAGCTTGCTCACCACAGTGCGGATGTGGTGATCGCCAACCAGATGCCCTTTGCTGAAGAGCTCAAAGGTGTGCGTTCGAAAAGGATTGCCACATTGCCTCTCTCCATTTTTGGCGCACCATCTTTTGCAAAATTGGCGAAGGGCTTCCCGCAATCCTTGCAGGGGCAGCCGTTGGTGATGCCCACCATCCACAGCCGCACCCGCCATGAAATCGAACGCTGGCTTCAGGAGCAGCGCGTGGCTCCCCAAATTGTGGTTGAGGCGCAAGATACCGCCGTGCAAAAATCACTTGCGGCTTCGGGAGTGGGGTTGGTTGCTGTCCCAGATTCAGCGGTCTCGGATTTGGTGACAGCGAATCAGCTCATTCGAATCGGTCGATTGAGCGGAGTTGTGGAAGAAGTGTGGCTTTGCACCGCAGAGCGTAAAATTCCCAATCCCGTCGTCGAGGTTCTTGAGACGGTGAAGAGTCTTCTTGATGAGATGGATTGATTTTCAGCTGAGGTGCTTTTGAGGACGATGCAATGATTCATCTTGTTCTGCTTTCTGCCCCCTGTCCGGGGTTGCCGCTCGGTATGCTGCAAAGCAGTGAAACGATGATTGAACTGATGGAACTTCCCGAGGGTGAAACTCTTGTAGAACGTGTGGGCACTCTTGCGCCCGAAAACAAAGACCGCACGACGGTTGTCGTCAGTTTGCTCACCGATGAGCTCGGAGCATCTCAACTTCAACAGTTGAAAAAACTTTTGCCGCATTTGAAGCTCATTGCCAACTATGCGGTGGGTTACAACAACATCGATGTCGCGGCTGCCAAAGCGCTGGGAATCAAGGTGAGCAACACCCCCGGTGTCTTGGGTGATGCAACTGCCGATCTGACGATCGGGCTTTTGTTGATGGTGTCGCGAGGGTTGTTCACCGGTGCGTTGGAAATGCACTACAAGGGGCAATTTCCGGGGTGGTCGCCCACCTACGGTTTGGGTGTCGATCTGAAAGGCAAAACTCTTGGAATTGTCGGGTGGGGAGAGATCGGGCGACGCGTGGCAAGCCGCGCGCGTGCTCTCGGCATGAGTATTTCGGTATTGAAGTCCTTGCGAGGTCAGACCTCACCACAAATGAGTGACCTTTGGGCTGAAGAGGTGGAGCGGATCGACGAAAAACACTTTTTGCCAACCGTGGATGTTCTTTCCTTACATTGTCCGCTCACACCCCAGACCCGCCATTGGCTGAATGCCGAAAGGCTCTCGATGCTCAAGCAAGACGCCATTGTTCTCAACACGGCCCGAGGTGACCTCGTGGATGAGGAAGCATTGGCTGCGAGTCTCCAATCCGGTCAGCTTTTTGGGGCAGGGTTGGATGTGTTTTCAGGAGAGCCGGTTCTGTCGCAATGCTTGCAGGATGCACCGCGGCTCGTGGTGTTGCCTCACTTGGGCTCGGCCACGCGAGAAACGCGCGCTGCCATGGGGCATTGTGTGCTGGCCAATGTTTTGGCCTGTGAGGCGGGTGCTGGTTATCTGCCCAGCGAGGTTTGAATCTTGGAACACAATACCGAGAAGACCATTGAGAACGATCGGGTGCAGTTGGCCAAGAGGTCGTCCTACGCAACTTTGGGAGTCTTACTTTCCCGTTTTTCAGGTATCTTCAGAACGCAGGTTGTGAACGCCGTCTTTGGTGCGAGCACGCGTTTGGATGCCTTCAATGTGGCACTGCGCTTTCCCTCTGTGCTGCGCGATCTCTTTGCCGAAGGTGCATTGTCGGCGGCATTCACCAAAGAAATCGTTTCATCGCAGTCGCAGGGCGTCGATGAACTGCGTCGTCTTATTTCTGTTGTGAGTGGTTTTTTTCTCTGTGTCACGCTCTTGATCTCGATTGCGGGATGGTCTTTTGCGGAAAATGTGATTGCCGCGGTGACATCGCAGTCTTTCCACGAACGCGGTGGTTTTCCACTTGCCGTCACTTGCTTTCGAATC
Organism: Pseudomonadota bacterium; assembly: GCA_041184525.1. Classification (GTDB taxonomy): domain Bacteria; phylum Bdellovibrionota_B; class Oligoflexia; order Silvanigrellales; family Silvanigrellaceae; genus RFOM01. The sequence goes on along the minus strand of JBEGJP010000146.1, from coordinate 3,155 downwards.
CTTGTCTTCTATTTGCCTATTGCGATGATCTCAGCTCTTGCAATGAGCCTCTTGGGCACCCGTGGACAGACGTTCCGTGCCACCATTGCAAGTGCTTTTTTCAACGTTGGAACCATCGGCGGCGCCGTTTCCGGTGGTGTATTGAATGCATCCTTAGGGTGGGACCCCATTGTCGGATTGGCTGTGGGCACACTTCTGGGGGGTGCCTTGCAATTTGTGTATCAGGTGCTGCCGCTCGCACGGGCAGGCCTCTTTCCATTGCCGAGTTTTCGGCCTGCGGATTATCTTCAGTGCGCACCTTTGCGTTCCATTTTGACCATGATGGGGCCACGCGCGGTGAGCCAAGGTTCACTCACACTCGCATTATTTATTAACACCCATTTCGCGACCGCCGCGGGCGAGGGAGCAGTCACATTCATTACGAATGCGCAAGTGATCATCCTCGTGCCTGTGGGGCTCTTTGGTGTGGCTGCCAGTTTTGCCAGTCTCCCGATGCTCAGTCGTGCCGTGCAGGAGCGTGACGCTGGCCGAATGGGAACTCTGTTGTCTGATTCTCTGCAGGGCGCCGTGTGGATGTCGTGGATTTCGCTGTTTGCGTTTGCACTCATGGGAGTTCCCTTCTGTGTGGCGCTTTTGGAACATGGTCGTATGACGGCATCGGACTCTGTTCAGAATGCAGTGGCTGTGTGTGCCTATGCCATCGGCATGGTGTTCAATTCCGGCAGTAAGGTGCTGATGCAAGGGTTTTACGCGTTCAATGACGTTCGTCGTTCAATGTTCAATGCACTCATTTACTTGCTCATCAACGCCACGCTCAGTGCGCTTCTCGCTCCTCGCTTTGGTATTATCGGTTTGGGAATTTCAAACAGCCTTGCTGCAGCGTCTGATTTTTCTTTGAATTGGTATTTCCTCAACCGCGTCGCCGTGCGTAACGCCATGCCGCTTGCCCATTTGCATGGTGCGCTTGGCCAGCGTTTGCGCAAGCAACTGTTCTTTCTTGGTGCGACAGCGTTCGTCTTGGGCAGTGTCGGTTTTATTTTGGCCCGCTCGTTGTGGGTGCGCGAGTCTTACCTCTGGCAGATCATTTCGCTCGGGCGGTTCACCACATCATTGCTTTGGCTTTTGAGTTTGGGTGCGGTTTGGGCCGGTGTGTCGGTCACGCTCCTCTGGTTTCTGGGACCAGAGAATTTGAAAGCCCTGCTGCGGCGCATGGCGGGTCGTTTCTGATTTGGAAATGATCACAACGGTTGAATTGCCTTCACTGCGGATTGGCTTATAGTTCTTTTGACAATTTACCGGCGAAGGAAGAAGGCAGGGCGAGAGTGCCAGTCTCTCTGATTGTTCAGGTGAGTTGTTTCAGTTTTTTGGTTTCCCTTTCAACGCCTCACAGCAAAGGAGCGCAGTATGGCGAAGAATTTGAATGGCACCAAGACCCACCAGAATTTGAAAGACGCCTTCGCCGGAGAAAGCCAGGCCAACCGTCGTTACCTCTATTTCGCAAAGGTTGCTGATGTTGAAGGTTATCCTGAAGTGGCCAGCAATTTCCGTGAAACTGCGGAAGGCGAAACCGGCCATGCGCATGGTCACCTCGATTATCTGAAGCAAGTGGGCGATCCGGCCACCGGCCTCCCGATGGGTGACACTGTCCTCAATCTGAAGGCGTCCATCGAAGGCGAGACCCATGAGTACACGGATATGTACCCGGGCATGGCCAAAACGGCACGCGAAGAAGGTTTCCCTGAAATCGCAGACTGGTTTGAAACACTCGCCAAAGCAGAGAAGTCTCATGCCGGCCGTTTTGCCCAAATGCTCAAAACCATCTCCTGATGGACGGCATGTGAGCGCTGGAAAGCGCTCATTGCTCGCACTTGGATTGTTTTCGAAGTGGGAGCAATGAGCTCTTTTTTTGAGGTATACTTCGCTCTTTTTTTCAGGAGGTCTGCGTGAGCGGCGGCGAAAAGCGCATTTCTTATTTGCCTTCCGATGGCCTGTCGTACGATCCTTCCGAAAAGAAATATTGGGAGAAAGAGGCCCTCAACAAAGAAGTCACCCGTGCTTTTGAAATTTGCCACGGGTGTCGCATGTGCTTCAAATATTGCGATTCTTTTCCAAATCTATTCAAACTTCTTGATCAAAAATATGATGGCGATGTGACAAAGCTGAATGCACAGGAAACACGTTCCGTGATGGACGCGTGCTTTCAATGCAAGCTCTGTGAAGTCCAGTGCCCCTACACGCCGCGCGACAAGCACGAATTCCAACTCGACTTTCCCAAACTGGTCCACCGTTATCAGGCCATCCGCCACCGCGACGAAGGCTCCGGACTCAGGGACGCGTTTCTCGGCAACCCCGATATGGCAGGAGCACTGTCGCGCGCCAGCATGGGTATGGCCAATGCGATGAATAAGGTGAAGCTCCACCGTTGGTTCATGGAAAAAGTGTTGGGCATTCACCGCGACAAGCTGTTGCCTGAATTCGCTTCGGAGACCTTTGAAAGTTGGGCCGAGGAACAAGGTCTCGTCAAAGAAGGCGATCACTCCTGTGAGGTCGTTCTTTTCCAGACTTGTTATGTTCAGAACAATGAGCCCGAAATTGGAAAAGACACTGTTGAGGTGATGCAAAAGAACAAAGTCGACATCCGTTGCGAGAAGGGGCTCGCTTGCTGCGGAATGCCCAAGTGGGAATCAGGTGATCTTGATGGACTCCGTCAACAGGCGAATGAGAATCTTCGCAAACTTGAACCTTATGTCGACGCCGGTGCCAAGGTTGTGGCCATCAATCCGACCTGTTCCATGATGTTCCGTCGTGAGTATCCGGAGCTAGTGGAACCCGAAATGCGGGCGGTTGCGCAAAAAGTCGCCGCTGCGACCGTCGATCCGAGCGAGTACCTTTGGTCCATCCGCGATCAGGAACGTTTCAATACAGAATTCAAGAGCACACCGGGGGCCTCAGTCGGCTACCATGCGCCCTGTCACTTGCGGGCACAAGCGGTGGGCTTCAAAGGGCGTGATCTGCTGCGCAAGATTCCGGGTGTCGTGCCTAAAACAGTCACTGAATGCTGCGGCCACAACGGAACTTATGCGATGAAAACGGAGTCTTTCGAAAGCTCAGCGAAGATTGGGAAGAAGGCTTTCGATGGCATGACGTCCAGCGCC
>JBEGJP010000145.1:0-2886 GCA_041184525.1 Pseudomonadota bacterium | reverse complement strand
CGGGCCTGCCTATGAAGCAAATCGGGTGTGTGTTTTAGAATTTTCAGGATTTTCGGTTCGACGAGTCCAGTCAAAGCAAAATCAATTCTGTCTGACCAACGTTGGTGTTGAAAAATACGATGCGTTCCGAAAGCAACTGTTGCTGAAACTACGGTTGCGAAATAGGTGGGCCAATCAGAAATAATTCCGGCATTTACAAAAAGGAAAAGCGGCACCAGCACCATTACCAAGGATGCAGCTGCGAGGGCAGACAATGCAGTGCGGAATCGGAGGCGCAGACTCGTCCACATCACTGTGAGGGCGATGAGCACATGGAGTGCAAGTGAGATCGGCCACGATTGTCCCAGACTGGTCAGGGTCTTCCCAGTCAACAGCGAGTTGAGAAGAGCGACTTGATAGAAGGCACCCGGAATATGACCCACGGGTGAATCTTTGAAGTCAGTGCCGCCGGAATAGAGACTCGGTAAAACAAAGACAATATCTCCGGGAGAAATGTATTGTATTGAGCTGGCATTCTCGCTGTTTTTCAGGATCTCTCTGAGCGGCCAGATTTTCTTCAATGTTTCGGAAGGGTCCATGAAGTTGACAGGGATTCTTCCTTTTGGGTCGAGCGAGAATGAGGTGTTGTCCAAATTGAGCTTGTCAGCTCCGTAATACGCATTTTCGCCAAGACTCAATCCCAAGGAAGGCAGCACTTCGGATGAAGATCGGCCCAAGATCAGTGCTGGCTTCAAATAGGCCGAATCACTTCTCTGGATAGTTGCAAACCCTGAAAAGGCATCCGCGATGCGATCATCAGCCGCGAAAATCTCATTTTTCTCTACCCACACCGGAGCGACCGGACGATCGATTCGCCATGTTCGGGATTTAATCATGTCAGCCGCAGCGCTGTGTAAACTCAGTTGATGATTGATAGCTGCCACGTAGACGGGTGTAGCCGCCGAACTGAGAGCGTCACGAAAGGCAGCAAAATCGGCCTCTGTGCCAATGGGATCGGAAAAGACCTTGTCGACAAGAATGGCCTTAGGCTTGCGCGAAGCCAGTGCCGTGAGGATCTTTTGCCATTGTGAAATGGGGAGAGTTTCTTGAGGCCCGAATTCCATCCGAGTTTTGTCGTCGAAACCAAAAATTTTAATGGTGGAATGGAGTTCCGGAGCTTGCAGTGCCGCCGAGCGGATTTTGAATTCGACTGGCGCTATCGCAGACTGGCGAATCCGATCGCCTATTCCGGAGCGTGCCAGCCCTGTCCATGCCAATCCCAGCAGACAAGCCAGCGACATCATATGAATGCTGGGTAGAAGTGGTCTCATGTCACAGGGTCCTTTTGTGAACGGCGTCTTTGATCAACCGGTTTTGATGAAAAGGTTTTTCTTTTCGCCTTTGGGTACAACCGAGAAAATTTTTTCAAGCGCAATATTTTGGTCCAAGTGCTGCAGACACTCCCCAAATATGTGGCGCAAATCGGTTGTGACCGAAAGGTCGGAACGTTCAAAAAGCTGATCGTTGGCGAGTCCGGGCCACTGACCATAAATTTGCCCGCCTTGGACTTTCGGACCGCTGAGCAGCACGACGTTCCCATGGCCATGATCGGTGCCGCGGCTGGCATTTTCCTTCAGACGTCGGCCAAATTCGCTGAACACCAGAGTTGTGACCCAAGCATTCGAAGTGGCCTCCATGTCGTGGTGAAAGTCGGAGAGCGTTTGGCTCAAGGTAGCCAACTGTTTGTAGAAGTAGCCATCCGGCTGCGTTCCTTGTTGACGGTGTGTGTCCCAGCCGCCGATGTCGATGGTGAGCAAGGAAAGAGAAGGGTCATTTCTGATCAGGTGCGATGCCAGCGCAAATTTCTGAGGCATTTCCGCAGAGGGCAAATCCGGCAGGTTTTTTGAGAGCTGTTTGAATCCGAGGTCCTCGAGATCATCGAGCATGTCGAGCGCCATCTGACCATAGAAGCCCTTTTCGCCACTGGCTTGATAGAGGTTTCGGAGTGAAGTCCTCAGAAGTCTTTGTCGTGCCTCTGAACCGTCCAGCCCAAGCCCTTTGAGTCGGGAAAAAGCAAATAGATTTTTTGTCCCGAGAAATGAGGCTGGACTGAGAGGTCCAATCGCCGCCGCTTTGCGAGGTGAGGCTTCCATGAATCGGGTCAACCAGCCGGAGTTGAATTCACCCGGCTTGGCATTCCCAAGATCGACTTGCAACTGTGCTGCGAAGTGGCTCCGCGAAGGCGTGCTGAGACCGCAGGCGTGAATGAACGCCATCCGTTTCTTTTCGAAGAGGCTCTGCAGCGGAATTGCTGCCCGATTGAGTGCAAAGGAGTCGGTGAGCGGCAGTGCGGCGTTGTCACCCGTCAGGGGGAGGGCCAATGTCGGGCGTGCAGCTTCATAGAGCACTCGGTCCGGTCCAGAGCGTGGGCAAAGCAACCCCAATCCATCAAAACCGCCGCGCAGAAAGACAACTACAAACACGTTGCGTTGACGCTCGATCAGATTGGCACGAGCGGTCGTTGAAAGTGAAGGGAACAGACCGCTGTTTGAGAGCAGCGACAGCCCAAGCACTCCTGTCGTAGTCTGAAAAAGGAAATCTCGGCGGCTCAAATTAGGCTTCAGCATGTGACTTCACCTGAAATTGAGGAGAGAGGGCGAGAATCTCGGCGATCAAGTGGGCGCGTTCATCGGCGAGGTCTGACGGAAGTGGCACAGTGTGGCGTCGGCCTCCGGCAGCCATGATGATGAGGGTTTGCACTGCACTGCTGGACGGTGTCCTGCCGAGAATTCTCAATGTCAGTGCATCGACCAGATTTTCGGGAGAGAGAGACACACCATCCAGACCGAAAGTCACGACGCACTCAGGAATTTCATTTTTGATCACCTGCTGCGCACACTTCCAGCG
>JBEGJP010000144.1:0-2611 GCA_041184525.1 Pseudomonadota bacterium | reverse complement strand
GACCATGATGTGGTGAATTTCAGAAGGCACACCAATCTCCTCATGCGGAGTCCTGGTGTCGTTCGCAAAGGCGACATTGTCTTGGTGGCCCGCCGTTTTGGGAGCGATGACTGGCGCACGGGACAACAACAGATCGTCGGTGTTATGAGTGCCATGAGTGATGTGACTCCCGACTCGCGCTACGGATATGCCGTCTGCGTCGGACGCTTTCAGGATCTGGAAACCCCACTTGATCTGCAATTGGGACGCGAAACAACAGCGATGTTCGATTTCTTCGGCTGCGAGAACTTTTCAGCGCAATCGCCTGTGTTTTTTCTCGATGCCGACCCTCAGACCAGTGAATCTGTCGTCAAGGCTGTGGAGCGCTCCCTGAGACTCGTTGTGCCGGATGAGGTTTCTCAACATGCGGTCTAGTGCCAGCTTGAAGTGGAACTTCGCCTATTCGCTGATCCTCATTGTGTTCTTTGCACTGAGTTTCGGTTCAGAGCGGATCTCTTTTGCACGGCAAAACAACGGCGTGCAAAGCATTGAGACATTTGAATCTAAGCAACCGGGGCTCGAGTTTTCTATTTCCATTCCACCACAATGGATCGTGGAAAAGAATATTGCGGGTTATGCAGCTGTCTTGAAGCCCTCGGCCCGTGCTGTGCGAAGAAAAGTGGCCGGATTCGTTTCTGCAGATCCGACCATCACGATTGCAGCCGTGAAGAAGCCCATTTCATTTGATTCGGAGAGCCTTGAACGAGGTGCAAAAGAAATCGAAGAGCGATTTTTGGCGGCCAATGGCTCGGGAACCGGTTTTCAAATTTTTCAAAAAAACATCGTTGAGGATCTTCCGGAAGGAAGAAAGGGGCTCCTGTATTATGTGTATTACAAGGCAGATGATGCAGAGGTCGGGCAAGCCATTCTTCTGACTGGGAATGAAACCTCGCGCTATCGCGTCACGCTGTCTGATCACCGCAGCAACTTTGATCAGAATCTGGAACAGTACTATCCATACATGACGTCTCTGCAGTTCAGCACACACAGTACCTCGCAGAAAAAAGTTTTTGATCAACAAATTATTTTGATTGCGTTGGGTCTGCTTTTTGGTGGATTCGTGATTGGCCTCTTGGTACGAAAAAGAGGGGACAATGACTCCTTCGATCCCGAACGTGTCATGAGCCGCGGTTCTGATGATGGAAGCGTGCCTGCGACCTATTCCAACATCGGTAGCGAGGGCCCGCAACGTCGTCCATCTGAAGCCGAAGCACCTTCTTTTTCACCCATCGACTTGTCAGCGCCTCCGCAGAGCATTCCGTTGAGTCAGGTTGTCGATGAGAACTCGGCGCCGCCCGAAATGAGAAAGCAGTGGCAGATGTTCACGCGCCGGCAGAAAAAAAACTCTCGCTAATTGAGTCTACGAGAAGTGGGAAGAGGTCATAGAAGATTTATTTGCTGAAAACAAAACGATGTCGATTCACTTTCACCTTCAAGCGCTCACTTCTGATGTACTCTTCAAGCCGCTCTCGAAATTTGATATCCTGCAGTTTTGCTTCGTAGGTCGATTTCTGTTTCTCAAATTCTTTTTCGTCACCCAATTCGGTGCCTAGGAATTCGAAGAAGAAGACCGAGAGTCCCAGTTCTAATGGCCCGATGACGGTCGGCGCTGATTTCCCCTTCAGCTTTGATCTCAATTTTTCAGGCAATTCGCTGAGAGGCTTAGATGGGAGAAGACCTTTGGTTTTGATGGCATCTTTCGCTTCAGAGTAAATTTGCACCAACTCAACAAAGGGTCTGCCATTGTCGATGTCGCGACGAATGGATTCAATATTCTTCTTTTTTACCTGTAGCTCTTCATTCGACAATCCGGCCGGGATCTCGATCATCAGGCTGCGCAATTTCACTCGTTGGCTCTGATCTTTGTCACTGTTCTGTTGCATATAGAAGCCGCGGACCTGATCGTCTGTGACACTGACGAGCGGGCGGATGACCCGACCAATAAAGCGCTGGGTTTCCACCTGCCTTCTGAACTCTTCGCGATGACCTTCCTTAGTTTCACCCTCGGCGCGCAGAAGCTCTTCGAATTTGTCCTCCGAAATGTTTTGCCCCTGAAGAAAGCCGCGCAGTTCGGAATCGAGTTCATCTTCACTCAGATTCAGACCCAGCTCTCTCACCCTGAGTGAAAGTATTTTCTGATTGATGATTTGCTCAAGAACCAGCTCTGCATCAGCTGAGGAAAGCCGTCCGCCCAGAAGTTGACCTGAAGGCGAGAGGCGGGTCGTGTGTTGAGACGCCTGAAAGATGGCGCGTTGCAGTTCGCTTAATAGAAGAGGCTCATCCGCTACGGTGACGATCACGCCGTCGATCGTGTTTGCGTTGATCGCGTTGTTGGCATTGTTCGGACTTTCGGCCGACGATTTGGAAATGGGTGCAGAATTCACTTTCTGCGGCACATCGGCTGCTGCGGGCTTAAAAAGAGCGGTGATTGAAAAAGCTGTGATTAGAGCGGCTCGTGTCCATTTTGAACGCATGCAATGTGCAAGCAGCATAACAGCTTCTCCCTGCAGATTTAAAAGCTGAACGTGACAGTCGGGCAAGACTCGGAGAGAAACTTTATTCTGATAATTCA
>JBEGJP010000143.1:0-4793 GCA_041184525.1 Pseudomonadota bacterium | reverse complement strand
TTTTTGCATGAACCATGAGCTAACTCATCGTCTTTTCTTTAGGTACTTTAAAATTTTTAAAGAAATTAAAGAAATTTCCGATAGTGGCCACAGGCAGGAGGGGCGAATGAATCACAAAGTTTTAAAATCAGTGAGAACATCACTCATTTTGACTTTATTCAACTTTGCCGCTTGCAACAATAGAACAAACATGACGAATGTTATCGTACCCATCGCGCGCTGTGTTGAGGGAAATATCAACAAAAACTGCAGCAACACTGATCAAATTGTCGAAAATCTGGATTCTTTGAGAAATCAGGCTTCAAAAATTCTTGATTCGAATTGTTCCTCATGCCACGCCAAAGGCAATGCTCTGGGAAATTTCGGAGACGTGCTGAACTTCGATTTGCTCTTGAAAACGGAATCGAAGTACGTCACGGCCGGAGCTCCTGAAAACAGTCTTTTGTTTAAAAGAATTTCTGACGAAAAACAGCCCATGCCACCCACAGGTCGAATGAGTCAGGACAAAATCGACATCATCCGACGCTGGATCGCGACCGAAGGACATCTCGACCCAAAGCAGAAGCGCGAACGGATTTCAATGAGTTCAGTTTTCAAAATCATCCGTGATGATTTTGACAGGCAGCAAGACAGAATGAACATACGCTACTTTCACTTCGTTCACCTCTGGAACTCGGGCACACCCGAATCCGAGATCTCCCTTCAGCGTCAAGCGCTGTCTAAACTCATCAATATGCTCTCAACAAAAGAGACGATCACAAAACCTGTTGCGATAGACGGCGCGGCGCTGATCTTCCGAATCAATCTGAGTCACTATGGTCTGGAGAGCGCTTACGGTCTTTCAGATCCTGTCAATCCGCTTGCCCGCATTGGACGTTGGAAAGAGGTTTTTGAAGGCCGACGACCGTCTCGAGACTCTGCGGTAGAGGATGCTTTTTTTGCTTCACGCTTTGTTGTGAAGCCGCCGGAATATCTCGGAGACTCTTCCGTGAATTGCAAGAACTCACTAGAGAGACCCTACTATTGCAACCGCGACCTGATGTGGATGAAGACCGTCATGATGCAGCCAAATCCGAGTCAAACTAAAGGCGACAGAAATTCGGTTCTCGATGAATACATCAGCTATTCTGCGCAGACCTTGTCTTTCACACAGAGAGAATCGGACGATTCAGTGACGCTTCCGAATCTCTCTGTCACTGCAAACACGTCACCCGGTCTAGGATTTAAAATAAATGGCCTGAGCGAAGGCCTGATTCCTCCGGTCAAAACAGCTGATCAGAAACTTCCCTATCAGAAGGGAACAAACCCTATCGAATTCTCAACTGAACACAATCCCTTGCCCATTATGCGCGGCGATTGGTTCATCAATGAAGTCGCTTCGAATTACCGGCAACGCGTCTATTACCACCTTGCGGGTATCCCAGCCGACACTGGAATTCTCGATATTGCACTTGGCATTGATGATGAAGGCGCCCTTGTTCGTGACAACGCGCCCGACGGACAGGGTACCAAGCTCAACCCCATCATCATGCGCTCCGGATTTACAGATTCAGGTGTGAGCCAGAACCACAGAATTCTAGAGCGCATTGAAACGCAGCAATATTCGGACAAAGCTCTTTGGCGCTCCTATGAATTTCTTCCCGATTCCGAAGACAAATATCAAAACATACTGAATTATCCCTTTGGACCTGTCCTCTTTCCTGCAGACCCCGGCTCAGCGACAACACCGGCAACGTTGGGTTATGAATGCATTACAATGTTTCAAGACCCCAACAAGTTGTTCAAACATACGCTCGGTTCTGCAGGAGAATATCTTTCCCCCATCACCGATTGGGCAAGCCAATATTGGCTGAAAACGCCCATCAATTTCGATCAATTCAGACCAACGAAAACGTCTATTGAGACCTTCAAAAAACTCAACGATGCCGATCAAAAAACTTATCTAAAATATTGGAAGACGAATCAGGATGAAACTGACTTTATCGAAAAATCACCCTCTGAGGTTGGCTTAAAACGTGGGGATGGAACCCTCTTCGAGCCTTTGAATTGCGAATCTGCCAAAAACAATTTCGCCGACATCCGTGACGCCGATCGCGCCTTCAACTTTCACGGCTTCGAATATCAATTTATGCGACCAAACGGCCTTCAGGGCTTTGCCACAGTTGCAACCAACGCATTCGTCACCGATTTTAAATTGCCAAGCCGAGTGGCGCTCACAAATCCCAATGCAGCTTTTGTCACAAATGAATCGGGTGCTCAAATTGTCATTCAACCGCTGAGCTGCCTGTCGTGCCATTCCCGAGGTCTTATTCCTAAAAATGATCAAATCAAAGGGTTCGTAAAGTCCAATGCGGGGGGAATCTTCAGCACCGCTCAGATCGAAAAGGCCGAGAGAATTTACGCAGACCATCCAGTTTTTGAAAAGCGGATTGAAATGGACAACCAGAATATCAAAGCAGCTATCGAAGCGACGGGAACAGAAGTCACAGACGTAGAACCCATTGTCTTTACCTTCAACAAGTTCAACCAAAGATTGAACATCGATCAGGCCGCCGCCAACGTGGGTGTCAGCCCAAGTCAACTCGCAGACATCATCAAAGCATCCTCATCTCAAAATCCGTCTATGGCAAATAGTTTTGCGCCATTGCTGATCGATTCTGGCGTTGTCGATCGTGCTCTTCTTGAAAAATATTTGCCTCTTCTCATCGAATTGGCCGCGGCCTCGGTAGGTCTTTAAACGAATGCTGTTCATTTTGGAGTAGAAGCATGGCATGTTCTCAACTTCAACACTCCTTGATACCGATGATTGTCTTTTTCTATTGTGCCGGTGGAACCGCATGCAGTGAAAGTCACCGTCTGTCAGAAACGCAATCTTCACAAAAGGGTGCAGTCGTCTCTCACTCAGACGGAATTGTACAAGCCAATTTTGCGAACAATTTCGCAAAAAATGACATCATCCGAATTGGCACTACAAACAACATGGCAGGCGCGATATCGAGTCTCATCTGGAAGGGAAAGGAGTTCATCAACACTTACGACCACGGCAGAGAATACCAAGCTGCCGTGGTGACAAATATCGGCGAGCACTGCGGTGAGTGTTATAATCCCACCGAGGCTGGTGGCCGCAACGACGGCAGCCCCAATAAACCCAGTTCAAGCAAATTGCTCGGGCTCAAAGCCGAAGGAAGAATTTTTGAAAGCACGTCTCTCATGGCATTTTGGATGAATCCCGGTGAACTCCACGCCAGTGACGATCCGCGACCTGCAATCAACAAGACGATTCTATCGGACTATAAATTATCCAAACGGGTGGAGATTGGGTATGCAGGTATCAACAACGCAATTGAATTCCTTACGAGCGTCGAGGTTCCGGAGGACATCCGTTCCATTCAAGTTGAAGCTCCGACTGCTTATTTGAATGCCGAATTCAAGAAGATTTATACCTTTGATCCTCTGACCGGAAGCCTCATCCAAATCAGCAACACCTATCAGGAACCGGCGGGTGCGAAGGCGATCGTCATTTCAACAGAGGATGGAAAATACGCGATGGGAGCGTGGGCTCAAACTCCGACAGACGGCTCGGTGCTCACCTATGGTTCAGGATTTTTCGATGGCTCTCAAAAGGATTTCCCAACATCCAAATGGACGATCGTCTTTCGCCGAGGGGCTGCAAAAGCTGGAACTTACAACTTGCGTTCTTACCAGTTTGTCGGTTCACGTGATGAAGTCACATCTGCAATGAAACAAGTGGCAAGCAAACTGGGGGCGACCGGAAATTCAGCTCAATACATTGAGAAAATGGGAAGTATGGGAACTCCTGCTGCACCCACGACGACACTCAAAACACAGGCAACAGCCGCAGCATCAAACAATGGCAGCAATACACCCACATCCAACCCAAGTTCTGCTCCGTACGCGGAAGGTCTCTTCAAACTTGGATCGACAGTTTATTTCTCAAACGGCAGCGATGCCTATTGTGCCCTCACCAGCATGGGGCATCTGACGGGATGCGGATTTTCGGGAAAGAACATTGCAGACAAGAGCCAACTTCCCTCAGGAATGCGAAATGACGGCGCATGCAAATGCACCTCCGACAAACTTCCTCGAGGGACTTTTAAGTTTGGCAATACCATCTATTATTCCAACGGCACCGATGCCTTCTGCGGCATCGCAACTCCCGAGCAGCTCACACGCTGTGGCATGGATAAAATGACTCCCACGACAGTCGATCATCTCCCCTCTGGTATGCGAAACGATTCTGTTTGCGGGTGTTGATTCCAAATTTTGCTTGGATTGCAATTTGAAAATCGTTTTGTGATGGGGTGACTTGGCATTCCTCAAGCCTGAATCGTGCTTGAAGCCGATGAACCGCTCAATTGTTCACTTCCGAGCGGTACAAAGAACGCACGATGCCGATGACCTTGTCGCTCTCGGTTGTTCCAAACGGAATGGCTTCAAAGTCGTTGTTTTCAGGAACCAGCAGTGCGGGAGGGAATGCTTCGCGACGCGCGCCGGCACTGTGCAAAAGGCGCTCGTGTGCTGCACGGTAGAGTTGAGATCCGCGCAGAGCAAAACGCTTCACTGTGACTTCATGATCACCGACTGCAGCAACCACGATATCGCCATTGCGCGCAGAGGGTGTGGTTTCAATGAGAAGATAATCGCCAGGGAGGAAACCCACGTTCATCATGCTGTAGCCTTCCACTGTCACAGCAAACAACTCGCTGCCTGTGGACTTCTTCTGAATGTTCAAAAACGGAATGGTGGTGGTGGCGTGCTCGATGGCTTCACGC
>JBEGJP010000142.1:0-8892 GCA_041184525.1 Pseudomonadota bacterium | reverse complement strand
AGATTACGTTGTCGTGAGCTTCGCAGGCACTTCGGAATGGATCGACTACCTCACCGATCTCACTTTTGCGAGCAAGCCCGAAACCATGCGCGGCATTCCGGGTCAAGTGCACACCGGCTTCCTGAACGTGCTCGACCGCAGCTGGCTCAAAGTGCTCAATGCGGTTCAGACAAGAGCCACCAACGGCAAACCCGTTTTCCTCACAGGCCACAGCATGGGTGGGGCTCAAGCTGTGATCAGCGCAACGCGTCTGGCACGCCTCGGATTCCATGTGGACTCTCTATACGTCTATGCAGTCCCGCGCATCGGAGACGACGCCTATGCAGACTTCGTGGCGAAACTTTTTCCCGATCGGCTCTGGCGCTTTGTCAACAACGAAGACATCGTCCCTCGTCTGCCGCCGCCTTCGGTTGCCGCAGAGGCCTTCAGCCGTGTTTTTCCATCCGATTCGCAAGATGCGGTGAAGTCCGTTTTTGAAACCCTCCGCTACAAACACGTCGGAAAACTTTTAATTCAAGACGGCCATGGAGGGCTCTCTTCTCCGCGGAATTATGATGAAGCGGAGGATATCAGCTATTGGGAAAACGTCTTCAACAGAACTCAGGGCCGCAACGTGCCTCAGGCCGTGTTCGCCAATTGGCGGATGCTCTTTGACCACATCCCGTTTGTCAGCCATTGTCAGTTGAATCCGCCCAGAACACTTTGGAAACCATTGGCACAGTTTGTAGAATCGCAGGTGGAAGAATGAATCCGAAGGCAAGCTTGAATTTAAATTTGCTTCTGATGTGCCTTGGCCTGATCGCCAGCGGTTGTACTTCGACGCCGTCAGAGCCAACGGATGCTGATTCCGGAACAGTGGGAAGTGCTGCTGTCAGCCCTGCACAAATCGGGCCCGATGAGTGCGTCAATTACGTCCAAGAGAAACGTGATTCCGATTTCGTTTGCGAATTGGCCGACGGCACCACGCGGCCGCTCAAACAAGGTGAACGACGTTCCAATCCGCTGAGCCGCGATGAGATTGCGCGTGTTGTCGCGAGGAACAGCGAAGACACCGAGATGTGCCTGCAGGCAGCCCGTCAGAGCGATCCCAAGGCAGACGGCAAAACCTACATCCATTTCGAAATCGGTGCTGAAGGGCGTGTTGCGAAAGCGGAGTATTTGAAGGAGAGGTCTACGTACAAAAACGAGACTTTGGGCAAATGCCTTGCTGACAAAGTGAAAGCGTGGCGCTTTCCGGTGCTGCGCAGCGACGAGACACTGGAAATCAATTATCCGTTCGTCCTTGTGAATCCTGAACTGAATTCATCACAAGCCGAGCAACCCGCCGCACCCGCCGACGCGAAAAAACCGTCCGCCGGAAAACAAAGTGCTCCGACACATCCAGCTAAACCTTCTTCGAAGAAGAAGTGAGCACAGAGCGCTCGCCGCGATAAAATTCGACGTCATCTTCATCGAATTCCTGTTCCCCTCGGCTGGACCCGCCGGGGAGCAGTTCTACGACTGCCGCACCCGTTCCGTGCAACGCTTCATAAGCCAACACATTGCCGCGAAAATCGTTCCCGCCACCCATGGCTGCAGATAGCCACCAGAGTGCCTTGAGTTTGGAATCGGCATGAGCTTCGCGGGCGAATTGACGCGCCAGCTGGGCAACATCTTCGAGACGGCCTTCGGAAAGAATTTCGAGAAGCTTTCTATTCCACTCATCGTCTTTGTGTGAAGAAATGCTGTCTTGCTGGGGAGCAATGGGTTGCGTCCAAAGCCTGTTGGAAAGTGCGGTGGAGGCAATCGCCACGGCGCGTAAATTCTTGCCTTGCACGGCATCGGCTGCCGCCTTGCCCAGAACAATTGTTTCGGCGCGATCGGCATACATATTGCAAGACACGAGAGTGCACGGGATGCGATTGTCCGGATTCAACAACCCCAAAGCAACCAACGAACCGGTGTCGATGGGAAACCCTTTGAAACACACGCGCCGCATGTGCAGGCCTCGGGCGTTTCCGGCAGCAAGATACGCATCGGCGGCGTCCACATGCACAGGAAAGTTGTATTCCATAGTGCCCATGTCGTGAAATTCATGATCCACATGGACACCCTGAGGGCGCGGATCCGCCTGCACCTGATGACCCAGAACGCTGGGCCACTGGGTGGAGTAGATGACCAGCACATCAGGTTTCAGTTCATGGAGACGCTCCCGCAGAGTCTCAAAGCCAGCGCGGACGCGTGACCACGCCGGAGATTTTTCAGCAGCCAGCAACGGATGGGGAAGTCCGGGGACAATGAATCCGGCCACGAAGCCCACAGGGCTTGGACTCTCCATTTCAAGGGCTAGGGCAGCTTGTCCTGCAGACAGTTCAGCTGATGTGAGTTCTCGGTGAGATTTCGAATTTTGAAAAAACTGCATCATGACTCACATCCTCCACTCAACAACGGCATTGCCAGTGCCAATCACAGTTCCGTAGCCGTGCACAGTGGCGGGCGTTGTCGGAAAGTTCATCGCAGCAAGAAGCCACGTGAGCGATCCGGCGCGGGTTTCGGAAACGGCCTGATCGGTAAAATCGGGCATTTCTGCAATCACCCTTTTTGATTCGCCGGCCCGCATCATTTTGAGCATCCGCATGTCCCACAGGTATTGATTGTGATTGTAGATATGCTCGTAAGTCATATCTTCGGGCACTTGCGGTTCTTCGGTGAAGTGCCGGTGAGAAAGAGAACACGAGGCAAGGAGAAGAGCCCTGCGCCCTGATTTTTCAACGGCAGTGCGGGTCGCATGCCCCAAAGCGATCATTTCCTGCTGGCCCACATCGGTGCTGAAATAATCGAACGCCGCATTGGACGAAATTGAAACAATCGGCTTGTCCCACTGCGGGTGCGACAAGTGACAACTGATGATGGTGCCATAGTCGACACGGAATTTGGGATTGCGCATGAGGGACGTTTGCAGTCCCGCAGCCTGCCCTTGTGCTGCGATGCTTTCGGCAAGCTCAACATCGACCTTCAAGTCATAGTTGTAGCGAAAGAGGTGAGGAAAGACCGGATCGACAGAAATCCCTTTGAAATGGGGCACAGCGAGAAGATGATGCCCCACCACCGTGCGCCAGTGCGGCGTATGAACGATGATCACGTCGAAATCATCGTTGCTCAGGCTCTTGCGCAAACGTTCGTAGCTCCAACGGAGTTCCTCCCAACCGCACTCGGCACGCGGCTCGTTCTGTGGTGGATTCTCTGCGTACACCAAATGCGGCGGATGAGGAGCCAGCACGCCGGCAACAATACGACCTTGGTTTTTCATCGGTTGTTCTCTCCCTGCGCATGGGAACGGTCTGCAGCACTCTGCGGAAGACTCGCGGAGTGGGCCGGAGCGTCATCATGCGCCGCGAAATCCTGCCAGTTGTAATCATAAACTTCTTTGTTCGGATCCCAATCGTCCCACGTTTTCACGTCGCGCAATGGGGCTTCGTAGCGCTGCGGAACAATTCCTTCCACAAGAAAGGCCTTTTGCCGGTGCAGTGCGTACGGGTTACGAAAGTCGAAGCCGAGCACACCCAAAACGCCACGCGCCACGTACCATGTGGCCTGCGGGTTCCAACCATGGGCGATTTTAATGACAACGCCCAAGCCTTGCGGAAAATCAGGATGGACAACGGAAAGCCCGAGAAGTCCGTCGGCGCCCTCTTTGGCGACCACTTTCCCTTGGCAAGCTTTGAGAATGGTTGAGTCGAGTCGGTTGAAGCCACCGACCAGATCGGGATGGCGTGTCATGGCTTCCCAAATCCAGTCCTCGTCTCTATTCTGCGCCAGATCCGCATACAGGAGAGCAAGTTCACCCACAGTGTTGGACACCGTCGGTAAGCCACACCCGTCGCGAGCCAGACGCAGCGGATTCCATTCTGCGCCCAAACTTCTGCGCAGCTGTGCGATGTAAGTTGAAAAGAAAGGATGATGCGGGAGTGTGTAACCCACCCTCTCCCAGCCTACGAGCTTGAAGGCCTTCAGGAGCGCAGCATGTTCGCCCGAGCACGGGTGATACCAGCGCCGCGGCCGCCTCACTTGCCGACCAAATTGCACGAGGGGAACATCGAGCGGGGTTTGCATCAGGCCCCAATCGGAAGCATCGAGCAGGCTCATGGCTGCAGACACATGTTCGGTGCTGCCGTTGTGGCTCGAAACCGAAATCGCTTTTTGCTCCCACGAGGTGTTCTCTGCCAGCGCTTTTGCCAGAGGTTTGAGCATGAAGGGCTTCATCATGCTGCGTCCGTAGCAGAGCACATTGCCGCCAAAGCTGTGGATGAGCTTGCCGCCGCTGGCCCATGCGACTGCTCCATGAATGGTGGTTTCACTTACGCCATTGCGGCGGTAGTCCACCAACGGCTGCCAATCGACATCACGACCGGTGGGAATGCCCTCGGTGCGCTCGCCGAGCGGGCTGCTGGGGTACAGGTGTGCCGCGGGTCGCGGGGTCGCGCGTGGGTCAACTGGGGGACGATTGTCCATAAAAGAACCCTCAGAATCTGGCGGAAACTGGCTATGACACTTGTTCTTCGCCGGCCTTCTTAACCCGAAAGGGGCGGACGGACAAATGAGTGATTTCACCTCCACTCCACTTTACTCATGAGTAAAATCTACTATACTGTAAATTACTCATGGCAGGAATTTAAACACATGACATCACGACGTTATCTAACAAGTTGGATCGAGGACGATTTGACCAAAAAATTGGTCTTTCTCGGCGGCCCACGTCAGGTGGGCAAAACCACTTTGGCAAAAAACATTTTGGCGCAACGCCAATTGAGTGAAGAATCCTGCTACCGCAATTGGGATGTACTGAACGACCGGAAAGAAATCCTCCGCGAACAGCTTCCCGCGGAAAGTCCGCTCATCGTTCTGGATGAAGTGCACAAATTTGTCCGTTGGCGAAGTCTTGTCAAAGGATTTTTTGACAAATTCTCACCTCAGCGCACACTCCTGATCACGGGCTCGGCTCGATTGGATTATTTTCGCAAAGGCGGCGATTCACTTCAGGGCAGATATCATTATTACCGTCTTCATCCACTCTCCTACGCTGAGCTTCAATCTCTCTACCCCGAATTCTGCGACGTCGAAGCGCTTCTCAAATTCGGGGGTTTTCCGGAGCCTTTTTTTTCCCGCTCCGAGAGAGACTGGCGCAGATGGCAATTGGAACGACAGGCCCGCATTGTCCAAGACGATCTGCGCGACCTTGAGCGCGTTCAGGAGACGAGCAAAGTGGAGCTCCTGATGGATGCACTCCCTTCTCGTGTGGGGTCGCCTCTTTCGATCAAATCGTTGCAGGAAGATCTTCAATCCGCGCATGCTACAATTTCACGCTGGCTCGATATTCTCGAGAATCTGTATTTCTGTTTTCGAATTTCGCCTTTCGGGAGCCCCAAAATCAGAGCAGTGAAGAAAGAACAAAAACTCTATCTTTGGGATTGGTCGCTGATTGAAGAGCCAGGCGCTCGATTTGAAAACTTTGTTGCATCGCATCTGTTAAAATATTGTCACTTCATACAAGACACCCAAGGGCACAAGATGGAGCTCAGATATTTGCGCGACACCGACAAGCGCGAGGTCGACTTTGTCGTGGTTCAGAACAAAAAACCGCTGTTTGCAGTTGAAGCCAAACTGAGCGACGCAGCTCTTTCTCCCCACATCAAATATTTCTCAGAGCGCACTTCTATCCCAGCTTATTTTCAAACCCATCTGGGCACAGCTTCGTTCGGCGATCCCAAAACACAGGGGCAGGTCATCCCCTTTCCAGACCTCTGCAAAAAGTTGAATCTTATTTGAACCGGAAATTACGGTGAGCGGACCATGAGGGGGATGTAGTTGCCAGTACCTGTAGCGGCACCATTGGCACTGCCGGTCCAATCGATGGTGCGCAGGTTGACTGCCGGAAGCATGTTTGTTTTTGTCGCGAGCGTTGCAGAGCTTGTGGAATTGAGTTGCACACAGAGTGACGCACCGGGTCCAAATTGAGTTGTTCCCGCGACAATGCTCGTGTCTGTTCCTGTTCCACACGCTCCTGAGCCCTTCTTCGTCACAGTGATATTGGAACCAGGTGAACCCGAGATCAAGAAACTCAAGTTGGCGTATGACAGGTCATCAATGTCATAGGCATCGAGAGTATCGCGCACATCGGCATAGGGAATTTCGTTCCAATCGCCGGCCGTGATCGACGTTAGTGCAATAGGTGCAGAGTGGGTGAATGTGGGAGCCAGACCTGTCGCTGATTGCATTTTCACGCTGATCGGCAATGAAGTCGCAGACAACGCCAACCCGTCATAGGCTTTGAAGGTGAACAGCTGATACGTTGAGCCTGCGGTGCCAATGGTACTTCTCGTGCTGTACACAACCGATTCACCCACTCCAATGAGTGAAGTGGTTGCAGGTGTTCCCGTCGTATAGGCAGACATGTTTGTGCCCGCCTTCTGGAACGATGCACTGCCTGTGACCAGTGTTGAGCTGATGGAGGTGACCACAAAATAGAGCACACTGGAATCAGGATCTGTAACCCCACTGAGAGCTTTGAGCTGGTCGTAGGTCCAAGTCACGGTTGCACCGTTGCTCCTGCGAATGTCCCAAACCGATGACGAAGGTGAACCAAAGACGTTCGATGTCGAGCACGTCACGTTCGTCGCGCTTGTCGCCGCACGACAACCCGACAAGAAGCTGGGAGCCACATTATTACCGGGGTCGATGTTGATCGACACCAGCGCAGACTGACCACTGATGGCACCCGAGGGATCCGACACTTGCAATCGGAATGCGGTCACAACGCCGCTTGTACCTGCAGGCGGAGTCCAGCACAGATAGGTGGAGGAACTGTTGGTCGACACAGAGAGTGGTGCCGTATAAGGCGTGACGTTGCTCGAGCAATTTGAGCTGGTCGACGAACCAATCGCTTGACCTCCCAACCACTCACTCACCGCAAACGTCAGTCCCGTGGTACCCGTTTCGACATCCGTCACACCCAGATTTGTAACGAGTGTGTCGTAGCTGATGGCAAATGGGTTGGCTCCGAAGGTATAATAGGGTGCTCCCTCCAGAACGGGCTGCGTGTAAGCAACCGTAGGAGCTGAGTTGATGGAGGAGACAGTCACAGTCACTGCAATTTCGGTGCTGTCGGCCATACCATCTGTGAGCGTAATGCCAAATGCCGAAATCGTTCCGTTGGCATTGGCTGACGGACGCCAAATGAAAGTCTGGCCGGGTCCAACAGTGAATGGCGTGGAGAGCAATCCTGCCGTCGTGTAGGTGGTTCCATTCCACGTGATGGTACCGCTCGTCAGACGCACCACTTTGAACCGGATGAGGTCACCATCCGCATCGGAAGCACCGGAATAACCCATCACATCATCGTACTTCACCAACAGTCCGCCATTCTCGTCAATGCCCGGCATGTAGTTGAAGGAAGACGCTGAGGCTGTGGGAGCCGAATTCGCAGCCGTCACTGTGATGTTGATGCTTGCGACAGAATCAGAGAAATCCTGACCATCGAAAATGCGCACCTTCATGACCGTGAACGTGCCTGTCAGGTTGCTGGGCGGTGTCCACGTGAGTGAGGACCACGAGCTGCTCAAATCGGGGCTCGATTGGACCAGATATTTCATTGTAGAGAGAGTGCTGGCAACGGGCGAAATTACGGTTCCCGTTGAACCCTGCAGAGTGCCCGCATTGACACTTTCGATGCGGAAGCTGATGCCATGAGGATCATTGATACCCGGCTTGGCACTGCTGTTGACATCATAATCGCGGAAGTCGATGGCATTGAAGATGTCTGCATAGGTAATTGTCTTTGTAGCGTTCTTGGCCACACTCGACAAGCTGCTTGCTGACATCAAGACAGGACGATCGTTGATGGGTGCGACCGTCGCCTTCACATCAATCTCGGTCGACAATGCGCCCTGATTGTCCACGAGTCTCATCTTGAAGACCTGATGCACGGGGACAGTGTTGAAGTTTTCATACATCGGAGGTGTCCAAACCACTTGGTCACCCGGATACATCGTGTAAGGTGCGGTCACGTTCGTGAGAACACCGCTTGCGTAATATTGCAGAGTGCCTGTCGCACCCGTGAGGCTCGAAATACGGTAGCCGAGCACACCGGTCGTGTCGTCGGAGCTGGGGAACAAGCTAAAGAGCTTGTCGTAGGTGATCACGTAAGGCGAACTTTCGCTCACACCTGAAATGATGTTGGTCGAGTTCACAAACACAGGATCGGCGTTGATATTCACGTAAACCTGAATGGCCGTACCATTGCCGTTGCTGCCTTCATTGGTGCCGTCGTAGGCCACAATGGTGAATGCGGGCTGACGTCCGGTGTAGTCCGTCGGCGGTGTCCAAGTGAACGACTGGCTCGGGTCGATGGTCTCTGTGCCGCTGCCGGTAAAGTTGTATGCCGTCGGCGATGTCCGTGCGAGGGTACTTCCGGCCGTCATGCTCTTCACGCGGAACTTGAGAGTCATGCTGGCAATATTTTCTTCAGCATCGAACGCATCGGTGCGCTGCGTGCCGGAACTGATGAGGCTCGGGTCGCCGCGCAAATTGCTGTAGCTGAAAACGTAGGCCGTATTCTTCACACCACCAACGAAGTCTTTCACGTAGGTGAGCACAGGAATTTGATTGCTCGCCGCCACGAAAGTGGCCTGCAGAGTCGCTTCATTCGCAGAGTAAGTCACACCATCCCATGCTCGAACGGTCGCCAAAGTTACGGCTGAGCCTGTGGTGGTGGATGTGGGGAAGAACACAATGCTTTCACCCGGAACAAGCTGAGCATTGGTGGTGGGTGTGGTCGGGTTCGCCTGAGACACACCCGTCATGGCCACCATGCTGGTGCTGCCCTTCTTGATGGTGCCATTGCTGATGGAGGTCAGC
>JBEGJP010000141.1:0-19175 GCA_041184525.1 Pseudomonadota bacterium | reverse complement strand
GACTTTGCTCTTGGGAGGAATTAACGTGAAACTTCTTTCTTCAATGGCTCTGCTTGGTTTGTTTGTGTCGGCCCCCGCGTTTGCGGATGATCTGGATCAACCCATTCAGGTGTATGAATCGGTCGATTTGAGGTCGGACGTGAATTTGGGAATTCAGACCACGTATGAGAAGAAAAACGCTGATTCTGAGGCCATTGAGCATCAGCAATACGTCAATGAGATGCTTCCCTACTCTTTCAGCTCCTCACCAAAAGCGCCGACCACAGTCGTTGTGGTGGAACAGGGTACGAGCGGGACGAAATAAACTTGACTGCGCACCTGCTCATTCCTGCCTGACGAACTGACTTTCCAAGGGCCATCCCCCGTCGCGAAGAATGTGAATTTCGTTTTCTCTGCTGAGGTCAATCACGGTGGAGAACCGCATCACCAAAGGCTCTTCACCCGAAAGCAGGAGAGGGACTTTGTTGTTTGAATGGGAGAGGATGCCCTCGGCTGTCGTCCACCACCTGTCCGGAGTCTCGTCGGATTCAGTCTCGGAGTAAGATTCCTGCTCCAGTTCCTCGGCATCGGTGACGCTGGTCACCATCAAGGGGCTGTCCACTGACTCAAGCAATGCCCGTGTGAGAGGGTGAGAGGTCATGCGGACGCCCACTGTGCCGCGGAACGCGCCCAAGCTGGCGGCCGGTGTCTTTTTAAGACTCGGAAGCACAAGGGTGAAGGGGCCAGGGAGAACTTTGTTGATCATGCGGAAAGAGGCGGTCGACACTTCAGCGATTTCAGAAATTTGTTTTGCATCTTTACAGAGCAGACTGAAGGGTTTGTTTTGTGGGTGTGCGAGGCGCAGGGCCAGTAGATTTTGATGCGTGCGTTTGTGATGGGCCAATCCTGCATAACAGTAGCCCGTCTCTGTGGGGATGACGACAAAGTCCCCACTCTCGAGCACCGACTTTGCTTTTTCGATATGACGGCTGTTGATTCCGCGGCCCTGCAAAAAAAGAATTTCACCCATTTTTGCTCCAAGTATGAGCACCTCAATTTCAAGGTCCGTATTTCGGATGGCTTGAAGTCTTCACTGATTGTGCGACTCTCGTTGAGTCATGCTGAGAGCCCCTTGTCAACACGTTCGACCTCTCCTTCCCGCAAGGAGGGGGACGATGGGTTGACTTCTGGGCCTCAATGACTTTGTATGTGCACGTTTTTGTAAACATATGACCAAACTGTAATGCCCGTCGAACGCACGGAGGCCATGAGCCGATGGAAAATGCGAGTCCGTTTTATTCTGATCTTCTCGCGAGCCTGATCGCAACCTGTGACGGCCAAAACTTCCAATTGGAAGAACGCGCTGACAAGCTGCATGAGCAGACTCTCCTGATTCCCAAGGAGCAACTGCT
This sequence comes from Pseudomonadota bacterium, assembly GCA_041184525.1. Lineage (GTDB taxonomy): Bacteria > Bdellovibrionota_B > Oligoflexia > Silvanigrellales > Silvanigrellaceae > RFOM01. Next base: position 17,784 of record JBEGJP010000141.1, on the reverse strand, counting down.
TCCGGTCATGAAAGAACTCAAAGAAACTCACGGATTCAACTTCCTGATGGACGTCTGTGGAGTGGATTGGCCCGAGCGGAGCAAGCGTTTTGACGTTGTCTATCATCTTCTGAACAAAGAGCTGAACCGTCGCCTGAGAATCAAAACTCAAGTGGGTGAGGGTGTGGCAGTGCCTTCTGTTGTGCCTGTTTGGGCCGGTGCCAATTGGTTCGAACGCGAAACCTATGACATGTTTGGTATCAAGTTCGAAGGACATCCGGACTTGCGTCGAATTCTTTGTCATGAAGAATTCGTCGGTCATCCACTGCGCAAAGACTACCCCGCAGATCATATTCAGCCCATGTCGGGTGCTCCGTTGGAACACTCCTTCGAGCGCGATCGTGAACGCCTGATGAAAAAACACGATGATGATCTCATGTGGATCAACATTGGCCCTGCGCATCCGGCCACACACGGCACGCTGCGTTTCATGGCCGTGGTAGATGGCGGTGAAACCATCAAGGAAATGGATTCCGAGATCGGTTATTTGCACCGCTGCTTTGAAAAGATGTGCGAGACGCACAACTACAATCAGATTATTCCTTATACAGACCGACTCAATTACTGTTCGGCACCCATCAACAACAATGCGTGGGCCGCAGCGATTGAAAAAATGTTCGGTGTTGAGGTGCCGCCGCGTGCCACCATGATGCGCATGGTGCTCGATGAATTGTCACGCATCATCGACCACTACGTTTGTATTGGCACCAATGCTGTTGACCTCGGTGCACTGACGGGCTTTTTCTACATGTTCAATGAACGTGAAAAGGTTTACACCCTTTTTGAAAAACTCTGCGGAGCTCGTCTCACCGTCTCATTGACGCGCATTGGCGGACTTGGTTTTGATTTGCCCCAAGGCTGGATCGAAGAAGCCAAAGATGTTGTCGAGCAGATTGCCAAGACCCATGAGGAAATGGACAAACTCCTCACCACCAACCGCATTTTCGTGCAGCGGACCCGCGGCGCAGGCGCTATCGATCAAAAAACAGCCATTGATTTTGGATTCACAGGCCCCTGCCTGCGGGCTACGGGCTATGAATTCGACCTGCGCAAACAGAATCCTTACTACTTCTACGATCAAGTCGAATTCGACGTGCCTGTTGCGGTGAAGGGTGACACCTACGACCGCTATCTGGTGCGTATGGAAGAAGTCCGTCAGAGTATCAGAATTCTGCGCTGGTGCCTCAACAACATGCCTGAAGGTCCGATCGCCATTGAGAACAAGGCGATCACGTTGCCGAGCAAGAAAGATGTGTACGGAAACATTGAAGGTCTCATGAATCACTTCATGCTGATCATCAATGGGGTGCAGCCACCCAAGGGTGAAGTGTACCATGCTGTAGAAGGAGCCAATGGTGAATTGGGCTTCTATGTTATTTCTGACGGCAGCGGAGTTCCCTATCGGGTGAAGTGCAGACCTCCTTGTTTTGCTCTGATGAGCGGTTTTGCCCAAATGTGTGTGGGCGGACGCTTGGCTGATGCGGTTGCTGCATTGGGTTCGATCAACATTATTGCAGGAGAGCTCGACCGTTGAGGTCGATGACGGAGAAGAGAGTCATGGCATCATTTTTTTCATCTGCTTTGAACGAGAGAATTAAAGGATATTTGGGGCGGTATGAAACCAAACGCTCCAGCATCCTGCCCATTCTGCACGCGATTCAGGATGAGAACGACTGGATTTCGCAAGAGGCAGTGCAGGCTCTTGAAAGTGAGCACGGCCTGAGTGTCGTCGATGTGAACGAAGTCTTGAGCTTTTACACGATGTACCGCAAAACACCGCCGAAGCCCTATCGGCTTGAAGTGTGCGGCAGTATTTCCTGTTGGTTGAATGGTGCCGACCAAACCATCGCAGCGGCTAAAGAACACATTGCGGCAGCTGAAAAATCTGGAAAGCCTGTTCCGTTTGAATGCCACAAGGTGGAGTGTTTGGGTGTGTGCGGATATGCGCCCGTTGCACTTGTGAACAAGGACCGTCACCTCAACGTGACCCCTGAGCTCGCTCTGAAGCTCATCGCTGACTACAGTAAAAATGAACTTCCCGCTGCTGCCAAGAAGTGTGCTGCCGATGTGGCGGCCCGCTCTGCGAAACAGTAAAGAGAGGAGCCACAGACGCCATGCCAGTCATGAACAGTCCTTACAATGGCCGTCAGCCGAACGAATTCAAAATTCTTACTGAGCTCGAGGGTGTGCCCAACAGCAGGTCTCTTGAAGTTTACAAAAAGCACGGTGGCTATGCCGCTCTTGAAAAGGTTCTCAAAGGTGGAATGAGCCCTGACGACGTCATCAATCTGGTGAAGGCATCGGGTTTGCGTGGCCGCGGTGGTGCCGGATTCCCGACGGGAATGAAATGGGGCTTTGTTCCCAAGGCTGCCGGCGAAAAATATCTCATTACAAACTTCGACGAGGGCGAGCCCGGAACCTACAAAGATCGATACATCGCCGAATTGAACGCGCACATGCTCATCGAAGGCAAGCTCATCGGTGCTTACGCCATTGGTGCTTCCAAGAGCTACATCTATCTCCGCGGTGAGTTTTACGACGAAATCGCTTGGTGCGAGCAGGCGATCAAAGAGGCCTACGAAGCCGGTTATTTGGGCGACAATATTTTGGGTACGGGCTTCAAGCACCACATGGATATCTACGTGGGTGCAGGCGCCTACATCTGCGGTGAAGAAACCGGACTCATCAGTTCGCTAGAAGGGAAAAAGGGCCAGCCCAAGCTGAAGCCGCCTTTTCCTGCGGTGAAGGGCTATTTGGGCAAACCCACCATCGTGAACAATGTTGAAACCCTCGCAGCGGTTCCGTGGATCATCCGCAACGGTCCAGAAGCCTACAAAAAGTTCGGAACCGAGAAGTCAGCAGGTACGAAGCTGTTCAATATCAGCGGTCCTGTGGTGCGCCCCGGCTGCTACGAGCTGCCCTTGGGCTATCCATTGAAACGATTCATCTATGAAGATTGCGGCGGCCTGATTGGCGGCAAGAAGCTCAAGGCGGTGATTCCCGGTGGTGCTTCTGCGCCTGTTCTCACGGCAGCAGAAGTTGAAAACATGACCATGGACTACGAAGCCTTTGCTGCTGCGGGAACCATGTTGGGATCGGGAGCTGTTATTGTCATTCCTGAAGATGTCAGCATGGTGCATGTGCTGGAAAACCTCATGCACTTTTTCAAGGATGAATCTTGCGGGCAGTGTACACCTTGTCGTGAAGGCACGGGCTGGTTGTTGAAAATGTCACGCGACATTGTCAACGGCGATGGCGCTCCCGGTGATGCCGAGAAAATTGCTGAGGTGGCCGGAAAAATGATGGGCCGCACGATTTGCACATTCTCCGATGCAGCTGCCGGTCCTGCACGCAGCATACCGCAGAAATTCGCTCATGAATTTCTGGAATTTTACAAGACGAAACAGAGCACAGCTCGGGCACACGGGTGAAGTATGTCGAATGAAGTGACGTTGAGTATCAACAACCAGTCGGTTTCGGTTCCTGCGGGCAGCACCATTATGGAAGCCGCGCAAAAGTTGGGTGTGACTGTCCCGCATTTCTGCTGGCATCCGGGCTTGTCGATTGCCGGTGTTTGCCGTTTTTGCATGGTCAAGGTGGAGGGCATGCCAAAGTTGCAGATTGCCTGCAACACACCTGCGACTGAAGGGATGAAAGTGGACACCGTGTCCGCTGAAGTGAAGGACGCGCACAAATGGGCGCTCGAATTCCATCTCATCAACCATCCGCTCGACTGCCCCATCTGCGATCAGGCCGGTGAGTGCGAGTTGCAGAACTATTATATGAAAGTCGGCAAGTACCAGTCGCAAATGGAAGATGAAAAGGTATTGAAGCCGAAAGCTCTCGATGTGGGCGACACGCTTGTGCTCGACACCGAGCGTTGCATCCTTTGCTCACGCTGCGTTCGTTTCGAAGACGAGGTCACCAAAACGAGCACGCTGGGTATCTTCAGCCGCGGCGATCAGGCGACTATTGGCACTTACAAGGATCGCAAGATCAAGCACAACTACAGCTACAACCTTGCTGACATTTGTCCGGTGGGTGCCTTCACGGCCAAGGACTTCCGTTTCAAATGCCGTGTGTGGTTCTTGAAAGAAAGCAAGACGGTGTGTCCCGGTTGTTCTACCGGCTGCAATGTCAATCTTTTCCAAAACAGCAACCAGCGTGAATATTATCGTCTGAAACCACGGCACAATGCGGATGTGAACGGCTATTGGATGTGCGACACCGGTCGTACCATGTACGAGCATCTCAACGCTTCACACCGTATTTCTGCGCCGCGCCTCGAGGGCTCGCAAGTGGCTTCTCAGGCAGCGCTGCAGGCGTTGGCCGATGCTGTTGCCGGATTGCAGCCGGAACAAATTTCAGTTGTTTTCACTGCTCAGTTCACAAACGAAGAGTATTCTGCAGCGCTCGCATCTTTGAAGAAAATGAAGGGCAGCCTGCCGAAAGTTTTTGTATGGCGTGATGAAGCTGAAAAGGCCGACGATTTCGACGGAATTCTTTTCCGCGGCGACCGCAACCCAAACACACGCGGTATGATGGATGTCTTTAAAGAGCATGGTGTAACACCCGTTCTTTTGAAAGAAGATTTCAGTTCCCTTGCTTCAAGCGGTTCAGAACTGACGTTGGTTTTTGGTCCTGAAGTGGAGTCGGCTTATCCGAATTTGCCGAAGGCACTCGGCCGCTTTGTAGAGCTCAAGAAGGTTGTTTACTTTGGTAACACCCTCAACGAACTTGCAGGCAAAATGTGGTTGCGCATACCGGTGAAAGTATTTGCCGAAAAGAACGGGACATTTGTCAATTTCAAGGGTGTTGCGCAGAAGCTCAAAGCCAATGCTCCAGTGTTCCCGGCCGTCAAAGGTGTTGATGAATATTTTGTTGAGTTGGGTCAGTTGGCCCAATCAGCAGTTTGAGTGCACGAGGTGAATGACGCATGGCTTATGTGAACGTCTCTCGGGATCCGGAACGGGGTTTTAAAAACGGCTATCTGGCCACTTCCGTGGTGGGCATGGGAACAACCCTCGTGACCTTTGTGAAGCAGGTTTTTGGGCTCGAGGAGTCCAACACAGTCCAGTGGCCTGAAGTTGAGTATCAGTACTCTGAGCGCTTCAAGGGAGCGCACTTCCTCACGAAGCGGCCGGATGGTCGCGTGCGCTGTACCGCATGTTTCTTGTGCGCGACGAACTGTCCTGCGCAGTGCATCACCATTGTCGCCGGAGAAAGTCCCGACAAAGGCGTCGAGAAGTTCCCTGTGCGGTTTGAAATCGACATCCTTCGCTGCGTGTTTTGCGGGTATTGCGAAGAGGCCTGTCCGGTGGATGCGATTCGCATGGGCCCTGAATATTCCATGGCCGGATTGGCAGAGCAGAAGTGGGTGTACACCAAGGATCACCTGCTCGAGCGCGACGCAGTGAAACGCAAGGTGGGCGAAAAGCAAGTCTCGAAAAAAGATGAAAACACCAAGCATGACACCGTCGAAAGTTCATTGCCCGGCATCCACGCGATGCACGCGGGCCACGGACATTGAGCCTTTTTTAGCCGAGAAAACGAGGCAGCAAGTAAACAAAGACCAGCGAAAATAAGAAGAGAGCGAGCGCAGTGCGGTGAAGCAGGGTGCTCGCTCTTTTTGTTTTGCGGCAGGCTTCAGCCAACATCGGATCCGCAGGGCACACATTGGCTTCAGGGCGTGACCGAAGAAAAGTGGAGACAGCCAAGAGGCTGCCTGCAACTCCATAAACGAGAGTCTTGTGTTCGCTCAGAAGGGTGAGTGCAGGCAAAGCAGAAATGGCCCCCGCCAGAGCCGCTCCAAAGCCCAATGTGACAAGCACAGCCGGAATCACGCAGCACACAAGAGTTGCAGAGCTTCCCAGTAAGGCGAGAGCAGCCCATGTGCGACTCATTTTTTATTCCTCTCGATTTTCACAATTGTGTATCCGGAGTCGGTGATGAGTTTGCTGAGCGCAGCGTCATCGAAAGTCTTTCCCGGCAGTGTGTTGAAGGTGACCAATTTGTTTTCAAGGTCCACTTTCACATTTTCAACAGCCTGAGTGCTGTTGAGTTTCTTGGTGATTCCTTGCGCACAGAAGCCGCAGACCATGCCATTGACGCTCACTTTGACCGTGTCTGCAAATGCAGTGTTGTTCACTATCCAACCTCCCGAGAATGCAATGAGTGTGATTGCAAGTTTTTTAACAAAATTCATGAGTGTGCTCCTTTGCATTAAAAATAATGAAACATGTAATTGAACGTGGTGCGTCCCGAGACGCTCATGCCGAATTCGACAAGTGCATTTTTATAAAACAGCCTGACAAGCGGAGTTACCTCATGCTTGGGGCCATGGTCACCTTGGGCTCGATCCGTCGTCCACTCGAGCATTCCCCACCATGTCAGTTCATCTGCGGCCGCTTTGTAAGGTGCCAACCCCACCCGCAACAAAGTCTGATCCCTTCGGACTTCGTCTTCCTGAAATTCTTGTTGGTAACGTGTGCGGGCATAAAACTGTCTGTCTTCGGCATCCCATTCTGCTTTCCATTGAAGGAGGCCACGCGGCGACTTTGTGCGAGGTGGTGCGGCGCTGTCAATCATGTCTTGGTGAGTCAATCCCCAGACATTGCCACCTGCCACACCGAGGTAGAAATTGCTCTGCAGGTCGGGAAAGTTGCCGCGCCACGCCAACACATTCGTTTCTGCTGTCAGCACTGTGGACGAGGGCGTTCGCTCGGCAGCGAACCCGAGACCCAACCACCACAGTGGTGAATGGATCACCTCGAGCCCCGCCATATCACCTTGGTGATGTCCCATCAGGGCGGTGCCTTGTGAGAAGACGACGGGGTGCGCCCATGCCTGATCGCTGGACCCCATGCACCAAGCGAGCCATCCGAACGTAAGGAAGAGTGAAAAACGGCCGCGTCGGGGCCGGACGGTTCTCATGTGCAGGGCTGAGCTCATAGTCACATCCTTTGCGGTTCTTCGTATACGCATACGTCGGGGCCAGTGAAACTGTGACAGGGGCATGATAGGGTTTTCTAACTCTTCAGAATGTGGAGATTTTGTGCGGGGAGAGAATCCGACAGACGAGGAACTTTTGGATCGCTATGCCAACGGCGATGCGATCGCCTTTGAAACCTTTTTCCGGCGGCACAAAGGGCGTGTTTTTCATTATGCACTTCAAAAAGTGGGTCGTGGGGAATTGGCTTCAGAAATTTCACAGGATGTGTTTCTCAAACTTCATTCCAAGATCCATCTCTACAAGACGAACCAGCCGGCGTTGCCTTGGTTCTTTACCATTGTACACAACGCCTGCATGGATACTCTTCGAAAGAGAACAGCAGCATTGGCTTTGGAAGAAAGGTTGAAACAGACTCAACGTCTTGCACACACGGACGGCGACTTCACATCTCCATTGGAATCAAGTGAGGAACGAGGTGAATCGCGAGCATGGAGTAACCCCATTTCGGGCGCTTTCGCAGAGCTCTCGAGGGAACAACAGGATGTTTTAAAGGCTCGTGTTGTGGATGAGAAGAGTTTTGGAGCTCTCGCTGTGGAATCCGGAAAAAGTGAAGTGGCACTGCGAAAGATTTACAGCCGCGCTATTCAAAAAATTCGCGCTCTTTTATCAGGAAAAGATGATGTCGGAGGCGAAAATGAGCCAAAGTGAAGAAAGAAAGAACTCGGAAACTGAAAGAGAGTACGTTCGATCACTTTCTGAATTCAATACTCTGCATCACGAGATCTCTGCGGAACAAGGACGAGAACTGTCCCTCGTTGGCGAGGGAATCAAGCAACAGCTGGAACAATCGCGACGTCGTTTTTTTCTTGTGTACGGAATAGCTTCTGTTGTCGGATATTTCTTGTCTTTGTCGGTGTGTTCACAAAATTCAATCGCATTGACGTCGTTCTCTGTAGACATTGCATCCTCTCTTCACCAGTTGCCCGATCCTTGGTGTCCGTTGGTGTGCGGTTGGGTCTTTTCTCTGATCCCCTCGGCCTGTTTGTTGTTGTCTTTGGATCGCTTCCAGCGGCGCCGCCTCGTGAGTCAGTTTTGGTGGTTGCCGCCTTTAACCACAATTGGTTTTTGTGTGCTCATGACCCTGCTGCCTTCCTATTTGCAACATGAAGGCATGCACGTTCATCACGTGGGCATGAGAACGACGCACACTGATATCCTCTGGCTGATGTGGTGGCTGTTGGCGTCAGTTTCAATTCCAGCCGTTGCTTCGGCATGGGCACGCTCGCGTATCAGAGCGGTAGCCCGTTTGAATTGAGCTGTCGGGCCAAGTCTTCCGAAACCGTCGGTCCGTAAATGGATGAACACGATTCCAAAGATTTTTTTTCGTACTCGCTGGGGCTCAAATGGTACGCGGTGTAGTCGTGGGCCAGCGAAAAAACCTTGAGGTTCGCAGCAGCTTGGTTTTTCTGAGAGAGTTTCTCGCGGAGTGCGTCGGCTGCCGATGTTGTCCATTCGCCTGCGAGAAAAAGAAAGGTCTCGCCTTGAAGCTTCCACGAGGAATAGGGCACTTTCTGGGGAAGTGCGTTGAGAATGTCTGCATTCATAAAAGCTTTCGCGGCCGTTGCGTCGCAGCCGTGCCAGTTGATTCTTTTGCTGGGCAACTCAAAGAATCCGGCCGATGTTTTGATGTTCAAGTTGGACGTTTGGTGCTTTTCGGACGCCGTGTTTTGGAGTGCGTCCGCCATGGCTGCTGCCCAAGATTCCAGACTCATTCCATCCATATTGGCATCCATATTGCCAATTTCGGTTTGCATCAAAAAAACGTATTCGGAATCGTTGGAGCTTTTCACAGCTTCTTCCAGCGGCGAGACCAAATCGGACGTGAGCACGAGGTCTTTTGTTCCGAAGGTGGTCGGATGCGCTGCCAATTGGAGGAGTGAGACAGCAGGGCGTTGGTCTGCGGTCATGAACTGGAGCAAATGCACGTGATCCTCGCTTCTCATCGTCCCAGAACGGCTTTTGAGGAGCGTGGGCACTCGGATGGTCCTTGATTCGATGGAGGCAATGGTCTTTCTGTTGGAGAGAGAACGAACGACAGTCTCCTTGAGAGTCTCGAGAAATTTTCCTGTGAGCCGGTCGTTGTATTGATCGCAGACAAAGGCCCCCCACAGAGGATTTTCCGTCAGTCCTGCGACTCCGGAATGTGTGTGACTGGCTATGACAGTGGTGTTGTTCAATTGAGCTGTGGTGTTTGGGTTGGCCGAGTTGATTGCGGCGTGGACTTTCCCAAGAAGATCGCTTGTGATGGCAACTGTATCCAATGAGACAAGAAAAAGATTTTGAGTTTGACCAGATTCCGATGTGACGTTGAACACGGCTGTTTTGATGCGGGGTGGGTGCAGGATTTTCTGGTAGGGCTTGCAAAAGGCCAAATCACCGTCTGGGGTGAAGAGCGGTGGAAGAAACCGACGCCCTGCACCTCCGAACCCCGCGAGTGAGGTGGGCTGATCGGGTACAAAGTCGGCAACGGCAGCTCCTATTGAAGTGATTTGGCCGTCTACGGGTGTTCCCAAGACGGGCAGGTGTGCCCCATCCCCTTCCTCTGTTGCAATTTCGGGGAGCCGTTCGCGCACCTCACATGCAGCGAGAATGCTGATGCTCACCATCAACCATATTTTGCCCCGCGTGATCATTTTGCTTCTCCCGGCCAAAATGAAATTTCTACTGAGGGATAGAAAAACGATGCCACGATCCGGTCCACGGCCAGCGTCATGCGACCCGCTCCCACTTGAGCCCGCCAAGGCCCCGCCTGAAATTCAGCTTTCAGAGTGAGTCCGTAAGCATTTGCATTGCGGGTGTCGCGCAGTGCGCCGAGGGTTCTCCATGACGGCGGGAGGACCTGCCAAAATTTCACTCCCCAAGCGCGCCGATAAGAGTCGGAGTTGAAATTCCTTTTCACGATCTCGAGTGCGATTTCTGAATCGAGGAGCATGCTCCATTGCTGCAATGAAGGTGAAGACAGCACGGAGCCGCCTTTCCAGTCGATGGAACGCTCGAAGCTTTCTTCAGGAACGAAGGCGTATTTGATTGATTGCACGAACTCCCAGCCGGCGAGGGGCTCGGTGTCTTTGAGTCTGGGGTTTGCAGGGAGCGAGACTCCTGCGGAAGTGCGAATGTAGGGCGTAATGAATTCAGAATCGTTTAAGACCGTCCCGAGGCGCACCTCCCAGCGTTCCGTGCCGCTGCATCCCCAAGCTCCTGAAATGATGCCATTCAACAGGGGGGTAACAGGGAGGTTGGGTCCGCACGGGGAGGGTTCCGAAGCCCAAGCTGCGGGAATCGCACAGGCCAGCGCCCCAACGTGGGCAAGGAGTTTCAGAGGAGAGCGCTTGCATGTTCCTTCAAGAGGGGTTATGCGACCCGACCTGGTGAATCTCCTTGCTCCCGCAATGACATCAAGCTGGGGGCTCACGTTTTTAAGATGCGATCCAGAAGGAGTTTGTGAAATGCGTGAATACGAAGCAATGATCATTACAAAGCCTGACCTTCCAGAAGCTGAACTCAGCAAGATGCTGACCAAGTGGGAAGGTATTATCACCAACAACGGCGGTCAAATCATCCGCAAGGACACTTGGGGTGTTCGCAAGTTGGCATATCCTATCAACAAAGTGACCCGCGGCGTTTACCACGTTTTGGATGTCGCGACAGCTCAAGACAATGCGCGCGAACTCGAGCGTATTTTGAAACTTGACGAAAATGTTCTGCGCAGCCTGATCATCAAGTTGGCAGACAAGGTCAACATCGAAGCTCGTCGTGTTGAGTTGCAGAAGCAAGCAGAAGCGGCAGCAACACGCGCGGCTGAGCAAGCTCGCGAGCGCGCTGAAGGCGACTCGATGTCAGCACGCCGTGGCGGTCCCCGCGACGAAGAGTGAGACGTTCACTCTTGGAATTTTTTGAAGAGAGATAGGTCTTATGATGGGTCGTCCGGATTTGAACTCGGATCCGTCGGAGGGCATACCAGAAGGACCCGCGCAGCAGAAACGCTCCGCGGGTTTTCTGTTCTCCGGCATCCTGATTGGTATCAGTTTGCTTGCCTTTGTTCTCCCTCTGGCGGCCTATCATGTGGCGCAAGTGGCCGCGATGACGCGTGCGAGAGCTGGGATTTTTCTTCTGCTTGTTGTTTCGTTTTTCTTATATCTTCTTGGGATCATGACCCGATTGCCGGTGTTTGTTGTTGCCGGAAGTTTGGGATTCTTGATTTCCCCCCTGATGGCGGGTGTTCTGTTCCTCCGTCAACGCAGCAAATCCGCATGGTGGGCTCTGCTGACCCTCTCGCTGCCTGTTGTTTTTATGCTCATGAGCCTCCTGAGCGTGCCTCAGGGCTTCAATATGGAGCAGAGACTTCTGGAGGAGTTTGCCAAGACCACCAACCCTGAGCTTCTCGGCCAAAGAGAAACTTTGATGAATCAATTGAAGTCCTCGGCAGCCCTGATCGAAATGCAAAAAATTTTCGACTTGGAAAGCTGGCAGAGGCTGGCTTGGTTTTTGTTCTCGGGCGGTGGTGCTTTGGCACTGACGATCTTCGGTTCGGTGGCGGGAACACTCGTGTTGCTCGATTTTGCTTATTCTCAGGCAGAACGGCTGCGCGGCATTGTGAAATACATCCTCAACCGGCCGGAAAGTTTTCCTCACTCACTTGTTTCTGTCGTGGCGCACACACGAGTCGGACTCAAAGCACTGCAGGGGACTGCAGCATTGCATGGCTCCCAGCGAGAGGGTGGGGCTGTTTTGATCGATTCTCATGTGAAGAGGGCTCCGTCCGGTCAAAGCCAATTGACGGGCTGGAAATTGTTTTTGAGCTACGTTCTGCGCGAGCCCTTGCCGCGTGGTACGAGCATTCTTTGGGGCTATCGCTTCAAGATGTCTGCGGAACCCGGCTGGCACCTCGGTGATTTCGCGGTTCCGCTTTGGTTGGCTTTCCCGTCGTTGCTTGTCCTCGGCTATTTGGCGACCCTCTGGCAAGGTGATGCTGGCCTTGGGCAGTGGCTCTCGCACAGTCCGTATGGAGCCCACCTTTTGTGGGCGGCCGTGCTTTCTGTGGGTGTTCTGGTGGGGTTGGCTGTGCAGGGCGCTCTGGTTTTGTATGTCTGCCTGCGGCCGTTGTTTGCCCTTTTTGTGGTTTTTGCCGTAGTTCTGGCCTCAAGCACTGTGGAAACCGGCCCATTGATGATGACAGTGGTGCTCGCCGTGCTCGGTTTGCTGGACATTGCATATGACTTTCGAAAGCGTCTTGCCAAAAGTAAAAATGCGTTGTAGGCCGATGATTCCGTTTTCGGTTCGACGATCCACACTCGGGGTTAAACCATGCAGGTTCTTCTTCAACAAAACGTTCCCAACTTGGGCCACATCGGCGACCTCGTGAAGGTCAAGCCTGGCTTTGCCCGCAACTTCCTTTTCCCTCGCAAATTGGCCATTCTTGCCGACGCTCGCAACAAGGCTCAGCTCGAGCACCAGCTGCGCCTCGCTGAATTGGGCAAAGCGAAGGCCTTGTCTGCAGCCAAAGAGTTGGCAACTCAAATCGGCTCTGTTTCTCTGACAGTGCAAAAAGCCGTGGGTGAAGAAGACAAAATCTTCGGAACTGTCACGACTCAAGAGCTGGCAGATGCCTTCAAATCAGAGGGCTTCGAATTTGAACGTCGCGCCATCTCGATTTTGGACGACATCAAGCGCGTGGGCGTGTACCGCGGCTCTGTGAAGCTTCACCCTGAAGTTTCTGCTGAATTCAAAATTTGGGTAGTTGCTCAAGGCTAATCGCAAGGTTAGTTTGCCAAAGTGAATCTTAAAATGCCGCCAGCCGTTTGGCTCGGCGGCATTTTTATGGCCCTGCGCCTCAGTTCGGCCGGCGATTGCCGATACGAACGGTATGAAGCATGTGAATGAAGCTCAAAAACTGTTTGCTGCCGGTGACGGGACGGGTGCTCTGCAGGTTCTGGAGAATCTGCTCGACCTTGCACCGCGCAACCCCGAAGCGCTGCGTATGAAGGCCCGTATTTTGGATTCTTGGGGCCGATTCGACGAATCGTACCAAACCCTTTTGAAACTCTCACAGTTGCCCAACCCTTCACAGGAAGTGGTTCAGGAAATTGAACAGCGCGCCATTGAGGAGCGTGAGGCCATCCTGTTCAGCGAACTGACGTCCGAAGGCCGTTGGTATTACTCCTTTCCCGGAAGCCAATTGTGGGTGTCTATTCTGGGGCTGATGGGCTGCGCCATGTTTCTTATTTCCAGCTCCCAGATCAATTTCGCGAATCCGAACGAAGTGGTCGCTATGGCACTGTCGTTTGTGTTTCTTGTGTTGCTGCCTTGCATCTTTCTCGCGGTGATTCAGTTGTCAGGTATTAAAAGAATTCTTGTCGGATTGCGCGGCATGACTGTGTGCACGCGCTTCAAAGAGAAGCTTTATACTTGGGATGAGTTGAAGGCTGCCGTTATAGAATTTGATCCGGACCCTCGCGTCGATTTCTTGCGTCTCAAATTGTTCGGACAAGGCGAATCGCGAACGCCACTCTTGAATTTGGACATTTCCAAAGGTCGGAGCGTGGTACGGGCACGCAGACATTTCTTGAAAAATATTCTGACCCACATTGATACCATTTCGTACGTCACGCGTACGCAGGAAGGCGTCCGTGTCAGGCGCCAAAGTGAGCCAGAGTCCGCCGAAGACCTGCAAAAGTTGGAACCACCCCGAGCAGGTTGAGCCTCACACTAAAGGCCAGCCAATGGCTTCGCGATGATCGAAACCAAAGGCGCGGCGCGTGATTGCCAACACCGGTGGGGCTTGCACGCGCTTGAAAGCTCCCATTCCGACATAAGCATTCCACCAGCGTCGCAAGTCGGCTTCAAATGCGGCTCGCGAAGGAAACAGCGCATCCAATAAGGCACCCGCTTCGGAGCCAAGACGCTGTGCGAGCGTTCCTTCATCCCATGCGGCAAGCGTGCCCTCATAGTCGAAGCGCTGCCACTCTTCGACCCAAAGCCGGAAAAGCGCATCGTGGTAAGGATAGCAGAGCGGATCGCCCTGACCTTGCGTGACATCTTGCTGTGAAGAAAGCTCAGCGCTGGGAACCACGGTGAGGGTTTCGGCCGGAATGACTTCCTGACCGAAGATCTCCGAATTGTAGTGCCGTGCGAGTGCGTAGACATCACCTTTCCAGAGGTCGGCCAAAGGCGACAGATAGCCTGCGTGATCGCCATAGAGAGTGGAATATCCCACCGTCATTTCAGATTTGTTGGCATTGCACGGAAAAACCGCGCCGACAGAGGCTGCCACCGCTGCCAGCAGCCGCGCGCCACGGTCGCGGGCTTGGACATTTTCTGCCACCAGACTCGGAAGGGGCGAACGCAGAGGAAGCCCTTGAGCGCGTGCATCGTCCAATTGTTTCAGAGTGAACTGCACGGAATCTTCAATGCTCAATGCGGCGTAGGCACAGCCGAGATTGTTTGCCAATTTCTGAGCCGCATTTTTTGTGAGGCTCGAATTGAAGCGCGATGGAAGATTGATGCACGACACATTTTCCCTGCCGAAGACACGCGCATGGAGTGCGGCAGAGAGGGCAGAATCAATGCCTCCGCTGACCGCAACGACACTCTTTTCCAAACCCCATTCTTCACGGATGAATTTGAGTCCGCTTTCCAAAGCCTGACGAATCTCCACAAGGCGGGGCTCTTCGGGCAATTGCGGGGAGCTGATGGATTGGGTGGGCAGAACAAAGGTTCGAAGCGATTCAACGAAGGGCTCTGCGACAGACAGAAATTGATCTTGCCAATAGATCCCGCTCTGGCCGTCGAACGTGAAGATGGTCTTGCCGACGTTTTGTGTGCCCACTGTGTTGGCATAAACAATCGGGCAGTCGAAACGGACCGACTTTTGGTGAAAAAGCCGCCGTCGCTTCTGTTGTTTTCCTGCTGTGAAAGGAGAACAGCTCAAGTTGACAAGCAGGTCGGGTCGGTATCCCGATTGTGCGATGAGATCGTAGGGCTTGATGCCGTAGTCGTCGTCCCAAGCATCTTCGCACAGCCCGATGCCCAAGTTCAGGGATGCTCCGCTGCGCAAGGTGATCTTGAGAGGCTGAAGTAATTTTTGAATCGGCAGACTGCGTTCCAATGCGAGTTTGCGCAGATCAAAAAAGTGGCGAGAATCGTCGAATTCACGATAGTTTGGCAGGAGTGTTTTGGGCCAGAACGGGAGGCCGATCGCCTCGTTCATCAGAAGTTGCCCCTGCTGAGCAACAAAGGCGGCATTGTATTTGCGCACTCGGCCATCTTCGTTGCGTGCCGAGGCGTCAATACCCACCGATCCAAAAACAAGATTCAGCTCTGCGCTCAGGGAGGCGATCTGCTGATGGAACTCTTCGCACCGTCGGAGGAAAGCAGGGCGCTCCCACGCATCACCTATGAAATATCCCGGCAGAACCATTTCGGGGAAAATCAAAAGATCTGCTCCTTCGCTGCGTGCGGCATCCACTGCAGCGCAGATTTTTTTGAAGTTCTGCTCTGGCGCGGCGGCACGAACGCGGGTTTGAGCGATAGAAATGCGCATGACTTGCCCCTCCGGGTGGCAGTCCAAGGGGAGGTCCCTTGAATTTTCCAGACTCCAATGACATACCAGAGGAGTCTTCATGTTCATAAACCTTAGTGCTGTTCCTCCCGCAGGGATGTGGAGGAGAATCGGAGACCCCATGATCATGTCAAACCGGTCCAGATACCGTCATGCTGCCACGGCTCTTTCGTTGGGCCTGAGTTTCTTGGGTTTGGGCCTTTCGTTGCCCGTGCGAGCTGCAGTGTCGGAAGTCAAGGTGGGAGTGATTCTTCCCTTGACCGGTGATAAGGCCACATTCGGCCAAGAGTCGCTCAACGGGCTCAAGTTGGCGCTCGACAAGGCTGGCAAAGACTCTCCTCAACTGAAAATGCAAGTGGAAGACACGCAAGGAACACCTGCCGGCTCTGCGGCGGCAGTGAACAAGCTCATTTCCACTGACAAAGTGGCGGTGATCATCGGTGAAGTGGCCAGCTCCAACACGATTGCAGCCTCGACGGCCGCTCAATCAGCCAAAATCCCGCTGGTCACACATGCCTCGACAAACGACACCATCACGATGGGCAAAGATTATATTGCCCGCATCTGCTTTGTAGACAGCTTCCAAGGCGCGGTGATGGCGAAGTTCGCGCTTTCCAATTTGAAAGCAAAAACCGCTGCTATTCTTGTTGACTCCGACTCCGATTACAGCCGCGGGCTGCGTGATTCATTCAAGCAGACATTTGTTGCAACAGGCGGAACCATCAAGGACGACATGGTCATTGCCTATTCGCAGAAAGACCGAGATTTCAAAACTCAGCTGATGAAGATCCGCAAGGCGGCTCCCGATGTGGTTTTCATCCCCGGTTACTATACGCAGGTGGGTGCCATTCTTCGTCAGGCGAAAGAATTGAAAGTGAACACCAAGTTTTTGGGGACAGACGGATGGGACAGTCCTGATTTGTTCAAAATTGCCGGTGCAGCAGCTGCAGGACACTATGTTTCCAGTCACTTCGCATCGGATGACACTGATCCGCGCGTTCAAGAGTTCGTGAAAGAATACAAAGGCCGCAACAAGGAAAACCCCGGAGCGATGGCTGCCTTGGGTTATGATGCAGGCTTCTTTATGCGTGCTGCGATCAAAAAGGCGGGCTCCAACGAACCAAGTAAAATCCGTGATGCTATTGCATCGATGAAAAATTTCGATGGAATCACGGGAACAATCACGCTGGACAAAAACCGCAACGCAGTGAAGCCTGCGGTGATCGTGACCACCACGGAAAAAGAATTCAAATTCCTGACCCGCGTGAATCCTTGAGGATCAACTCCTTCTTGCGATGAGGGGAGGGCTCTTCAGGATGAGAGCCTTCCCCTCAGTGCGTTCTTCGCATCACGGAGAGTACTTCTGTGTTTGATTTCCTCCAATATGTGTTCGACGGACTGGCCGTGGGGAGCGTTTATGCGCTCATTGCTCTTGGCTATTCCATGGTGTTCGGCGTGCTCCAGCTTGTGAACTTTGCGCATGGCGAATTGTTCATGGTGGGTGCTTACTTTGTCATGTATGCCATTTCGATGGGACTGCCGTGGCCTGTGGCTTTGGCTTTGGGTATGGTGTGCGTCGGCCTTTTTGCGGTGGCGATGGAACGTCTCTGTTACAAGCCGTTGCGGGGTGCCGGCAAGCTGGCCCCCTTGATCACCGCTGTGGGTTTGAGTCTCTTGCTGCAAAATCTTGTGCAGGCCATCTTGGGCCCCAATCCGCAGAGCTATCCTGCGAGTCTGCCCGACGGCCGCTTCTGGGATCTCTTCAAGCCTGTTTTGCCCGATGCGTCGCAAGTTCACCTTCCACAACTTCCCGATGGTCTTTTTGACTGGGGTGAGGTTGTGGTGCGTCACCGTGACCTTCTGATTTTCGCCGTCGCTGTGCTTGTGACCGTAGGGCTCGAAGTGTTTCTGCGAAAAACCCGTCCCGGTCGCGGGATACGCGCACTGGCACTGCAACCCAATGCAGCCAAACTCGTGGGTGTGCCCTTCGATTTCACCATTTCGATGACGTTTTTTATCGGCGCGGCGCTGGCTGTGGTCGCCGGCTTGCTGCAAGGCATGGCTGACAACCAAGTCACTCCTTACATGGGCATTTCCAGTGGGTTGAAAGCCTTCGCTGCGGCAGTCCTGGGTGGCATCGGAGTGATTCCGGGTGCCCTCATTGGCGGGCTCGTTC
>JBEGJP010000140.1:0-19317 GCA_041184525.1 Pseudomonadota bacterium | reverse complement strand
CCTCGAACATCTCCAACCGGACAATCCGGAGCCCGTCCAGCAGTGCGATGTCACCCTTGCAGGACTGAAGCTCCAAGAACAATCGTTCGCTTTTTTCAACAAGATGACCACGTGATAAAATGAGATGAGCATCTCTCAGTGGCGCGCTCTCGCGACACAGTTCAGGATTTTCCTCGAGAAAGGAATCGACAGCGTGCACCACTTGGAGCAGTGATGCGCCATCGGGACGCGGAGCCGGCGAAGCTGCTTTGAACGAAATAAAATCGCGGAACAAAGCCATCACCCAATCTCTTCGTTTGAGGTCGTCAGAGTCCTTCCCTTTGAGGCTGCGGGCGTAGTGACCGCGGACACCCAGTGCCGAAATTGCTTTAAACTTGATATTGGCGACCTGATCTACGATTCCTTCCGCCTCAGCCGAAGCCAGCCCTGCTCTGTACAATTCCTCAGCAGCTGCGGTCTGAGAAAGTGAAGGTTCGAGGGAAAAGAACCACCTCAGTGCGTCCTTGAATTGCTCTCTTTGAACCAAATAACTGACTGATTTTGCCAACCCCCAAGCGACCCAATCCGACTGCACCGCAAGACGTTCCCAAACACTCGGAATCGACTGCGGCTTTGTTTCAGAAAGAACGACTCCCAAGATCATGGAAAGATTCGAAGACACAGACGGCTTCAATGCGGGAACAAGCAACCCACCTTCCTGCGCACCGCGTGCCAGAAATTCGAGAGTCGAAGAATAACGTTCAAGACGATAATGAGACCATATCAGACGGAGAGTGAGCAAGGAACGATTGAAGAGCGA
This sequence comes from Pseudomonadota bacterium, assembly GCA_041184525.1. Lineage (GTDB taxonomy): Bacteria > Bdellovibrionota_B > Oligoflexia > Silvanigrellales > Silvanigrellaceae > RFOM01. The sequence continues at coordinate 18,518 of JBEGJP010000140.1, read as the reverse complement.
CCAATTCCGACCGAGTGACTGCACACAGGAATCCGCTGTCTTAAATTCGGATGATGCTCTTTCATACTCGGAACTCTGAAAATAGAGATCGCCGGCCAGAGTCGACGCGAGACACTTCTCCTGTGTTTCCCTCACTTCAGGCGCAGAAGCAGTCTTCAAAATTCTTTCTGCAAACGGAATTGCCTCAGCGAGATCCCCGCCGGACAGAAGATGCGTTGCTGCGATGAGTTGAACGCGCAACAGATCAGCTCCCCTCAGCGGTATTAAATTTGCTATCTTCAAAAAACGCGCAAAGTACTCCCTCTTTTCATTCCCAATCGTCTTGAGAGCAAGGAAAAGAGATGCTCGGAGCGCAGCCCGATCCGGCTTGCCCTGACTTGAAAGCCAATGAAGTTTTGCTTTGAGCTGCGAACTTAAAACCTCTTCACGCCGTGACAATTCATCCATTCGCAAATCAAGATCTGACAATTGGTTTTCCGACGCAAGCATCTCCCGCTTGGCCATTTCCTCCGCCCAAGCATCATAGTTGTCCTGCAAAACTGAAATCGCCAATGCATCGGCCGAATGAACTTCCATCTCTACTGACTTGCGTGACGATGCAAAACAGAGGTTTGAAAAAATCAAAAAGGCAGAGACAAAAACGAAGGAAGATAGTCTGGAGCCAATGACTCTGATTTTACAAACAAAAAATCTAACTATTTTTCTCACTGTGCAAACCTCCACTCGAGGTTCTCACGACGAATTCTTCTCCGTGTCTCGATGCTGTCGCGGGTCTTTTGAAGTGCCGTCTTTTCTTCTCTTGTCTTTTCCAGCTCTCGGGACTTGGCCATCTGCAAGAGAAATTCGATATCCCGCTTTTTTGAATTCGCCTTCTCATGGATAGCTGCGACATAGGACAATATTTTTCTACGAAGTTCGGAAGACGATTCTGTCACAAACAGAGAAAAATCATCGTTAATTTTTGCCACTTCTTTCTTTGAATTCGTGATTTCCTGCGAAAGTGACTTCATCAAAGCCATTCTCTTTGATTGCTCTGAAAGAACATTCTTTTCTAGTTCCTCCAGAAACAGACGAGACTCATCGAAGAAATTGATTCGATATCGGGCGACTTCATCCTGACTCTCGTCGATGGCAATACTTTTCAAATCTGTCATGGATTTCTTCAGTCTGGCCACTAGAATTTGCAGAGAGAGGCTTTCCGCCTTTGCCTGAGCGTCAATCGCGGCTGCTGTTGAGAAGAGATCTGAAATAAATTCAGCCCGCGCCGCATCCATCTCTTCGAGCTCGTCCATGAACTGACCCGCGTACCGAACGGATGACGGGTCATTTCCAGAAGTCACATCGAGAAGTGCCAACCTCGCTCTCGATTGCCCCAGCAGACGATCGATGACCGCAATTTCCTCTCTTATCTTGTTGGCAACTTGCGTCGAAGCAGAGCGGTCAAAATTCAGCATTGACATGCCCTCGATGGTATTCAGTCCATCGAATCGCCTTTTCAGATCACCCGCTGTTCCAACACTTTCAAACTCACCTCCTTTGAGCATCAGTTGGTCCAGCAGCTGAGAGACGAGAACGGCAAATTCCCTGACAACCGATCCCAAGCGCGACGAATGAAAACCATGTTCGCCGGCCTTTGATGATTTCAATCTCTCCTGTGCGGCAAGCCACGAATCCATGGCCAGTAACAAACCGCCTTTTCTTTCAAGAATTGATGACGAGACGTTTGTCGAAACGATCACTGAGGAAATAGCTTTCCACTCGCGGTCCTCAGGCAGATAGGTCCGTGAGAAACGGGAAACCAGAGGAAACACATCGAGGTAATTTCTTTCGGCGGCAATACGCGATTGCAGTGAGGAGATGGACTCTAAATCAAGATCAACCCGCCATCGTTCCCTGCGCAGAAAATCACTGCTGAAGGATAACTCACCTTGGTCCGTTGATTTTCGACTCAGAGGACCATATCTCGCCAGAATACTTTGCAATTGTCCGGCAAATGGTTCGAGCAAAGGATCATTGTGCACTGCAACTGCGGTGCTGATTTCATGAGGAGAAGCGTCGCCTTGATTTTCTCCGAAAAGAAGATCGTAGGTCTGCGCAAGAAATTCGATCCGGCGCATGATCCACCGATCCTGCAACGAAGTCTCGTCAATTTTTGTGCGCGCTTTTTCCAGAGATTCACGGGCGGACTTTTCTTCCCCCATCAGAGCCAGCGCAGCTGACAATTTAAACCACGATTTCCAATTCCCGCGTGACTCGGGTCGGAGGGCCATCGTCCAAACGCGAGCGACTGACGCTCTCTGTTCAGCAGTGGCACCCTGTCTCGCAAGATCAAAGATCAGACCTGAACAATGCTCAAACCACGAGTCGTCGTTCACCGGAGCAGTGAAACAGGATCGGAGAGGATCATCATTTGCTCTGCTGATGTCTTTCTTCGCTTGTCTGACAGCTGTTGGATCCGTCTGAAGCATGGTCCTCAAGAGAGCCAGACGTCCGCGTCCGTCCAGCCAAGGAAGTGCGCCCGAACTGTTTTTGGCCAAGGCCGAGTGATCCGGAAATGAAAGGAAGATCAGGACAAAAAATAGAGTCAGCACGGCGCCGCAAGGCCCGTTTCCATTCTTCGATGAAATTGGGTTGGAATGACCGTCAATTCTCACCGCGACTCCAATTTCGGCTCCAATGCTTTCGTCTTTGCTGTTTCACCGGCCCAATTCAATTCGATTCCGCCGCTTCCGCGGTTGGCCACGAGTTCAATCTTATGAAACTGTCGCAGCCCGCCGTCGCGGGTGACGTCGAGCGTGATGAGTTTGTCCAACGTCCGCCATGGCGCATCCGATCCGTCGGACCTGACATCCTCCAGTGGTGCACCTTGGAACTGAATCTTCATGAGGTATTTGCCCTCTTTGAGTCGCCCGAGAAAAAGCGGTAGAGGTCGTTCTGCAGTGAGGACAATCGCCCGCTGTGAATAGACAAACGGCCGACCTTCAAACGAAACACGAATGTGGCTGACGGCAAATGGAAGTGCCGGAGGGCTCATTGCGTTGTGAAGCTCAAGTCGGTATTCGACTGCATCCTCATCAGAGGGCGGCAAGAGCTTTTCTTGCGCTTCCGAGAGGCGGCGCTCCACTTCACGAATCCGATTGGACAGAGCCGCAGCACGTTGGGCGAGTTTTTTGATCTCTGCCGGCGTGTCGTCGACGGAGCCTTCAACCGAAAGCTCAGCAGCAAAAAGTGTCGAGGGAGAGTGAATCAAGAGTCCCAGCGAAACAATCAGGAGACGCTGCAGAACTGAAAAGAGGGAGCAACGGGAATTTGTTTTCCAGCGTTCCATGACTCACCCCACTTTGGACAAAACCACTGCTTTGCAGAGATGATGTCATGGAGTGACATGAGAAGGATAAGAAGAATTTTCCTATCCCTAGAGGAATTTGACCCGTTCGAATGAAGGATTTTCGTATTTTTCGCCAAAAGAACGGATGGCATCTTCCAATTCGGCAGTCGATTTCGCCTTGGTTGTCATTTTCCAAAAGGCGTGACCAAACTGATACCAACGCGCTCCGGTCGCGGCAAAGAACCTGAATTTTTCAAGCTTATAGTCTTCTTGAGGAAAGTATTCGTTCATGAGCGAGAGCAGTTTCAGGCTCGCCCGAATGTATTCACGCCCCTCATCCTCAGACGTCCATGGGCACTCATCCGCGGTACGTCCGGCAGGAGGTTGTGTGATTTTCAATTTCTGCGCAATTTGCCACATAATCCAAGGGCGTGCTGTTGCGGCGCGAGCAATCATCGCACCATCGGCCTGAAACTCCTGCAAAAGGCGAAGCGCATCCTCGGCGGTTTGGATGTCCCCATTGGCAACAACCGGAATTTTCCTAGCGCGAGCGACCTCGCGAACAAGACTCCAATTCGCTGTACCCTTGTGCTGCTGCGCGCGCGGACGCGGGTGAATGGTCAACCAGTCTGCACCCGCATTCTCAAGAGATGACGTGAATTCGAGAAGGTAATCAAGAGACTCATTCTCACCTTGTCCTCCTCTGAGCTTCACACTCACCGGCCTCTGTGTGTGTTTTTTTGTCCAGCTGACAACGCGTGAAGCGTAGTCTTTGTCACCCATGAGTCGCACACCCCAATTGTGCCGCAACGTATGCGAGACAGGGCATCCCATATTGATGTCGAATCCCCAAGGATCGACAGTGGTCAACTTCAAAACGCTCGGCGCGATGTATTCCTCCTCGTTGCCCAGAAGTTGCGGCACAAAATACTTTTCACCGGGTGCTGTCTTAAGTTCGTTCGTGGTCGAAAGCTTTTCATCAGGCAGCCGACGCGTAGAGAGCATCTCTGTAAAGGTCAGAGGATGAAGATCTGGGGGCGTATAACTCCGAATGAGTTCCCGAAACGCCACATGACTCAAGCCCACCATCGGCGCCACGAGAAATGGAAAAGAGAGCCCCAAGCGGGAGAGCCTCGTTTGAGGTACAAGCGTCGCAGGATCGGACGCACCGCTCGGTTCACTGCTCAATTTGGGGAACGGAACAAACATTTCGATGCCATCCAATCAAAAATTGGCACCGATTCCGATGTGATAGGCGCCTGGCAATGGCACTAACCCAAAAATTTTGGAAGTGGAACGTCTTTTCACGCACAGGGGCGCGCGCGATGTGCTGCCCACCGCCGAAGGCTCCACGCACTGGTCTCCCCGCAGTCCCTCACCGGGCTCGCGAATGGGAAAACCAAGGTCAACGTTCAGTGTCGCGAATGTCGAAATGATGTAGCGGAGTCCAAATCCTGTGGAAACGTATGAATTGTCTAAATACTTCTGGAAGAAGGATGGCCAGCGGATGTCGACCGGACTGTCGCTGACAATCTGGGCCGACTTCAGTGCACAGGTGTCTGTTCCCCCCGGATCGAGTGCGCCCTGTTGTCCCGACAGACTCTCCGACAACGCGCTGATTTCGTTGGCGGTAAAAAAGGCTGCCCCTGTATCTAAGAAGCTTGCAAAGCCTAGGCTTTCACCGAACCAAGGCGACCTCAGGCGCAATTCACTCTTTGCATAAAGGACGTTGGTCGCGCCGATTGCCCTCAAAGTGGGCTGGCATTTGAGCGTCGTGTTGGCTTCCGGCGCCTGAAAATTCAGCCAGAGCAAGGGGCCGGGAGTGATGGCACTGCTTGCTTCCGGAAATCCTCTCACAAGTGACCGGCCCGCAAGCGTGGCACGGCGGGAGCTGGGTGCTGTTTGGCTCTTTTGAGCCGAATTGACGACATCAGAAATCTTCAGGCCACCCGCATTGAAGGCCGCTGAAAGACGATTCCAAATGGGGACGAAATAACCGGCATCGAGACTGTAGCGATCGTATTGCACATCCGACAGGAGACCAAAGCGAGCATGGTTCGACATGAGTTCGAGAGTCACACCCTGAGTCGGCCACTCCGGACTGTTGCGCGTGTCCAGCGCGGCACCCAAGACGAATTCATGTATTTTAACCGTGGGTCGTTCGAGAGCCTCAAGAGGCAACGTTCCCTGACCAATCGCCTTCGACCACTCATGTGAGAATTTGAGCTGCAGCGCCCACGTTCTTTTTCCCACCTGCGGTCGCCATGCAAGACCGGACTCAAACGTTTCAAAATACCGATCCGAAAGTGATTGGGCTGAAACCTCCAAACCGGTGACGGCATTCCAATCAAAGGGTGAAACATAGTCGCCCAGTCTCAACATGGGCTCCATCAAGCCCAACGTCATTTTTCGACCCAAAATTCTTTGATTGGAAAGAACCGCACTTTGCAGTTTTTCCTGACTCACGCTCAGTGTCGAGGTCAGGCGCAGTCCACGGACGTTCAGGTTGTTTTTTGCGAAATCGACGCTGAAACGATAGCCATTGCGTGTCCCGTAGGAAGGACTCAAGCCGAGCGTATAACTGCGCTTGGCATGGACTCGAATCACGAGATCCAGTACCGAATCTTTTCCTTCCAAGCCCTCTGTGGAAAGAGGTTCAATGACCACCGTCTCAAAGAGATCATGCTTCAAAATCCTCATTCTCGCCTGCTCAAGGTGATCAGGTGTGAAGATATCTCCCTCTACAAGGCCGCTCTCCCGAATGATCCTGTCTTGTTTTTCAAAGACGTCGCCCTCGGCATACACCTTCCCGATCTTCACCAGTGGTCCGGCATCCAGATCGACAGTCACCTGTACGGGACGCACCTCACCGGATACGGGCAAATTCCTTGCACTCACCTGAGCTCGCGCGTAGGCGTATCCGACATTGATCAGCTCGAGCCGAACATCGTCTTCAAGAGCCTTCAACTTGGCTGCATTCACCGGTTGTCCGGGCTGAAGGATGCGTTCCTCAAAACCACTTGTGAGCACAAAATTGGCAGGACGTCCTAGAATGGTCACGTCACGCAAAACCGAGCGAACACCAAGAGTGATGCGAAAAACGAGATCAACAGAACGACCATCCATGGCGTAATTGACAGTGGGGTTGAGTACACGAGCCTCTGAAAAACCCTCCTCAATAAGAAGACCTAAAAGCCGATCTCGATAACGCGGCAAAGCCTCCTCTACGAAAGGAACAGATCCTTGAAAAAGACTCGGAGTGAGTTCCATTCTTTCAAGCACCTGTGAGCGAGGCAAAGGCAGATCGCCCAACAATCTGACGTCACCGACAACCACAACCGCCCCGGGTTGCACATAAAAACGAACAACAGAATCGCCGTTGGGATCAGTCAACCGCGTGGGCCCCATCACCGAGGCGTTGGCATATCCCAGTTTCACATACGAGCGTCTGACTTCAGACCGAAGCTCATCATCGGACAAGGAAAGCACATCGTATGCAGTGATGCTGTCGCGAAATTCAGACAGCAGGTCGGAAACAACCCCCGTTTGCCTGTTCACGGATTCAATGCGTGTCTTCGGGCCTCGGAGATAACGAATTTTGACGAATCCCCGCTCGCCGTCTTCAGAAACATTCATTTCGGTGAGCGCAAGTTCGGAAGACAAGTAGCCCTCTGCGAGAAGTCTTGATTTCTGCCTTTCAAGAATTTCATTGAGTGAGGCCCGATCACACAACGAACCCAACTCGATGGGTGTGGAAAAATAGTCAAACAAAGTCTCATCTGGCTCAATCCTGACCTCCGCGATTCGGCAGGGCGCGTTCAGAGACGTCGGAAACACTATTTTCAATTCACCGTTGATGGTCGAGGTGACTTCAGGGCTCAACACGACCGCACGAAAATATCCCCGCTCTCCCACCTTTGTCCGGATAATTTCGCGATCGCGTTCTGCCTCTTCCGGAACGAAAGGAACACCCACACGGACTCTCAGGTTGGCACGGATCTGTTGAACTTGAGCAGGGCCCAGACCACGAAAAGAGACTTCACCGATACGCGCAAGACGTATTGCAGAAACAAAGTAAGAGGGCCTTCCCTCCATCATCTCGCGCTGCACAACAACATGACTGAGGCTCGCCTTTTCAGAGAGGAGATGAATAATCTTTTGTCCCATATCCTGAGACGATGTCTCGAGGAGCTCAGCGAGAATCTCGACCGGCGGCTTCCAAGGTCGGCCGTCTACAATGAAGACAAAATTCAATGCTTCTTCCTTTGCAAGGTCAGCAGCAAGGACTGTCATCGAAGGTGCGATCAGGGAAACAAAAAGAACGATCCGATAAAACAATCTCCAAAACAAATTTTTGGAACATCGCTTCCCTGTCCAGAAACTCATTTGCCACCAAACTGAAATCTGAAGCCGCCCTTGAGCTCCGAATAGGTTCCGATCTGGCTGGATCGTCGGTCAAATCCGCCCAGCACATTGACACTTTCATTGATAAACAATTCTCCGGTCAGTGACTGGCTGTTGGGCTCCAGATCCAAACCGAGATTGAACTTTTCTCCCAAGTCCCGACTCACACGGGCCCGCCAGCTGCTCTGACCCGATTCAAGAATTGGCTGTAGTTCAAATCTGTCGACAAAACCCCTCGTGATCTTAGAAACGGCCTGACTCAGCGGGTCATCAAAAAATCCCACTACGCCATTTGCCAGAGCCTGTGTCACAGCGGTTTGTGTTGTTTCCCCAGGTCCACGATTGGTGGAAATCATGCGGATCAGGGTCGGCCGAGACAAGGGAGTGCCATCAGGGCCAGTCGAGGGATCACTCCAAATGTTCAACCGTGGGCGAGAGAGAGGACCTTCTGCTCCGACAAAGACGCTGTATTTTTCAATCTTGGCAACCATTTGTGCGTCGAGTCGAGGTTCCATGCGCACCATGTTGTCGAACACCGCATCGGCGCGTGTCACGTCGAATCTCGTCTTTAAAAGATTGAGTTGACCATTGTCGAGGCGCACTTGACCGCCGATCACGGGCTCGACGTCGGTACCGCTGAATTTCAACGACGACGAAACACGTCCGCGGATACACGTTGTCTGAAGTGTAAAACTATTGTCGGCATCCAAAGAAAGATTCAACTGTGCAAATGGCCGCTGCACAGCCACAATTGATTTGTCGCTTGCACCTCCCACATTCACACTCAGGAGCTCTTGGCATGTGGCATCCCGATAGGCACGGCCTTTCAAAATCTTCACTTCACCGTTCAAAAGATAGGGGCGCGACTTTCCAACAAGTTCGATCTGTCCATCCAGATTTGTCTCTACAGTGTCAAACAACGGCTGCGGCCAACGGAACATCGCCGATCGGATATTCGCTCGGAGTGCGATGGACGGATCCTGCTCCGAAATGGTCAGCGCTTCATCCGGCTGAAGATCAATCGTCCCGATGAGATCAAGCTGTCCACTTCCCTTCGAGGCTGTCAAACTAGGTATCTCAATTTTTGAATCCTGAAAGACAACGCGTCCATTGAGAGATGTGACGGGTGGCGTCAGATATTGGCCCGAAAGAAATACATTTTCAGCACGCGCTTCACCACGAACACGACTGCCTTCCTGACTCACATCCAAATTGGCATTGACGATGATATTTCCACTCGCTTGAGATAAACCGGACATCCACTGAGTGAGGAGAACTGCATCCAGCTGGCCGTCAATCTGGCTGCTGAAGTGAGAATTGCGAAGGTCAAACTGACCTCGTCCCACGAGTCCACCTGTCCGCCCTTTGATAGTCACGGGCGTGAATTTGACAAGACCACTCTTTAAGTCGACCAAAACGGGGCGCTCCAATGCGAAGCTTTCACCACCAGTTTCGCATTGAAATTTCTGCACCACCCCGTCACCACTCAATGCTTTGTACAATTCTTCTTTCCCTTGCATGAGATTCTTCAATCCGGGTCCGTCAATTGAGAACTCTCCGGTGACAGCACCTCCCGGCCTTACGGCAGTGTTGCTGAAGATACTGAGGTACTTGAATATTTCGAACGAGCGCATGTTGATGTACAGCTGCGTCGACTTTTGAAGCTGGTGGTCAAAAATCAGTCTTGCTTGAATCTGATCAAAGAGTCCGGAGGCCACCAGATTGACAGCTCCGCCGCCATGGGAAGTTGCATTGATCAGCATGCCGCCGAGAGGCACCTCAAACAGGCTGAGCCCGTCAACTCTCGCCATGCTGGAAAGTTCCCAATCTTTCCAGCCACCCTGTATTCCGCCGCGGAAATCCAAACTGCCAGAAACTGCTTTTTTCCCGCCTGCTCCCCATTCAAAGGGCACTGACTGTAAGTCAGCGCGAAGCGACAATGCGCGATCCGACAGAGAATCGAATTCGACGATGGCCGTCGAATCAAAGAGAGCATCTCGCCTTGCTTCGCCATTTTTTGGCCTTTTAAGTGAGGCTTGTCCCAACGCGACATCGTGAGCAAAAATTCGACTTCCAGAGCACCATCCCTGATGGCAGGAAATCGATGCTCTCAAATCTCTTGCCTTCAGTATTTTAGAAGAGAGATCTTTGACCTGCACTTCGGCCTGCAAAAGACCCTGACTCAATCGATCGGTCTTTCCTGCAAGATGAATTTTCGACACCCTCAGAGTTCCTTCAGATGGACCGAAGGCATCTCTTTTCTCTTCACCCAGCAGAGCGAGCAGGTCGCTGATTTTTCCTGACAGACTTCCCTCCAAATTCAAAGACCTGTCTTTGAATCCGAAGTTGAAGTTGTTGAGAGTGACGTTGGGAGTCTGTGCATCCTCATCGAACCACGCTTCCACAGCTGTTGCCTTCAGTCCGCTCGTGGACAGCTCAATATGCCCAGAGATCCGGTTTGCAGCGAGGGTGATGATCTTGCCCTCATTCAGTTGGACATCTGCCGCGAATGTGACCGGAATTTTTGGCGCCGACAGGATGGAACCTCTGAGGTCAAATGTGCCGGAGATATCCTCATCGACAAAGTAAGAGATGGCCGCAGCATTACCGTCAGAAACAACAAACCTGAACTCATTCTTCGAAGTCATGTAATCAAGAACGCCACGCTGTAAAAGAACACGGGTCGAGAACTCACCATCGTTGCCGACACAAACGGCGGATGAGCCCTCAAAGTGCATCGCACGGGTGTCGGTCTCGAGACGCAGATTCACGTTGCATGCCGGCAACCTGCGTTTGTTCGGCTCGAAGGAAGGTGTTCTGAGGCGTGAAGCTGCAACCAATCCCTCAACAAGGAGAACGAAGCCCCTCTTCTTTTCAGGATTCAGCTCTCCTGTCACCTGTAAGTCATCCGTGTCCATCATAAAGTCCATGGCATTTGTGGGCACATCGAGGCCTGCCATCAGCTCAGTGAATGGAAACTGGCGGATTTTTGCTGAATTTTTATAAGACATTTTTCCTGAAAGTTCGTACACACCGTGCGCTTCAAGACGAGCCCCCGCGGGAGTCGTCAAAACCGCATTTCTGTAACGGATCGTCTCACTTGCATAAACAAGATCTGTTTCCCCTGTGTAGATGTCAAAACCGCTGAGGCGCAGACCCTTCCACGACACTTTTCCTTCCACGACAGGTGCAGGAAACCGTTTCAAGACCTTTTCGGACACAACCTCGTTTGCGATCTTCACATTGGAATTGAAATGTCCGCTCCCCACAAGGCCGGCCAACCTGAACCACGGGGATGCATCGGCACTTCCCTGCAGGTTGAAGGAATATTGGCTGACATGCAGCGTTGGCTCAAGAGTGATTTCCCCCCTCGCATTCCATGAGCCATACGGTCCGGTGGTCTCAAATCGTTCAATCCGCCACGGGCGTTGTGGCAAGTGAGTCAGATTGACAATCAAATGATCGAATTGGACTTCCATTTCACAAATTTTTTCAGCGCCTTTGCATATTCTGGATTTCTGCGCATCGAGCACAAGCGTCACGCCATCTTTTGCCGCGGAAGAGTTGTACTTGAAAAAGAGAGAATCCAAATTGATATCAAGATTCCCGCTTGCCCTTTTGCTGTCGAATATATTTCCATTTTTGAAATCGATCTGCTGACCTACGTATGGTCGCATTGACTCAAGGATTTTTTCAACGTCAATCACTTCCGCCGTATCCCGGTTTTGATCACCTGAAAAATGCTTCATCAATTGAAGATCGAATTTCCAGTCCGATGCTGAGACATACCTCATTCTGGGAATCCAATTTCCCAGACGGTTCCAAGGGTCAAAGCCGACCGACAAAGTGCCGACTGAAAGAAGGGGTGTCGATTCTGATTTGAGGTTCTGTATTTTTACACCCCGCAGGGTCAACTGAGTTTCGAGAAAGTTCAAACTCACTGTGTCTATCGAGAAAATGAGATCATGCTGTTGAAAGATTCGCTCATTGATTTCTTTGTGCATCCACTCGTGAACGAATTTATTGTTCAAAACGACATAAGCAATGGTATTGGAGGCGACCACGAGCGTCACAAAGAGGAACAAAAATCGCCGTGCGAGACGCCACAGACTTTCCAACCTCAGTTCTCCTTCCGAGGGGAAGAAGGGGCTTCACTGAAGAGTCTTTCAAAAAGAACTTCTGCACCAGAGTCGTCCGGATTTTCTTTTATCATTTTCAGCAACAGAGCTGCTGATCTCTCAATGTCGGGGGGCTTCAATTTTCCGGAACCCATCAGCAATCCGACAAAAGCTACAAGGCCGGAGTTGTTTTTGCTGAATCCCAGCGACAGGCTCGCCAGATCAGCAGGAAGACCAGCGAGCGCGAGAAATTTTTCCACTGCACTTTGTTCCAGCGCCGCCGCAGGAGTCGGACTGTCTCCCCTTGCCGGCTCTGCTGAAACGGACGACGGCACCGATTGTTCTTTTACATCACGTCGGTTCCCTTGATCTGCAGGAATCTCAGCATCCAGTGCCGGTGCGGCCGCCGATGGCATGGCAGGCATCAACACGGTGGCCGTTGCATGTGACAACGTCAGCGAAAATTCTGCCACTCGCTGCTCTGCAGCCCAACGACCTCGGCGCTTGAACAGCTCCTGCGCCAAACTCAGGCCCGCCTGACTCCGCGGCGAGAGAATCAGCGCCAATTGCAAAACGCGCATAGACAGAAGTGGTTGAGCGGGAAGGAGACACTGCGCACACGTGACAAGAGCAGACGCCTGTTCCATTGGATTCTGCGTCATCCTGCACAGGCTGAGAAAGCCCGCAACAAGATCTGCACGCTGCGGATTTTGCTCAATATTTCCCAAGATTTGTTTCCAAGATTCCATGGTGCGTTCCTTCCACTCCGGATTTTATCACCTGCCTTTGGGACAGAGCTGCCCAGCGCAAAATTTTGACCTCACCGAGAGGGTTTGTTAGAAGATGCCAGCTTTTATGGGAGGAATGTTCAATGGGATGGCTTTCTAGAGAACCCGCGCGCCTTCACGAGTCATCCGAGAAGAAGTCCATGCCCAGCGGCGTGTGGGAAAAATGTTCCTCCTGCAATGAAATCGTTCTCACCACCGATTTCGAAGAAAACCACAGGGTGTGTCCAAGTTGCGGTTACCACTCTCGCTTGCCGGGTGAAGAAAGAGTCGAACTTCTGATCGACCGCGAAACTTTCTACGAGTGGGACCACGACCTCTCGAGCACTGACCCGCTTGAGTTCAACGACGGGCGTTCCTATCACGATCGTTTGAAAACTCTTTGGAAGAAAACCAAACGCTACGATGCAATCATTACTGGCGCCGGAATGCTCAATGGCCGACCGGTGGCTTTGGGTGTCCTCGACTTCACTTGGATGGGTGGCAGTATGGGGACAGTCGTCGGTGAGCGCATCAGAAGGTTGTTTGCTCGCGCGCGCAGCCACAGAATGCCCGTGATCATGGTCAGCTCCAGCGGGGGAGCTCGGATGCACGAAGGTCTGCTTTCTCTGATGCAAATGGCCAAGACCTGTGCAGCTGTTGCTCAACACCGTGATGCGGCACTGCCATTTATCTCGGTCATGTGCGACCCCACCACGGGTGGAGTTGCTGCGAGTTACGCCATGCTGGGAGACATCAATCTCGCAGAACCGCGCGCCACGATCGGTTTTGCCGGCCGAAGAGTCATTGAGACAACCATCCGACAAAAGCTTCCTGACGATTTTCAAACCGCTGAATTTTTACTCAATCACGGCATGGTTGACAGGATCATCAAACGTTCGGAGATGAAAGACGAGATCGGAAGAATTCTTGCGATCCTCTGTGAACCTGCCGAACTTTGAGCCGCCAAATCAGCATGGAGCAACCTGATTTCTCGTGTTTTGAATCCACCATGGCAGCCCTCTTTTCTCGCGTCCGTGGGAGAATAGAACCTGGGTCGCACCGAATGTTGCAACTTGTTCGAGCAGAGACACTCGCGGGGCTCCGACGCGTGCCCACCTGCCTCGTCGCCGGCACGAACGGCAAAGGAAGTCTTTGCGCGCTTTTGGAACACACCTTTCGTTCATGCGGTCTGAAGACAGCTCTTTACACATCACCTCATCTCGTTTCACCGACCGAGCGGATCCGATTCAATGGGATTCCCGTTTCAGAGCAACGTCTCCTTTTGACCGCAAAACGCGTTTTCGAATTTGCAAAAGAGAGACTCCCTGACGCGACTTTTTTTGAGCTCATGACCGCAATCGCTTTCGAGCTTGTTTCTGCTGAAAAGGTCGATGTCTTCGTTTGCGAAGTCGGTCTTGGCGGTCGGCTGGATTCCACGAATGTTCTCAGTCCCCAAATTTCTGTTCTGACGTCAGTTGGGCTCGATCATATGGAATGGCTGGGCGAAAGCGAAGAGAAGATCGGCTTTGAAAAGTCATTGATTTCGAGGCGCAACAGACCTTTCGTCGTTGGACCCTGCAGCAACGAGGCAAAATCGGGAATCCTCTCCGCGTTGAAAATCACCGGAGCAGACGCCACATTTATCGCTGACGATGAAATGCAACGATCTCATTCCGACTGGCTGTTGAACATAGGTTCAGAGACTGTGAAACGTTGGAATGAAGGGGGACTGCCACGAGTCGAACCCGATGCACTTCTGAAGGCAAGTCGGAATTACTTTTGGCCGGGTCGCTTTGACTTGAGGCACGTGCAAGGCAGACCCGTTCTCCTTGATGCAGCGCACAACTCACATGCCGTCGAATACTTTCTGAAGCACTGCCGCAACGCAGACTGGAAAGAGAAATTACCTCGGCCTTGGATCCTGCTCTACGCGACTCTGTCAGACAAAGACTGGAAGGTTTGCCTTGAAAAATTGCACCCTGTTTTCGATGAAATTCATCTGACTCAGACGAGAAGCCCGAGAGCAGTTCACCCAAGTGAACTTCTGAACTATACTCTTACTTTCAGTCCATCCATACACGTCCTCTCGCAGGAGAATTCACTCGAGGCCATTGACGGCGCTTTGTCTCGGGTCAAAGACTCGAGAGGCTCTATGTTTGTACTTGGTTCACTGACTCTGCTGGGTGAGGTTATGGAAGATCTTTCGATACCCGTATTTCCATTTCCGGACTCGCAATCACCATGAGGGAGCTCCGCATCACAGTTCTTCCTCATGTCAAATGCGTTCTCTTTGCGGCCGCGCTGAGCCTCCTCAGTTTTCAAAAGCCCGCAAGAGGAGAAACATCAGCCTTCGGACCATCCACGCTTTACTACGATGCCGATGAAATCAATCTCGACAAAGACACCGGTCATATGAAGGCCAAGGGCCGAGCGTTCTTTCTTCTGGGGAACATCTTTGTCAGTGCAGATCATGTCGAATACAATCAAAATTCAAAAATTCTCATCGCCGAAGGCGGTGTGCGTGTCGTCAGAAGCAAGGAGCGTATCACAGCATCTCGCGTGATCATCAACGAGCTCAATGGTGAAGCTCGCATGGACGACGTCGAAATCTATGCTGATCCGGACGACACTGATGCTCTCATCAACGAAGAAGTCCTAAACATTTCTCGGGCTGAAATCGCGTTTGAGACGGCACGGCAGGAGAGAGCCAATGAAATTCGCCAAGAGCTGAGTGATCTCCGCGCCAAGTTCGGCAATTTGAGAGACTCTTCGAAATCGCAAACAAATTCTGAAAGAAACAAGATCACACGCCGCTATGCTCAACTGCTTGAACGTCTTGTCCGCACTCAATACCAACCGAGCGATGTCCTGAGAAACCTGACCGAGGAAGAAAGAAAGAGAATCGAGGGAAGGCGGGAGGCTGTCCGCACGCTGACCACACGTGATCCCGAGCTCGTAAAAAAGCTTGCCGGCCTGCAAAAGGTTCCCGGATATCTCAAGATGATGGCCAAAAGAGTTCTGCAAAAAGCAAATCTGAATCTCGATGTCGAATCTGCCTCAATCACCACGTGTCGCTGCAGTACCAACGAAGACCCCGCTTGGGGACTGAGTGCAGCAAAGGCTTTAGTGGAACCTAACGAGTACATCACGCTCTATGGAACAACATTGGACGTCGCCAATTTTCCACTGCTCTTTAGTCCATGGTTCAAAATGCCCATCAAGACCAAGCGGCAATCGGGATTCCTCCTTCCGTCTTTTTACCTCAGCCGCGCTGGCGACGCAGCATCACTTCCCTACTTCCAAACTTTGGGCGATTCGGCTGATGCCACGATGATCTTCACCTATTTCAGCAAACGCGGCCCCCGCGCAGAACTTGAACTCCGCTCCAGCCTCTCTGATCAAAGTCAAACCCTTGTGCGCGGTGAGGTTTTACAACAAAAGAACAACATTGACGCCGTCCACCAAAGGCGATGGGCATGGGCTGCACAAAGCAATTTGCCCGTCGAACGTCGCACGTCTGTCAAAGTGGATGTTGAAAGAACCAGTGACCAACGATACTTTGCCGACATCAGCAAGGAACCGGGAACCACTCAGGATCTTTTCGCACCACAGCAGATTGTCAGGCGTTTTCTGTGGCAGGAGGTTGCACTTGAGCATTCCGGAGAGAACCTCTCCCTGTCAGCAAAAATTCAAAAACCTCAGGACATCTTTTCGACACAAGCGAGCACAACACCCTCACGAACGCCGCGCATTGAACTCTATCTTTTCCCGCAAACTTGGCGCGACACTGCACTCTCATTCGATGCGTTTGCGTCTTACGAGAATGTCGGAAATGCAAAAGCAGGCAGCAGCAGCGCAGACTCAGGTGATCTGGCCGGAGAGAGAAGACAATCACGACTCCGTGTCAGCTACCCCATCGCTCCCAATCATATTCTCAACTCAAAGTGGGAAGGTGAGCTGACAGAAATCAAATATCGAACGAATGCTTTTCATGGGGACCTCTTCTATCCATCCACTCGCTTCAGCACAGATATGCCGCTTTTTTCTGATATTCTCTCTGACAACGATGAATCGTCGGAGCGTCGCTGGCGTCACACAATCACCCCTTTTGCGAATTTCCAATTGATTCCCTTGGTGAAGAAGTCTGAAACGTACCCTGACATTTATTCCACTTTCTATTCCGCGGACAACGTCGGTCGAAATCAAACCTTGGAATTCGGCTTCAATACGCACATCACATTCTCTGAAGACACTTTTATGTCCGCGGAACGCGCTGACATCGCAGTCTCTCAACATGGGCTTCGTCTCTCGGCACCGGCTCAAGAATCGCTCGCGCTGAAAATCGCCGGATTTCCGAGCCCGACGATGACGCCAGACGCGCAGCAATTTCTGTACGAGCTCACTCAGCAAGGCGGGAAAGGTTCGCGCCTGTTTGAAGACTGGGCGCAACAGGAGTTGAAGGTTTATCTGACAGAACTCTTTGAGGGTGAAAAGCAACTCAAATCCAATTTTCTTGCGGTCAGACCGATCGCGTGGCGTCGCGCAAATCTTGTCACTGCTCAGCCCGTCAGCCTTTCCATGAGCTCCAGTTACAATTTTGAAGCGCAGCGGACTGCGGATGATCAGAACAAGAATCTACAGGCGGGGCAAACTCCGATCAGTGCGGCGCCTTGGGGAGACGCATCTACAGCACTCACCTTGTCGACTCATCCTTGGGTGCCTTTGACGACAACAATCGCACGCGTTTGGCGGCCTCACTGGCGTCGCTTCAAAGATCAATCGATTTCCGTAGACTTCAACTCTCTCTTCGGATGGAATGTCAATTTGATACGTTCCACCTCTCTGTCGGAAACACTCGATGCGAATGGAACGAGACTTTATCCTGCGGATGAGGTCTGGGGACTCGACACTAGCTATCAGCCCAAAAGCTGGCTGAAGTTTCAACTTCAGTACCGAAAAAATATCAAACCTCAACCTGCACGATCCGCCGAATTTGAGTACAGTGCTTTACAGAAGATTTCCTTTCTGGGCATTCAGGACTGCGTTGACATCACGCTGCAAAGATTCAAAGACCGAGACATTGCCGAACGTCTGGCAACATGGACAATTGGAATGAATTTGAGTTTTCTTGGTCAACAAAGACAAATCGAATCACTCGGCAAGGTGGTCGACAGGGCCATCAAAAGTCAGTTGAACAAAGGGAACAATCTGTCTAGGCTTCAATGAGCTCCACATCCGCTCCCATCGCTTTTAATTTCGGGACAAGATGATCATATTTCCTTTGAAGTTCGTGAATATTTGAGAGTCGGGTCTCACCCTCAGCAACCAAACCAGCCACCACCAAACACATGCCTGCCCGAATGTCGGTCGGAAGTTTGAACTGTCCGCCTCTTAATGGAGTGGGCCCTTGAATAATAGCCGAGTGCACAAAGTTTCTATTTTTGAAGCGGCAGGGCGCCTCACCCAGACAACAGGAGAAAAGAGAAATATTCGCGCCCATTTGGTTGAGAAATTGCGTGTAGCCGAGCCGATCCTCAAAAATTGTCTCATGAAGGACGCTCGTCCCTTCCGCCTGAGTGAACAAAACCATGAATGGCTGCTGCCAATCCGTCATGAAGCCGGGATGGACTTCGACTTCAATATGAGACGCTTTCAAGCGTTTCTGCTTGGGCGCCGAAACCATCACACCTTCTGAGTTGACTCTGAACTCGGCACCCATTCTCTGAATGTAATTCAAAAAACTGTATACGGGATCGTGCGGCATTTTCTCAATCAAAACGTCGCCGCCGGTTGCGAGAGCAGCAACGGCAAATGAAACAGCCTGATTTCTGTCCGGCATGACCCTGAGCTCGCAGCCCCGTAGGCGTGACACACCTTGAATGATGAAAGTTCGATTCGCAT
>JBEGJP010000139.1:0-3397 GCA_041184525.1 Pseudomonadota bacterium | reverse complement strand
TCGGCAAGGGTTTGCGGGGACGTGAGTGGATGAAACAGCACTGCCCGAAAAACGACGGTCTCTGTACCCGGCAAAAATGACTCCAATGTTGTGCGTGAAACAAAACTGGAGCCTTTTTGTCTTTGGATCTTTTGTATTTCAACTGTAGTTTCGTTCAGGAGTGCGGTGATCTGTTGCAGTGTGGAGTCTTTGGCTGTGGCAGGATTGTCTTGCATCAGGGAAGTTCTGACGCTTTCGAGACGCTTTTTCCAGCAGGCCGGAACAAAGCGCCACGTCAAGATGTTGCTTTTGACCTCGCTTGTCAGTTCAAAGCAATCCGAATCGGTGATGAGCTGCGCGAAGTGCTGGCCGAGGTCCAGAGAGTGCTCCATCAATTGCCGGTAGCCATTCCTTCCCAAAGCCCACAACGCGAACCAGAGCTTGAAAGAATCAAACCGCCTGCTGCCCTCGAGACTCGTTCTCCCGAGATCCACACTTCCGGCACGGATGATATAGCGTGCGGTGTGTCGCAGCACGTCGAGGGCCGATTCGTCGCGGAAAACGACCATGCCCTGCGCCATCGGAATAGAAAAAAGCTTGTGTCCATCCATCACAACGGAATCGGCGAGTTCGATTCCTTTCAACAGGTGGCGTCCCTTCTCGCACAAAAGGAGAGGGCCACCCCAAGCTGCATCGACATGAAACCATGCACCGGATTTCTGTGCCAGTCGTGCGAGTTCCTGAAGGTTGTCTACACTTCCTGTCTCGGTGCTGCCCGCCACACCCACGATGGCAAGAGGAAGAATGCCCTGAGCCTGATGCTGGGCGAGCATTTGCTCCAGCGCTCCGAGATGAATTTGATTGGTGAACGGCACGACGGGAATTTCGTGGACAGATTGGGTGCCGAGACCGAGCACTGACGCTGCTTTGCGGATGGAGTAGTGCACTCGTTTGCTCGCATAGATACTGACTTTTCTTTTGCCCATGCGTTCGAGAGCTTCTGCGACACCCCAATCGCGGCAGCGCGGGATTTTTTTGTTGCGTGCGACCGCCAAAGCCGTGAGGTTGCCCACAGTGCCTCCGCTGGTCGCGTTGCCGAAGCAGAGCTCCGGTTTGTGCATCCTTGCCTTGTAGAACTCAGCAGGTTGCCCAAAAACGAGCCGGTGGATCCACGCCAACAGCTGCCCCTCGACAAAACTTCCTGAGAGAGCGGTCTCAATTTTGACAACGTTTTGATTCATGGCGGCTACGAGAATCTCGAGGCCGAGATGGAAGTAGGGTGTGGCACCGGTCATGTGGCCGATGTAGCGCGGATCGCTCACATGGACCGCATGGTTCAGAACCTTTTCGACGGTCTGCTGGAGAGCCCTGTCGACACCCACGCCTTGAGCCGGAATATCCACTTCATGAAAAAGGGCTTCAAGGTCGGGAAGATTGAGGTCGCTGTGGATTCTCTTGTTGCCTTTGGGATTGAGAAATTCCAGAGCGATATCCAAATGGCGTTCCACGAGTTTTCGGACTTTGCCTTCTGCCTCCGGTTGGAAAAACAGGTTCCGCATGGCATCCTTTGACGTCATAAAACATCCCGTGGGTCGAGGTTGCGGCAGCGCGTTTCACGAGGGAAAGGCGATGCTGATTCTATGAGCTCTAGTATAGCGACTGACGTTTGCCAATGTGGCTCTGGGAAGGGAGGCTGACAATGAACAATTTGCAGCAATACAGCGAACTCGCTCCTGTCTGGTGGTCGGAGACCAGCCCTTTCAAAGACCTTCGTTTCCTCAATGAGCCGCGGTTGTCTTTTTTTTCGGAATTCGTAGCCGATTGGCGAGGCAAAAAGGTTCTGGATTTGGGTTGCGGTGGTGGTTTCGTTGCGGAAGAACTTGCCAAGCGAGGGGCTGAGGTCGTTGGAGTGGATCCGGCCGAAGCCCTGCTGGGTGTGGCACGCATGCACGCCAAGAGCAATGGTCTCGATATCGTCTATAAAAAGGGAACGGGTGAATCCATTCCAAGTGCAGATGGCTTTTTTGATATTGTCGTATGCGTCGATGTTCTTGAGCATGTGGAAGATTTGGGAATTGTTCTTAAGGAAGTCGCGCGGGTGTTGAAGCCGGATGGACTGTTCCTTTACGACACCATCAATCGGACGGTTTTTTCTTTTTTGTGGATGATCGTGGCGCTTGAATGGATTTCAGGGCGCATTCCACGCGGAACTCATGATTGGAGAAAGTTCATTCCTCCAAAGGAGCTGGAAAAGAAACTGGTGGATGGCGGTTTTCATTCCCTGAAGCAGGGAGGAATTCATGTGGCCTCTGTAGGATGGTCTCAATTCGCATTGAGGCCGAATTTCAAAGTGAGTGAAACGAGCAAGCGCGGATTGTATGTCGGAGCGGCTGTTAAAAAATGAAAAGGCATTTTTCCCATCTCATTTTGATTTTGCCTTTGGCGCTGTCGTCGATTTTCGGCTGTGCCACTGTGGGAGGAAAAACACAGCCGGTGGCTGTCGACTCCGATCCCCGTGGCGTGCGTCTGGCCATCGGCACTGCACCTGAAGAAGACGATCCGCAAACGCCTCTCGCCTTGACAATTCCACGCGACAAAAAGCTGAATCTCATCTTTCATTGGGGTGGTGTCGAGAAAAAATATGTCGTGCCTTGTCAATTCCGCTACGGAACAGTTCTGGGCGGGAATCTGGCGTTGGGATTGTTGGCAGCGAGCCATCCGCTGGGAGCTCTGCTGCTTTACGGTTCGCTTGTCGGAACTGATGTCTTCAGCGGTGCCGCTTACGAATGTCCGTATCAAATTTCAAAAGTGGTCTCTTTTCCTCAGACAATTGAAAATGACATTGTAGAGAAATGCCGGAAGATTCTATTACTGCCGCCCGAAACGGAGGGTGACGCAGTGCTTGCTCTTGCATTGATCGATGAGGCAAAGAAATTTGCGAAGAGAAGTGCGAGGGAGTGTGTTGAATTCGTCACGATGTCAGACCAAGCCGATGCCTTCAAGCGATCTTCGCTCGATGGATTGAGTTTGAAAGAATTGACCTCGCGCGAGCAGCAGCGTCGTTTGGCGCAATTGTTGCGAGACACACAAGCCCTCGCTGCGGTTGAGATGAGTTGGAAATCGCAAACGGAAAAATCGGTTGAAGTTCAGTTTGACCTTTGGGATTTGCACCGCGGACGCATCGAAAGTACAATTCGCGGAAATTTTCCTCAGGAAAAGTTCAACGCATTGAGGGGCGGGACCAAGGGTTGGTTGTTGGGGCAATCGTTGAAGTTGATTCCCAACAGCGTCGCCTTTTTGGGCGGTTCAAGAAATCTCAACCTAAAAGTTGATTTTCCTGTGATTGAAAATCCCCTTGGAAAGGGTCAGGGCATTCTGGGACTTCTTTCTCTGACATCTGTCCCTCATCCCGATCAGT
>JBEGJP010000138.1:0-6702 GCA_041184525.1 Pseudomonadota bacterium | reverse complement strand
TTCCCCAGTTGAAACACCGCGCCAAAATCAATCTGGCTATGGTCAATGGTGAAAACCTCGCCGGTGGATTTGGCATCACCCAAAAAATTTTCAATGAGCTGACAGCAGAAGCCACCGGAGTGGACCTCATCACCATGGGGAACCACTGGTGCGACAAGCCCGAGGTTCATGCCATCCGCAAATCCAGCAAACGCATGGTGCTGCCGCAAAACTTGAAAAACCTCGAAGGTGTGGAACAGATCCCTGAATTTGAAATACCGGGCTCTCGCCGCACCTTGTGCGTGGTGAACCTCATGGGTCTTTTCGCCATGAAGCACGAGTACAATGACCCTTTTGAGCTTCTCGAGAAAGCCAAGCCCGTGCTCACGGCGAAAGTGCAGGGCGGTCAGAGCATCGTTGTGATCGACGTGCACGCCGAGGCCAGCAGTGAAAAGCAGGCCATCGCTTGGTTCATGGATGGAGTCGCTGCAGGACTCGTGGGCACCCACACGCACACACCCACCAGCGACGAACGCGTCACACGCAAAGGAACCGCCTTCCTGACTGACGTGGGTATGACTGGCCCTTACGAATCGGTCATTGGGATGAACTTTGCAGGCTCCATGCCCCGCTATTTTTCACCCAAGCAAAAAAAGCCACAGGAGGTCGCTGAAAAAGACCTCTGGCTGTGCGGATTCTTGCTAGAAATTTCTGAAAACACAGGCCTCACTCTGGCCGCGCACCGCCTGCAATATAGAGAGGACTGCGAAGAATGGACTCTGCGCACCGTCACCCCCATCCGCACCTGAACGTATCGTGCCCCCTGTGTCAGCTGGTTCAGAAGGGCCCATCTCACCCTGATTTCCTGCTGGAAATGTCGCACGTGGTCGTGAGCCGAGGCCCGTTCTCGGAACGCTGGCCGGGCTCATTGCAGGTGACCTCCAAACGCCATCTGCGCGACCCGTCTCAACTCAAATATCCACACTTTATCCACACACAGGCCGAGCTCTTTGCCCTCGAGTCGGCCATCCGCGCGGTGGTTCGCCCTCATCACATGAACGTCGTCAAATTCGGGAATGTGGTTGAGCACTTGCATTGGCATCTCATCCCACGTTTCAGCACGGAAACGCACCCGCAAAAAACACCTTGGGAGCTTTCCGACGTCCCCTCTTCCGGACTTTTCCACACACCTTTTTCACAACCGCGAGACGAGATTTTTGCAGAGATCATCGCAGCACTCCCTGATCTTATTCAGAACCGACAGCCCCCCTGTTTTGCGACCGCTTTTTTCATTCGTCCTAGGGCACAGGCGGCCCGTGCCGCTTTCTTCGAAATGCCGTTGCCTGCCCAGCACAATGCCATCCGTGCGAGCCCCTCTGACTTTGAGTGTTTTTTGATGCAGCGGAATTATCTTGATTTTGCATGGGACACCTTTGGCGGTGAATTCGACCCCTGCGAAACTCCTGCGCAGGCGCTGGACAGAGAAATCCGTGAGGAACTGGGTTGGAATGTGCAAAACAAGCTGGAAGTGACGCGGCAGTGGAACAACGGAATGCTCCGCGGGTTCGTGTATCTCACCATCCCCACCGGCAGCCTCCTTTTACAAGACTCCCCCGCGCGCACCGTTTGCGATGAGGTGAAGCAAGCCTCATGGCACCCGCTCGAAGCACTTTTGAACAACACTCAAAACGAGTATTCCCGACCACTCGCAGGCCGAGCGCGCGCCTTAGTGGCCGGCCATCCAGATTTTTCTCTTTAAATTCTCAAATCTTGTGCTCTCAGCCCGTTATTGACTTGACGGCCAGCTAACGCTCCTATAAAACTCTGCCAAACAACCAAGAAAAGTGAATAGGGGGCTGGAGTTCACCCACGGATGGGGGCGCTACAGGCGGAAGAGAGGGACCTCTCTCCGGCCCTTCCTTTCTT
Organism: Pseudomonadota bacterium; assembly: GCA_041184525.1. Taxonomy (GTDB): domain Bacteria; phylum Bdellovibrionota_B; class Oligoflexia; order Silvanigrellales; family Silvanigrellaceae; genus RFOM01. The sequence continues at coordinate 4,797 of JBEGJP010000138.1, read as the reverse complement.
TCTGGCATTCTTCCAAATTCTCAAAACGACAAAGTAAAAATCGATTTCGAAGGTCAGAGCGTGAAGTTTTCGCCCAAGTAGACTTCTTTCACCTTGTCCATACGCGCGACCTCCTGCGGGTCGCCCTCGGCGAGTATCCGCCCGCCCGCAAGAATGTACGCACGGTGGCAGACTCCCAAAGTTTCGCGAACGTTGTGGTCAGTGATGAGCACACCCAAATTCTCTTCACGCACCAGCCGAGCCACCAATTTTTGAATTTCGTCGACCGTCACAGGGTCAATGCCCGCGAAAGGCTCATCGAGCAAAAGAAAGCGAGGAGACATGACTAAAGTTCGGGCAATTTCGAGTCGGCGACGCTCGCCCCCCGACAGAGACAACCCCATCGACTTACGGATGTGCCCGATACCAAACTGTTCAATAAGGCGCTCGAGCATGGGCTTGCGTTCCGCACGCGGAATGCCCCAGACCTCCATGACGGCCATGATGTTGTCTTCAACGCTGAGCTTGCGAAAGACACTGGCATTCTGAGGCAAATAGCCAATCCCCATGCGGGCCCGCTTGTGGATGGGCAGGGCGGTGATATCCACGCCGTCAATCGACACGCTCCCTGCCGACGGCCGCAACAATCCGACTGTCATGTAAAAGCTGGTGGTCTTGCCCGCCCCGTTTGGACCAAGCAATCCGACAATCTCGCCCCGCTTCACAAAAAAACTCACATCCTCGACCACCACACGTGTGTCGAACTTGCGCATCAGATTCTGAGACGCAAGAACACCCTGATCTTTGGGGGCAGTGTTTGTCATGCGGGCTGACTCCGTGGGCCGTTCAGCGGCGGTTGGGTGCAGACGTTTTCTTCACTGGTGCCGCTTTTACGCCAGAGCCTGCCGGATTTCCATTCGACGACTCAGAAGAAGAAGGTTCCATCACGCCGCGAGCACCGCGCACCTTGATTTCGCTGGTTTCGAGAAAGACTTCAATCACCTCGCCCTGAAGCAGTTCTCGGCCACGCCAGATTTTGGGTTTCCCCTTCAAAATGACTTTGCGGTTGGACATAAAATACTCAAGCTCGTTCGCTACAGCACGCAATTCAGCGCTTTGGGCAGTCGCACTTTTGAACATGCTGACACGTCCCTTGGCCACAGCGCGCTGAGGAGCGGAAGATCCTTTTGATGAGAAAATTTCGGCCACCTCAGCCTTCATGACTGCATCGGCCTGCTGGATTTCGACATCGCCTTTGAGAAGAATACGGCCTTGTGTCAGCGAACCTTCCAAAGATTGGGCGGAATAATTCACCGGAGCAGCACTGTTGTGCTCCAACCCTCCGTCGGATTTTACTGTCGCACTTCCAGCAGACGCACTGGCCTTGCCGGCACCTTTCGCTGGAACAGTTGTTTTTGCTCCCCCTGAAGAACTCGACGATCGGGCAGGGCTTCCTGCGGCATTCGGAGTGGCCTCAGAAGAGACTGGATTGCCCTGCACGGGAGCTGTTGGTGCAACAGTTGAAGACGAAGGCGTGGCTTCGGGGGTGGGGGTCACATCATCAAAATCGGCACGCGCCGGAGCGTGCACGGCCAAAAAAAGACTCAAACTGACGAGAACATTCAAACACAAGTTCGTCTTCTTGTTTTTCAACTTGCGCCAATTGCAAATCATTGTTGAGCTCTCCCTGAAGCGCGTCGTCTCTTGTTTTCAGAAGCCCTCGATGGACGCGACTTTTGAGTCTTTGCCGGAGGAATTTCGGTACCTCTCACAGGCCCGATGAATTTGAAATCCCGTGTCCTCAAGTCTGATTCCAAACCCTTCGCTTCCAGTGTACGCCCTTGAGCGATAAGGCGAACGGGCTCTTTTGTCACCAATGTCATGTTTGAGGCATCGACAAAGAACGAACGCCCCAAAAGACGATGTCCCCGCATTTCAATTTCAGCATCTCCCGGGAGTTCCATCCGTTCAAAACGGCTCTCATTCCCCCAAATGTCAAAAGGAAGCCCATTGGAGCGCGGTGAAAGCGCAACCAACTTTTCGCTGCGGACAGTCGAAAAGCGATACGCAGGCTCGGCCTGAGAATCGACCACGCGGATTTGGACATTGCCCTGAGCCGTCAACTTGCCGGTTGTGACGAGTCGCGCTTCCGTCGCATTCACCTCCGCCACCAGCTCTCCGTCTTTGTATTGGTGCAACTGGAAAGGCGTGATGGAGAAAACTTCCATGGGGAATTTGTCGGTTTCAATTTTTGTGTTGAGCTCAGACATGGTCATCTGCATGTAGGACTCTTGATAGATGAATCCCAGAACAAGCAGTGCGACAAAAACTATGGAATAAACCCGAGCAACCAATTCAAAACTTCCGATGAAAAAGTTATTGCTGCGACACCTTTGTGGACAACAGTCATGCTAGCGTGCGGCTGCGCCATAAATCAACAAAGGCATCGATCAGACGCTTGCCCGCCAAAGACGCGAAACTTTCGGGATGAAACTGGACTCCCACCCACGGTCTCAGAGTGTGTTCGCAGGACGCCACCCATCCGCCATTCACTCCAGTGACTTGCCATTGCGCTGCACTTTTCATCAATTCAGTCGCGCTGACAGCCCAAGAATTGTAAAAAACAGAGTCGTCAGAACTCGAATTGTCCTTCAGCCACATCGGCGGGAACAGTGGCTCGACCTTCTCGCTACGACCATGCACCGGATTTCCGGCCACCAGTTCCAAGGTGCATCCCGAAGCAGTGAGCAAAAGCTGGTGTCCGAGGCACACTCCCAACACGGGTCTTTCTTCTGGCCACAAGGAAAGAACTTTCTGCGACAAGGGATAATCATCAGGCCTACCGGGGCCGGGGGAGAGCACCAGTGCAGAATAGGCACCTTGTTCGACGCGATTCAAAAAATCCTCATCATCTGTACTGCCCTGTGAGGACAATTTTTGCTCGACCGGACAACCGCGTTCGCGCAGCGCTGCCACCAGATTCTGGGCAAACGAGTCGAAATGATCGAGAAACAAGACAGGTGCTGCGCATTTTGCGGGTTGAAGTCGGTTGATTGAAATCTGCTCTGAGCCTGCCAAAACCGCAGCTGCAGGCACCAAAAGACTTCGCCATTTTTCCAACGGGACGAGCGCGTGCGCATCAACCGCATGTCCTGTCGCTTGTGCAGCGCGACCATTGAGCAAGCGGACCCAACGTTGAGAAAAACTTTGCCACTTCAGAGAAAACTCACTGACCTCGGCAGAAACATCGGAGAGAGTCGTGATCCCGGCACCCATGCCGGCATTCCAAACGCTGCCGTAGGAAAAAAATCCACGGATGAGCAAGGCCGAATCGAACTGTGAAGCACCGGCAGCAAGAGCAAAAACGCCTGTGTAATAACCGCGCGGTGTCGATTCAAGTTCACTCAGATACTGACAAACAGCTTGTTTGGGCGTGCCTGTGACGGAACCTGCGGGCAACGTTCTTTGAAGAATCTCGGCGTTGCTGATGAGAGGATTTTCGAGCTGCCCTTGGATCACCGATTGCATTTGCAAAAGATCACCTGCAGCGCGGACTTCAAACGGCGAATCGACCGTCACACTGCCGGGCACGCACACAGTGTTCAGGTCATTGCGCAGCAAATCTGTTACGAGCGTTTGTTCGCACATTTCCTTCTGGCTCATCCACAACGCGTTTGCACCATAATCGGCACGGTGCGCGTCAAGAAGAGATGTTCCCTTCACGGGTTCGGTGCGGACACAAGTGCCGGTGCGAGAGATGAACCGTTCGGGAGAGAAGCAAACGATAGCCGTCTCCGGAGCTGGCAAATTTCCTCCTGACACTGTGTGCGAAGGATTTGATGCCTCGGTTGCTTGAGTGTGAACGTACACCCCAAAGCGTGAAGGTGCGCGCAACCATTCATTGACAAAATCGCACATGCGGATGTGTGCGTCGCATGCGCTCGGACCCACCATTCGTGTGGACGCATTGGCCAGATAACACTCGCCCTTGCGCATCAATTCCTTCAGGGCAAGCAACATGCTCCGAATTGATTCCTCTGTCTGGCTCTCTTTCCAAGACAAGACGGAAGCGCGCTGGCTGGGCTCGATGCATTGAGGGGCTTCTTTCTGGACCGAGGGAACAAGAGGATCAGAATCGACCGTCGCTTTTCCTTCAGAATCAATCCACTCCTTCAGGATCTGAGGCAGCGTTTCGCCCCCCCATTGAAGTGCAGGCACATCGGCCTCCAGCTCACCCCGAAAATCCAAAAAGTCATCACACCGAAAGAATAAAAAAGGAGCCGAATGGGAAGTCGCAACTTCTTCAGGAGCAAAATAAGGGATCAGAAACGCACCCGCTCGGCCGTCCGACACGCGCGCATCTGAAAAAAACTCTTGAGAGGTGGATGAGCGAACCTCAATAGCGGGCCGCAAAGCGAAGTAACAACGCACCCGTGTCCGCTCGGGAAGCGCTTCAGGAACAGCAGAAGAATGACGCACCAAAGCAGGAGTTTCGTACTGAAAAAAACAAATCCACTCGTCAGAATGGCGCTGCAACACCTGCGCCAAAGCACCCATGGATTCCAGCCAGCTCACAGCCCTTCTTCTCCCTTGATGTTTCATCGTGTACCTTGGAACCAGCGACCATGCGAGGGACAGCATGAAAACAAAACTAGAAATCTGTCAGAACTGGCTTCCACGTTACACCGGCACGAAAATCGATGATTTTGCCGACTACATCCTTATCACGAACTTTCAAGGCTATGTGAATAGATTCGCAGATTTGATGGGCTGTCCGGTTCAAGGGCTCGATCGGGCTATGCCGAACGCCACCTGTAA
>JBEGJP010000137.1:0-5435 GCA_041184525.1 Pseudomonadota bacterium | reverse complement strand
ATAGGGAGCCCTCCGTGGCATAGACAAAGCGCGTCCTTGCGCTTTGCAGACGTTCAACCTCTAAGAGTCTGAACACCTGAGAGCTCTATCGGAGCTGATATGAATCCTTTTTCTTCCAAATGTGCCGTCTGTGCGGAAAATTGTCTGAGGGGGAAAAAAAGTTCCTGACCGGCGAGGTACGAAAGAACTCACTTAGTGAGGAAAAACGCTGCGCATGCGGGAAGGAAGCGCCCGTGTCAAAGCCTTCATCGTCGCGTTTTTTAATAGTTTTATAGGCGACTCGGAAGTGTTCGGATGAGGATTCAAAGAGATCATGGAGGAGCGCGCGTCGGACTCCAGATTGCGTATGAGGTCATCCAGTGTCATGGCCGTGCGCACAAAAGGTTGAGGTCCGATGGCTCGCCTCAATTGGGGCTCCAAAGTGTGCGTCAGCATCGACAAGCCTAAGAATTTGTGAGCTTGAGGGTGTCTGTCGAGGCGCACTTCTCTCGCATTTACGAGGGACTCTCTGAAAGCCTCCAGCACGAGCGAACCGCGGATCAATTCAAAAGGATCCGTTTGAACTTTCTCAGCAACAACAGAGAAGTCTTTGCTCGCAAGATAACTTCCCTGCACAAAGAAAGAATGCGCGGTGCTTCCGGCAAATTTCAGGATTTCAGAGGCTTGCCAAGATGAAATAGGAAAGGGGAAAGGCTGTTGCGGGAGTCGTGCCCTTTTAAACACTTCTGCCGCCAATTCTGAACAATAGAGCTCATCGCCTGACTCCCGATCAAAATCGAAATCATAGGAAATATCTTCCCCCAACATTTTCCAGACGGCTTTCTGAAGAGCTTCGCGTTCAGAAGAGCCGAGGCTCTCGGCGCGAACGACTGTAAAGTGGTCGGCGGGGATGTCGAGGGGTGAAATGAGGAGATGTCCGAAGTTCATTTCAATCGCAAATGGAAGCCTGTCGTCACTGAATGTGACCATCATGAGATGGCTGAGCAGGGAACGAGACTGTGTCAGAGTTTCCCATAAACCACCGGTGCTGCCGGACTGAATCAGGACGATGTCTCCCTCTCGAAATTCGGTTCCGGCGATCTTGTAGGAGAGTTCGGGGCGAGGTTTTTGTTGCACGTATGATTGAAGAATTTCCGATTTCAATCCATCCAAGGTCTCTTGATCCGCAGGCAGAGTGTCAAGCCGCTCTGAAACTTGCCGGTGCAAATCCACCCATTTTGCATTTGCCTGTGCATACTTGGCAGGAATCTGCTCGATGGTTTTAAGAGTTTCGCGGAGCTCTTTCCATTCTTGCTCCAGTGAGGAGGAGCGTTCCATTCTGTCCGGTGTTGTTTCGTCCGGAGTTGGATTTCTGAGGACCGGTGACGCAGGCATGATTCCAGAATCGTATTTGAGAAGGTCGCGCACGCGGGGCATTTTTGACTTCGCAAGAGCTTGAGCGAGAGAGAGACTCGGTTGTGAGATAAATCTTTGAAAAATGTAAAGACGTGCCAGAGGACCGCCCGATGCGGCAATGATTTGGATGAGTGTATTTTCTATCTCGGGTGCCAGAGGGTGCAGACGCAGCTGTGAAATGATCCGACGTTCATGTTCTGGGTGCAGCATGCCTGACAGCCGCGCAATTTCCTGAGACGACAGCTTTGGAGAATTTTGATTGAGCTTCTTTTCCAAGGCAGTGACAAGGATTTCCGAGAAGAACTTTTGCAGAGCACTTTTTGTTAAAAAGACCTTTTCGCTCCAGTCAATCCAAAGCCCCTTATTATCAGGTGAAGAGGCGGCAGCCGCCGCTTCATAGCCCTTGCGGTGCGCTGATTCGAGAGCAGACACGATCTTCTCTGCAGAAGGAAGATGAACATCCAGAGCAAGTGCATCCAAACTCTCGACAATCATGTTCATTTGAGGGGCCAGAATATTCTTCGGTGTATCGGCGATTGTGACAGCCATTTCAGCAAAAGAATTCAATGCTGCGATGGTTTTTGCGAGGTCGGGAGCTGGAGTTTGTGTCCCGCGGAGTCCTTCAAAATTTGACGAACTCACGCTCTGAACATGCTGCTCGAGATCTGCTGATGCAGATGACCATTCCCAAGGACCACCGTACTTATGGTTCCCCGAGACTCGTGAACAGGAACCGAGGAACGATACGCTCAGAATCACTGAGAGGAAGAAGCAGATTTTTTTCGAACAGGCCCTGCTGACTGCGGTTTGATCAATTTTCATTCAGTCTCCGTGGGGCCTGTCTTGCGTGTGGAACAGTTGGCAACAGAACCTGATTGTATACCGCTGTGCTGCAGTTCTGCGGCAGCGAGGTGGCGCGAGCGAAACGTGAGAAAAGGGTAGGTCGATTTGTCGGCGCGCGGTGCATATCCGATGATCGTTTTGCAGAAAAAGGATTTGACGAACTTCTCAAAACGCACAAATTCGTCATGAGCTTCGGGCGCAATTGTGAAATTGATGCAATTGAAAAGAATGCTGTAAGGGGAATGCCACATTTTCAGAATGTTCTGCACTTTGCTGCGGAGTGTTCTGACATCGTTTGCATTTTCGAGGTGAGTGTCAGCAAGAAAACTGATTTCCATCACGTGTGCGTTGAAGTCGTTGTCGATTTGGATGCGGCTGCGCAAATCGCTCAAATCGCGCGTGAGGCCGACGCCGCGACTCAGACCCGTCTTGGCGACTGCGTTGTCATAGCCGGCAATCACGTCGAAAGGGCACCATTCAGGGGTATTCCCTTCATTACAGAAGCCGATGATTGTCTTCATGAAGAAGTTTTTGAAGAAAGAAATCAACTTTTCGAATTCGGGACGCAGATCCGGTGAGACGGTCAGCTTCCTGCAGTCAAATAAGCAGGTGTAGGGCGAATGCCATTTTTTTAAGTTTTCCGTCCATGCAGATTTCAATGCCGCAAGATCGGTTTTGCCTTGGAGAGTCAAACCCTCGGGGAAGTGGATTTCAACCACCCGCGCAGACATGTGATTCTCGAACTGGACGTTCACTCGAAAGGCCCTCAAACATCATTATTGTGTTTGGAGCCTCTATACCCGTTGTCAGGCAGGAGGGGAAGGAAGTTTGGGAATGTTCCTAAATTTCAGTAATTTCTTGAGAATCCAGAGCTTCGATGGGAGCATAGGCCTGTATCTGAGGGGAATATCCATCCAACGGGAGGGCCGCCTCAGGACAGAGCGCATGTGGCTGAAACTGCGGAATCCTGTTTCCCCGTGGTAGGCACCGTACCCGCTGGCACCCACTCCGCCGAAGGGAAGTTGGCTTGTCGCAAGTTGGATGACGGTGTCGTTGATGATCAACGAGCCTGAACGTGTCGACCCTTCAAACTGAGAAATCACATTTTGGTCAGAAGAGAAAACATACAAAGCAAGCGGATGTTCGCGTGCGTTGATGAAGGAGATGGCTTGTTGCGGTGAGTCGACGGCAATGAGCGGCAGAAGGGGGCCAAAGATTTCCTCCTGCATGAGGGGGGCCGTTTCAGCCGATGCGATGTCCAACATATAGAACGAAGGTTCGATGGTTCGGTTGTGTGGGTGAATATTCCCACCGCAACGGAGTTCGTTGGAATGGGCGTCTGCGATTTTGCGCAGCCTTTCAAAGTGGCGCTCATTGATGATGCCGCAATAATTCTCCGCGCGTTGAAAACCGTTTGGAAAGAACTCTTGCAAGGTCGATTTGAGCGCGGAGAGAAGCTCCTCTGCAATAGGTCTTGAAACAAGAAGGTAGTCGGGAGCCACGCATGTTTGACCCGCATTGAGGAGTTTGCCCCAAAGAATGCGGCGCGCCGTGACTTTGAGATCTGCAGAGACATCCACGAAGCAGGGAGATTTTCCACCCAATTCGAGGATGGTGGGGGTGACGTGTTTGGCTGCCGCTGATGCGACAATTTTCCCCACTTCTGTGCTGCCAGTGAAGAAGATCAGGTCCCATTTCATCGCGAGAAGCTCTGTGCTCGTTTCCACCCCGCCTGAAACAATGGAGACCACGTTGTCGTCGAGATAGCGGGGAAGCAACTGGGACAGGAGCTCCGAACAATGCGGTGTCAATTCGGAGGGCTTCAAAAGTGCGCAGTTTCCTGCGGCCAGCGCAGAGACCAGAGGAGCGAGAAGCAATTGAATCGGGTAATTCCATGGGCCGATGATGAGTGTCACTCCATAGGCCGCCGGACAAAGTGAGCCGCGGGATGGAAACAAAACAAGAGGCATCCATTTCGATTTTGGTTTCATCCATGATTTGAGGCACCGCTTTGCAGTATGGATTTCCTCGAGAATCACACTGAGCTCTGCAATGTAAGTGTCGTCGGCGGGCCGGCCGAGATCGTCGGCAATGGCCTTGCACATCAGCTCTTGGTTGTCCTGAATGAGTGCTTCCAGTGCACTCAGGAGTCGGAGGCGGCTTGCCAGCGTGCGTGTGCGACCGCTCTGAAAGCCTTGTTTGAGTTTTTCCGCAGCGACTTGCAATTTGCTGGAATCAACGGAATGCTCTGCGTTCATAAAGTTCCTTGAAGGACAGCTGAGGCCACCATGAAAGTTTTGTTTTTATTTTACACGCAAGCTGAGGGCGGTGCACCTGGTTTTTTGAGTCGCAACGGTGAAGAGGCCGCCGGACATTTGGCTCAGACCCTGTTTCATTTTGCCAGTGAGTCATTGCAGCTTCCACTGGAGGCTGAGCTTTCACAACGATTGGAATCTCTGGAAGGTGATATTCGCTGGAGAGCTTATAAAAATCAGGATTCGCTTCCGCAGGCGGTCAAAGCGGCCAGTGCACTTTATCCAGATGTTCTTCTTTTTTCAGGCGAGAGCACCAGAAGCGTAAAAACAGCGGAGCCAGTGGCGCAAATCTGCGGGCTTCCGGTGTGTGTCGATGCGCGCTTGGATCGCGCCTCGGAGGACAAACCTGCGAGCGGTTGGTTGGCCGATGCCATCGAAGCCGTGCTCCGCGAACGTTTTTCAGAACTGGAGAAGCCGCCCCGCAGTGTTTGGGTGGCAACCTCTCAGAAAGCGCTCTTGGAATGGACACGTCAGCTGATGCCGGCAGAAAAATGGTCGGAATTTTCGGATGTCTTTGTAAAGAGCTGCATGGGTGACACGATACCCACTGTTTTCGCCTGCGGATATGAAAAAACCGCGCAAGGAGCGCGGTGGGTGGTCGACTGAACGCTGTGGGACCGCTGTCGTCTCTGAAGGCTCAGAGACGAGTCACTTTGAGCACGCCAAAGGGAAGAGACAGCTGCTCACTTTTGCCCTTTTCCAAGCGGATGATGCTGCCGCCCAGCTTTTCTACCATTTCAAACGCCTGCTGTTGCTGGCCTGCCTTCATGGGCACTGGGGCCTTGGATGCATTCTTCCGCAGCGATTTCATAAAATATTTCACTGCCCAGACGCCAATGTGACGGGGAACGAGAATGTGCTGGTCACCCGGAAGCCTTTGCA
>JBEGJP010000136.1:0-5741 GCA_041184525.1 Pseudomonadota bacterium | reverse complement strand
GCATGCCCAGTGCACCAGCGGCAACATCACATGGTCCACACTCCTCTCAAGCCGCAAGCGATGAGGCCGTACAGCCGACACAGGTCAGCAAACCGAGTCACGATGCTCCTTCCGGAACGGCTGAGTTCGTTCCATCTTCTGTGCTTCTCAACAATCAGCATCATCAGGTTCAGCATCATGTTGTTGATGCCGAGAAGCGCGAGGCTCTCGGCTTTTTTGAACTTCTCTTAGGAAGTGCCCTCAAAGGCGGAGCCAGTGACCTCCTTCTGAAGCAGGGGCAGGTGCCTATGTTCCGCTGGAACGGGGACCTCTATCCCAGCCGCAATGGTGCTCGTTTGGAGGGGCGGTTTCTGGCGAATCTTTCTGCCGCCGTTCTGAGTCCGCATCACATCTCCAGACTCAACGATATTCAGGATGTGGACTTCAGTTTTGAGAGTCACCGCGGCGGTCGTGTGCGTGTCAACATTTTTCACCAGCGCGGCCAGCTGGGTCTGGTCGCCCGTTTGATTCCTAGTGAGATTCCTACATTTGAGAGTCTCGAGATGGGACGCAATCTCCGCCATTTGGCTGATCAGCGGCGTGGACTCATTTTAGTCACAGGCGCGACAGGTTCCGGAAAGTCGACCACCCTTGCGGCTATTCTCGATCACATCAACAACACACGAACATGCCATGTGATCACCATTGAAGACCCCATCGAGTTCATTCATCACGACAAAAAATCCCTCTTCAATCAGCGCGAACTGGGATTGGACACCCGCTCCTACGCGGCGGCTCTGAAGAGTGCATTGCGGCAGGCGCCGGATGTGATTCTCGTGGGAGAATTGCGCGATGCCGAAACCACCGAGGTCGCATTGCAGGCAGCTGAGACCGGTCATCTGGTGTTGAGCACTCTCCACACCAACGATGCGGCAGATTCTATTTTGCGTATTCTCGGCATCATTGGTCAGGACAAAGAGTCCATTGTCCGCGCGCAGCTGGCAGACAGTCTGCGGGGGGTGATCAGCCAGCGACTTGTGAAACGCAAAGATCGCGTGGGTCGCATCGCAGCGCAGGAAGTGATGGTCAACACAGCCACCATCCGAGAAAGACTCCTCAAGGGTGGCCATCCCTCTATTGTCCGCGATTTTATAGTCCAAGGATCACACAGTGGAATGCAGAGCTTTGACCAGCACCTCATACAACTGGTGCGTGCCGGAACTGTGGACTATCAGGAAGCACTCCACAATGCGACCAACCGCGACGATTTCGCGCTGCGGTTCCATGGTGTCGCCGATGGGCGAGAGGCATCTTAGGCCAACATCATTCTCACTCAAGGTTTGGCGCGGTCAACGTGCAGAAAAACTCCGCAGGAAGGGTGCGAGCTCCGAAAAGCGGTATTCCCATCGAAACGAAGTTCCGCTGTGCCCGCCGGAGAATTCACTGACGTGGTGTTCAACACCGCACTTGGAAAGGCTGGCAGCCATTCTGCGGTGACCAAATTGTGCACAGAATTCATCTTCGGAACCGCAATCCAGATGCAGCCATCGGAGTTTTTTCAGTTGATCGGCATGAGTTTCGACTAAGTGACAAGGATCATGTGCGAGCCACTTTTGCCAAACGTCGGGAATGAGCGTGCAGTGCCGGACGTCGAAGGGCAGATCGCACCACACACCGGACCTGTCCTTGTTTGGACTGTAGCAAGTGGCCATCGCAATTGTCATGAGCGTGTGAAAATCCTCTTTCGAGCATTTGTCGGGACGCGGCAATGCAAAGAAATATTTCAGAAACGATTCCTCATCACCATATTTGCGAAGGCGCGAGGCAGCAATTGGAAATGAAGATGCCATGCTGAGTTCGAAGGCGCTGTCTGCAGCAGAGGCAATGCAATAACCAAAAACTCCCGGCCGGAGCATCGAAGTCATAAGAGCGCCGTACCCGCCGCTTGAATGACCACAGATGACGCGGCCGTCTGCATGAGACAAAGTACTGAATTTGGAATCAACAAGAGGAACGAGTTCCTCAACAAGATGGCGCATGAAGGGCCCGCAGACAGGGGAGTCGATGAATTGGCTTCCACCGAACCGCGTGGTGGGGTCGGGGAACACAAAAAGACACTCGGGCAGGATATCATGACGCATCAAACGCTCGAGTTGAGCGCCCAACGCTTCTCCAAGAAATCCGGATTCGGACATCAAGCTGCGTCCTGTTCCCAAATAACCGTCCAACATCCAGATGGTCGGATAGCGTTTTTGTGTCGAATAATTTTCCGGCAGCAGGACAGGGAGGTGACGCAGCGTTGATGAAACCAACGGATGCCCTTTGAGGAGTTCTGATTCGATGCTCAAATATTGAAGGTTCTTTTGAAACATGCAGGTTTTCCGCCAGAGGGTTGATGGTCGGCAAGAATTGCTCACGAGTTCCATTAGGGGCGTCCGAACACTCCTATGGAACAGAAGCGGAGCATCTCATGCGTTGGATTCAAACATTGCAATGTTCATTGCAGATCGGCAAGGGGTGGGCAGTCATCCTGCTCGCACTGAACAGCGGATGTGTGAATCAAAATGCGGGTCCCATAAAAAAAATACCGTCACCCGAGCGCCCCGCTGCGCCTGAACCCACACAAAATCCCTTCGGCACATTTTCACCTCATCAGCTCTACACGGCGCAGACGAAGACCTATTTGAAAACGAGAAGCATCGATTCAAGCAAGTTGGCACCCCATGAGAAGTGTGAAATTTTGGAAAACACGCAGGTGGTTCTCAAAACTCCGCCGGGAAATGCGGTCAACAAGCATTGGTCGGTACAACTCCAGCTGCGCATTCCGGGGTGTCCACTGGATCAGGGGTATCTTTTTGCAGAGCATTGGAAACAAAGTCCCACGGCAGCGGGGCCGTCAGCAGATCCCTGCGGATTGCCTGCTGACCTCGATTTGTCAGTTGGAAAACAGCTGGCACAGGAAGCGAGTCGCTTGAACATCGGCCGATTCACGGGCCGGTGCTATGAATATGCGGGCATGGCCATTGAGAACGTCGGCCTGATGCCCAAGGGGGCTTCGGCGTGGCAGGCGGCAGGTGTTCCCGTAGTGTCAGCTGCTGATTTTGTGCAGGTGGAAAAAAGCTCGGTGAGCGATCGCTTTGTCCGTTTGCGCCCCAGCAGTTGGGCGTGTTTGCCCGAGGGTACGATTGTCGTTTGGGACAGAGGAATGTGTGGTTTCAATGCCACTCATGGTCATATCGAAGTTGTGGTCACTCGCAGTCCGGCGTTTCCTTCAGAAACAAAATTGTGTTCTGACGGATGTCAAACGTTGCAAACCACGTGCTCGATTCAATCCGGCGTCTCGTTTTTCTTTCCGCGCAAGCGCGCTTCCAACTGAAAAAAAAGTCGCGGTGCGATTTAAAGCTTATCTGTCTTGTCTGCCGCATCAAATGGCGTGAAGAATTTCCCGCCGCGGACAAATTCGAACCAAGGCAGCAGCAAAGGTGCGTTTCTTTCCATCACTTGGCGGGCATTCTGACACGAGCGCGCGATCCAGTGTTCCACCATCAAATTCTGTTCGCCTTCAGTCAGCAATTCTCCGCCGCGGGGAAGCAGCCATTGAGTTCTGAGAGCATGGAGTAGAATTCCGGCACACACTGAAACGTTGAGCGATTCGACGAAACCGTTCATGCCCACATGCAAATAGCCGTCTGCAAATGGAACCCACTCTTCCGAAATTCCGTATTTTTCATTCCCAGAAACGAGCGCAATGCGATGCCCGTTCACGACATGCTGAAAAGTTTCGGAGCCGATCTCATGCGCAGCAAAACTAGGAAGAGTGCTCTCGTAGTGGGTTGAGGTGCGTGCGAAAGAAGGGAGAGAGACGAGAAAAATTTTGTATCCGGAGGATTTTAAAACTGTCGCACAATGTGAAATTGAATTCGTCCGGCGTGCACAGAGCCAAGTGCTCGAGCCGCGTTCGACGCTGTCGCTGATTCTGAATTTCATCTCAGGCTGATTGTAGACAAAGCCCACATCCTGAAAACCGAAGGCGTCGGCTGTCCTCAGGATGGCACTGATGTTGTGGCTGTGGTGGGTGCTTTCAAAGACGGGCATCACAGCCCGTGTCCGAGTGGCAGCCACGGCTTGGAAGCGGGACAACCGGTTCTCAGTGAGAACCTCCGAAAGTACATCCTGAATACTGCCGAAGTCCCCTTGCAGGTCCGTCGGAATAAAATAATCTGTTCGAAAAGTTCGGGTGTTATCGGTGGGTCCAGGCCAAGTCCTATGCGGCGGGCGAGGGTTCACTGCAAAACTCCAAATTTGATCACTTTTGTCCGAACACGGGAACGGTGGGAGATGTGGCATAAAGCCAATCCCTCAGCAAGCAAGAAGGATTCCGCACATGCGCCAGAGCCGACATCAATTCAAACCCGGACAGGCTGCCCCCACAGGAAAAATTCTCCATACCAAGGGGTGGTTGCAGGAAGCTGCTTTGCGCATGCTTCTCAACAACCTCGACTCCGCCGTGGCAGAACGTCCTGAGGAACTGGTTGTTTACGGAGGTCGCGGCAAAGCGGCACGCAGTCCTGCTGATTTTGAACGAATCACGGCGGCCCTGCAGGAACTGGAAAATGATGAGTCCTTGCTGATTCAAAGCGGTGCGGCGGTGGCTCGCATCAAGACCCACACCGATGCTCCCCGCGTTTTGCTTGCCAACAGTAATTTGGTCGGAAGATGGGCCAATTGGGAGCATTTCGACCAACTCGAGAAGCAGGGTCTGATGATGTACGGCCAGATGACGGCCGGAAGTTGGATCTACATCGGCTCACAAGGAATCGTTCAAGGCACCTACGAAACATTTCATGAAGCATTCCGCCAGCATTACAAGGGTGAGGCGCGGGGGCGCTTTGTTTTTTCAAGCGGATTGGGAGGAATGGGCGGAGCCCAGCCTTTGGCTGCTGTGCTGGCAGGAGCCTGCTTTTTGGGTGTGGAGGTCGACAGGTCGCGCGCGGAAATGCGTCTCCGCACGCGTTATCTGGATGAAATCCACGACACGATCGATTCCGCTTTGGTTTCGCTGCAGCGTCATCTCAAATCAGGCGAGGCGAAGAGTTTGGCGATCATCGGGAATGCGGCCGAGATTCTACCTGAGCTCCTCAAGCGTCCTGATTTCACACCTTCACTCGTCACCGACCAAACCTCAGCTCATGACCCGCTCTATGGGTACGTCCCCGTGGGCTATTCACTGGAGCAGGTGGCCCTCGAGCGGAAAGAAAATCCGCAGAAGGTTCGGAACGACGCGATGGCGAGCATCGCCATCCACGTCCGTGCTCTTTTGGAGTTGAAAAAACGCGGCATTCCGACCTTCGATTATGGCAACAACAT
This sequence comes from Pseudomonadota bacterium, assembly GCA_041184525.1. Lineage (GTDB taxonomy): Bacteria > Bdellovibrionota_B > Oligoflexia > Silvanigrellales > Silvanigrellaceae > RFOM01. The sequence continues at coordinate 395 of JBEGJP010000136.1, read as the reverse complement.
CCGTGCGATGGCGAAGGAAATGGGTGTGACCAATGCCTTCGATATTCCGGGCTTTGTTCCTGAATACATTCGGCCCCTGTTCTGTGAAGGTCGTGGTCCTTTCCGTTTTGCCTGCTTGTCCGGAGATCCCGAGGATCTGCGCAAGGCCGATGTCGCAATGCGCGAAATGTTTGCAGGGAATGAAGGTGTCCAGCGTTGGCTTGAACATGCTCCCAAGCGTGTTGCAATTCAGGGTCTCCCGGCCCGCATCCTTTGGCTCAATTATGGAGAGCGCGCGCGCGCCGGATTGAAACTCAATGATATGGTCGCCAAAGGTGAACTCCAGTGTCCCGTGGTCATTGGTCGCGACCATTTGGATTGCGGCAGTGTGGCATCACCCAACCGCGAAACGGAAG
>JBEGJP010000135.1:0-2867 GCA_041184525.1 Pseudomonadota bacterium | reverse complement strand
CTCCTCTTTCGGCTTCCCAGCAGGCCACCGACACTCGGACGGCATTTTGAATGGAAGTGTTGCCCAGCGTCTTTGCACAATTCTGTGCATTTCGGGCAAAGCGCAACGCCGAGCCGTAGTGTCCCATTTTGACTGAGGCATGAGCCTGCATGTCGGAGGCAATCGAGCGGAGCAGCAGGTCGCGTGATTCAAAACTGCAAGCCACAGCGCGGGAAGCCCATTTCTCTGCGGCAGACCAGCGCGACTTTTGTACGCAAAAGAAGGCTTGTGTTTGATAGTACCATCCTAAAGAAGTAAAGAAGGGCTCGCTTCGACCTTTCAAGGTGCGGAAAACTTGAATCCAATTTTTGCGAGCTTGCGACAAATCGCCCGAGCGCACCTCTGAGACTGAGCGCGCGAAAAAAACATGGGCCGATGGAAAAGCGTCCCACGAGGAAGAAAACCACGTGGCGAGAAAATGCTCGGCCTCCATAAACTTTCCCGTGAAATAGAGCGCAAAAAGACACCAGCTCTTTTCCTCAACGTTCAGTGCGGCGCTGTGGGTGTCTGGAGTCCACGCTTCGACACGGCGATACAAGCCGCGCCGGCAGAGCTCGGAGGGAAGTGGGCCTTGTGGGGTCAAGCGCGTTGCCATTTGGACTCTTCCATCGTTAAGAGCGGGGTCTTCAAGATGCCCATCTTCTGAAAAACATATAATTGAAGAATGTATCTCGCCTCAAAAATTTGGGCAATGTGAGACGCATCGGCTTAGATTTTAAATCCAACACCGAGGTCAAACCATGGGAAAGAGACACCTGTGTCATCGTCCGGATTCACAGGACAGTCACCCCGCGTATTCGTGCTTCCCATCGTCTTTGTTTTGACCGCACCCAATCCGGTTGTGATGTGGATGTCGTCGGACAGATGCCAGATTTTACCAATCGACATTGCACCCACACGGTGCCAACCTTCGCTGGTATTAGTGCACTTGCTCACTGTAAAATTGGTTAATTCGGTGCGCGATTCTGTCTTCGAACTATTGTAGTAGCCTATGAAAAGCGCGGTTGAAATATAAAAATCATTGAGATTTCCTGACTCCCCGAGAATCAAGTCTCCGCGCACACCGAGATTGAATGATTTCATTTTTTTCGAGTCATTTTTTCCGAAGTGATACACAGCCGTTGGTCCGAGGTGAAAATTTTTGTTGACGGAATTCATTATTTCCAAATCAACGACACCGTTGTCGGAAACGAATGCCATGCCGAGAATAGGAAGTTGCTGGATGCGGACGTACCAATCACCGGTTCTTTCTTCCGGAGTTTTTTTCCGTCGTGTGTTCTTCTCACGTTTTTTTGTTGGCTCGAGACCATCTGCGTCTTCGGATGACTTTGAGTCCTCCACCTGTGCGACATGTCTTCTCACTTGGGCTTCTGCATGCAGCACAGGGAGGGTAGAAATGAGTGCGAGAGTGGCTGTCAGGACGCGAAGTGTTGATTTCATCGGAACCTCCTAAGTGTTCTGACAGAGCCTTCGCAAAGGGTATGCCAGTTGAGGAAGTTCAATGAATTTGGTTGTTTAAGTCTTTAGATTTCGGATGAATCGACGTTTTATGTCGGCATTCGTCATTCATTTTTTGAAGGTGAGACCCATTTTTTTACGGTACGCCAGTCGAGCTTCAGACGTTGCGCCACGCGTTCAAATGAGCCCAGTTTCTCATAGGCGTGGCGCACATAGTGCCCGAGCATCTCATCAGCACTCCATGTGACGCTTTCCCACGGCCCAGACACGTGGGGCTCAGTGGGAACGAGGGATGGAGTGTGTGTCGGGAGCAACAGGGGAGAATGCGGCTGCTCGCCATGAAGAAGAGCGGCTCGGACGCTTTGTTCGAATTCTCTCAAATTGCCGGGCCAAGAATAATTCTTTGCGACGCGGCCCATAACGGCGTGATGCACTTGCTCGACAGTCTGCGGGTCATTTGTGCCCATGAGGCGCAACAGAATGCGTTCCACCAATTCTATTGATTCCTCGGGAGAAGAGTCGAGCCGCTGTCGGAGCGTGGGGATTTCAATCACATCCGATGCGAGGCGGTAGTAAAGGTCGGAACGGAATTGTCCCGTGCTGATCTTGTTCGCCAAATTCGCATGCGTTGCAGAAACAAGCCGTCCCGAAAAGCGATTGGGTTGATGACTCCCGACGGGGTTGTAAACCCTCTCCTGCAGCACACGCAGAAGTTTCACTTGGACCGGCAAAGAGAGTTCACCAATTTCATCGAGGAACAGAACGCCATGCGCATGTGTCTGACCCAGCAGACCGGAGTAATTTTCGAGTGCACCGGTGAAAGACCCCTTCTTGTGACCAAAAAGTTCACTCTCAATCAGGCTTTCTGGGAATTCAGCGATATTTGCTGTGACGTAAATATCCAGAAAGTTGGCCTCGAAACGCGACGACTGTTCATGAAACGGAATGAATGCACTCCTCCCGAGGGCTGCTGCCGCTTGGCTTTTGCCGACCCCCGTTTCACCGATGAGGAGTGTGGAAAAAGACTCCATCTGTGTGTGGAGACACCGCAGGTACAAACGCAGGTCGTGTGAGAAGATGTTTTGCCAGAGACGTGCGCGCAGTTTGCGAACGGGTTCGGAGTGTCCGCCGACGTTGTTTGAGATAAAGAAAAAAGCGCGTCTCATTTGGAAGAACAAGCCAATGATCAATTCTGCCCTGTCCTGCAGAGCAAGTGGTCCGAGATCACTCAGGATTTGTTGTGCAAATGGAAGTGGCAGGTTCGTTCCGGAGGTTTTATTCTGTTTGACGATATAAGTGTCGAATTCGTGCATATACTTGTGAAAGATACTGAATAAAGCAGCGTCTTCAATGACGCGGCGGATCGCGTC
>JBEGJP010000134.1:0-5304 GCA_041184525.1 Pseudomonadota bacterium | reverse complement strand
GGAATATCCACGGAGCGGCTGCCCTGAGCCATGAGGCGGTCGGATGAATCGTACCCTTTGATCAGGAACACGCGCTGTCCTCCGGTCGAAATGGTCTGAGTGCTCGAGATCGATGAGCCCGCACCGGAAAAGAGCGGACGCGGCAGACGGTCGATGAACACCTCCATGCGGCTGGCACCCGTGACACTCGCACTGAAATTGTAGGTTTTTTCGCCGCTGCGGTTGGCCTCAAACTTCACGTCTCCGAACTCGTTGGTCGGCACATTGCCAAATTTCGCGAGCGCAGCCGGATACTTGTCGAGATGAACAAATTTGAAACCTTCGTTTTTCATTTGCGCGATAATTCCCGAATAGTTTCCTTCGCCCAGCAGCATTTTGCGCGTTTTATCGTGGATATCATGTGCGAGAATGATGATACCGTGATTGCGTCCTTTGGCGCGGATTTGGCTCATGTAATGTTCGCCGCACTTTTGCGCCGTGATTGAAAGACAGACAGGCTCCACATCGCCGCTCACGTCCCAGAAAAAAGGCCCGATGTATTTTCCGAGGGTCTTGTTGATCTCTTCGAGGCTCTTCACTTCTTCGGGCTCTTCCCGTCGGAAGAAGTTTCCGCCCGGCGCACGGAAGAAGAAAGGCTTGTTGTTGCCGTTCACGTAACCTGCAATGAGATCATCGGTCTTTTTGATCTCCATGTTGGCGTAATCGGTGCCGTCGCAAGCGATGCAGGCAATGTCGTTGTTTTTTCTTTTGTGATTCCAAGAGTGATTGGCGATGATTGTCGCAGGCTTGCCTGCCTGAGGACCGGAGGTGAACTTGAGTTCAGCGATGTCTTTGGTCACTTGCGGGTAGCTTTGGATATTCACACCTATCATGAAATAGGTCACGGGAACTTCAAGGTCACGCAGTTTTTGCGCGAGCGGCAACGATTCCGGCACCGGACCGTCGTCAAGAGTCAGGGCCACTTCCATGGGTTGGAGGCCAATTTGAGAGCCTGATGTGAGTGAATTTTCATATCCCAGTGCGAGCTCTTCAGAGAGTCCCTGATCAGCATTCTTTTTTAGGCAGGCAACAGCACTCAAAGCCAGAGCCAGAGCAAAACACATCAAACGCATGGCGCCTCCCGAAGATTCAATTTCTCAGGGAGGTTTCGACAGGAGAATCTTCATGCCACAGGAAAAAAATTCCTACAGCCAATTCCGCTTGCGCTCAGTGGTTGTCCGACGCCGAGAGCCATTCCAGATCGCGCTGGATATCGAAGCGGACGCGCGGGCTGATGCTCACCGTGCGATCTTCGAGGTAGCTCAGATTGTGGAAATCAAAACGGAGAGAGTTGAATTTGTGGCACGAACCGCAGGTCGTATTAGGAACGAGGCCCTGTGAACGATCGTTGATGACGGATTTTTTTTGCGATACTTCGCTGGGCGAAAGCAAAACACGTTCTCTGATTTCTGCAGCGTCGCGGGCGTTCATGGTGTCGAGTGCCGTATGCAGTTCAGGTGCATCGCGCATCTGTGAAGCTTTGGGGGCAGGCCCCAAATTGAACAATTCGCGACCGTCGTGCGCCGAATGCAGGGTGATGTCGACCTGCACCATTTTGCCTTGCTGCTTCAGAAATTTCAGAAACACCCACTCATCGGCCTGAGGAGGTTCGCGTCCTTCCGGCAGAGAAAAACTGGTCAATTCTTTCAGAGATGCAAAGGGAGTCGTTTCTGACAGGAAAGATTTGAGACGCGTGATCAACTGTGCAGCCTCTTCCGGAGATTGGAATTCGGGACGTTCGTCCAATTTCTCAAACTCTTGGGGTGGCACTTGGACCGATCGCAGTGCGAGAGCTTTCTGCATCAAGATGGCGCTCGCAGCGTTGCGCAGCGCTATGAATTCACCGAGTTCAGCAGAACTCAGAAGTGAGCTTCCGTCGGCAGGCTTTTTCGCCAGTGCGCTTCGGACTTTGCTGAGCAGAGTTTCGGCGCGCCCCGCTTGTGCCGCAGAGGGCAAAAGCTGTGCTGGGAAATCGTACAAGGCATGGATGGCGCGATCGTCAGCGAACCACTTGAGAACAGTTGCATAGCGGCGGAATTCACCGATGACAGGTTGCCACACCAGACGCACTTCAGGCCAACACAGGACTTGCGCTTCAGTTCCGGGGATCAGTCCCAAGGGCGAACATGGAACGATCCGTGCACTTACCAATGTCCAGTCGGGGTAGGAGTTTTCCACGGCAACAGCGTCGCCGACGGAGGTTGACCTGAAGGCATCCTCCACTTGAGTGACCAGTTTGCGGGGAAGGAATGAATCACGCTGAGGACCGACCGTGTCGCCCGCGGCAATGCGGAGATCTTTTTGCGCAGGGAGGATGATCGCCAAGTCGGACGGCTTCACTTGCAGTTCTGCGGCACTGACATTGAAGACAGTCAGTGCAACCGCAGCGCCGAGAACGGAGAAGATTCCGGAAGCGAATTTCAATCGAGTCGGGCTTTTCAGACGAGTCAAAGAATTCAACGAGCCCATGAAGATGTCTCCCCTACAGATTCTTCAAGGGCCCTATCTGTTGCAGGAGCCGTCGGCAAGTTTAATTTTTTAGGGAAGTGTTTTTGTTGGCGATTTTTCGCAAATACCGTGCAAACAGGGTCATGATGAACAGGTGAGCCTGAGCTTGCGTGATGCGATAAAGAAACCAAGGGAGGGCAGGGGTGAAATCGAGCACGCATGCCAGAGCGATTCCTTCATCGGGGAAGGTTCTGAATTCGAGGCGTGAGAGCGGATGTGAATCGCGGGAACGGAGAAGCCCTCCCGTAACGAAAAAAAGAGCGCGCCTGTCGTCGCTGCGTGCGGGAATAAATTCGAGGATCAGCAGCGGTTTCTTCATCCCCATGAAGTGGAAGGCAAGATGAGAGCCGTCTTGGGATGAGTTCAATTTGAGAATATTTTTGAACAACCCTGCCAGCCATTTGGAATACGCGTGGGCGACATCCCGCGCAGACCAATTCTGGGGCAGCCTCATTCTTTGAATGGAGACCACCGTGTCTTTCCGAACAGTGTCTGTTTGTTTCTGATGACGGGCGGGATGGATTTGCAGAGACACCCGCGGGAGCTCCGCGCGGCCGAGTGCGGCGACGAGAGATGTCTTTTCGATCGTATGCGGAAAAAGGGGCGCTGTCTTGCCGGGAACCATGTCGTGGAGAAGACTCTGCACCAGCGGAGCCACCAGTTCCCGACTCGATCCGGTGACCACACTCACCCAAAGTCGGGAGATCGACGGGCTGAAGGCGGGCACGGGAATGAAGAGCCGCTTGAGGTTCAACTCCTCTGCCGTCCGTTGCATGAGTGCGCGGTAGCTCAATTGTTCAGGACCAGCAAGATCGTAACTTCCGGCGAGAATCGACTCTTTGTTCAACGCAGACTGCAGCGCGAGAACTGTGTCTTCCAGCGCGACCGGCGAACTGATTTTGGTCGTCCATGAGGGGCAAATCAAGACAGGGAGTCTTTTCACCAAACGGATGAGGATGCGTGACGAGGAACCATCTGCACCCAAAACCAAACCGGCACGCAGCGCCACCATGTTTGAATTCCTGCTGCGGAGAACACTCTCCACTTCCAAACGGCTTTTGAGATGTTCAGAAATGACGGCCGCATCGGGCCGGATTCCGCCAAGATAAACAATCCGACCGACTCCCGAACGTTCTGAAGCACGAGAGAAATTGTCAGCAATCAGGAGGTCGAGATCTTTGTAACTTCCTTGTGTCAGGCGTGCCGCAGGCATCATACTGTGAACTAAAAAAAATGCGGCATCGGCGCCATAAAGTGCTTCTTCGGTCTGCTTGAGGGAAAGCAGATCGCATTTGACCCAAAAGATTCCCGGCTCACGCTGCAGAGGCAGAAGGCTGTCGGCTGCATGTGAGCGTGTCAGCGCAATGACTTGGTGCACCTGTGCGAGCCGTCGCAGAAGTGGAATTCCAATGAATCCGGATGCGCCCGCAACTACAATTCTCAATGACGTCCCAGCGGTGTCGCTCATGTCTTGCCTCAACGCGAAGTGAAGTCGGACAGTTGGAAATAAATGCTCTGCCCGGCTTTGAATTTTTCACAACCGTTGAGGTTTATGTTTTGCATCAGGACCGATCTGGAGTTGCCGTTGCCCGCAGGGAGGGGCTTTTCTTTCAGACAAATTTCGCTCTCGTTGGGCACATCGCATTTCATGTTCTCTTCTGTGAAGAGGCCGAGGTCTTTGTCGACAAGTCGGATGACTGTCCCCCAGACGCGCGATTTGGAGTTGACCACCCAAATCGAACCTTTGCACACACCCACATTTTTTTCTTTTTCTGAAGAAGTTCTTTTTTTGTCTTTTGCACGCACAGGAGGTTCTGATTCGTCCACTTCCTCCAATGCGTTGTTGTCTTCAGCGAGTTCCGTTTGCGGCGTCTTTTCCGGAGAGGAAGAGGCCGCTTCTTCTTCGCTCAGTTCTTCTTCGCTCAGCGGTGCAATGGGCGGCACACTCGGTTTGCCCTGTGTATGAGCCTTTCTGAGGGCAGAGGGTTCATGTGCGGGTGCTTGTGTTGGAGTGGGACTGGGAGAAGGGGTTGGCGACGGCGTGCGCTGGGGGATTGGGCTTGGAGCCGGCACGGGAGCCGTGTTTTGTGAGGGGGTTGTCGGCGTGAGTGCATGGCTGGGGAGTTTGGTCACAATTGCCCCTGCCGCAGTTGCGTTTTGCGCCAGAGTTTTGCCCGCGAGCGCAACAGGCTCCTTCGCAGCCGCAGGTTTGAGAACGGACATGGGCTCGAGTTTTTTGGTGTAGGAAACCACACCGGCCCCGAGCACCTCTTCCATCCAGTTCAAGAGCGGAGAGATCAGCGTGCCTTGAACCACTCCCTTGATGCAGTCAGTGGAGGTGCGGCTCAGTGTGGCCACCAGATACAATTCACGGCCTGAGTCAAAAAACGCAGGCTGACCGGAATCAACGTCACACATCGAGATGCCGGAAGACTCCTCCATCGCGATGAGTCCTGCCTGTGGCGTGTCTTCTTTTTTTTGTTTGCTTTGGACAATCGTATCAAAGAGAGGGAAGTCCAAACTCTGCACGCGCATGCGGTTTTGCTGAAGACGAGTTTGTGTGGACTGATCCTCGCTGATCACCTGATCGATCCAGCTCGGAGAGGATGCCTCCGCATTTGTTTCGCCTCCTTCAGGCGCTGCGAAGTTGGCCACCAGCAACTGAGCTGCCGGCGGAATTTGGTTCTGATTGAGCACATGGGCGGAACGCACGGTGGCCGGTAGAGCGCATTTGAAGCGCACAAGTGCTGCGTCGAC
>JBEGJP010000133.1:0-9516 GCA_041184525.1 Pseudomonadota bacterium | reverse complement strand
CGGTCATCTTTCTTGATAACCTGCAAATGAAACATCCGGAAAGAATGTGGTTCACAAAGATCGCAGTCACGGGAAATGGAAAGAACATTTCGCTCTCTGGATTTGCTCTCGACCACACCGTGGTTGCTGACTATATCAAACGAATTAAAGAGATCGGGAAAATTGACAATTCCGAGGTCGCAGAACTCAAGAATTACATTCCTGCACAACTTTTATCCAGCGGCATTGGTATGGGAAGCGTCGATTCTTCCACAGCAAAAAGCGATTCACAGACACTCAGCCAAGTCGTTTTGCGTGTGCTGCAAAGCACTGAAATTGAGGGAGTGACACTGCAAAAATTTGAGATTTCAATTCAGCTTCAGAATGGATGAAACATGGACAACATTTCAGCTCAATATGACCAACTTCCGCCGATTGTAAAAATATCAGCGGCGCTGATCATTTTGGCTGCAACCGGATACACCAGCTGGTCTGAAAAAATCATCCCGAAGCAGGAGAGTCTTGCTGAAAAGACGTCGCAACTTGAGGCACTCACACAGAAACTGAAATCCATTTCGAACTCGTTGGAAAGCCCGTTGAGCCTTGAAGAAGAACTTGCCAAAGCCAATCGGGAGTTCAAGAAGCTTCTGGATCTGTTGCCCGCCGAAGCGGCAATTGAACGCGTTCTGAATGATTTTGCCAGTATCTCCCGTATTGCTGGAACGGAAATTCGAGAGTTCACTCCGGCGGGGGACTCAAAATCAGGAGACGCAAGATCGACTGAACCAAAGCCGCCAAGCACCGGAACAGGAAATTCAAGCGCGGCAGAAACCTCTCCTGATGCAAACACCGCAAAGATTGCAGTAAAAATGAACGGCTCGTTTTCGTCCATTGTTTCTTTCATTGATCAGGCTATGAGCCTTCAACGGATTGTTCGCATTCAAGACTTTGAGATCAACAATTCGGAAACCAACTTGAAATTGACGCAGCGCCCCAAGCTCACATTCTCAGGAAATTTCATCGCATATTTTCAAAAACAAGCCCCCGATAAAATCTCTGGTACACAACCGGACAGTTCGAACACAGCTAAGACAGCGCCGGCTCTTTCTGAAAAAAGCAGCAAGTCGGAGGATGACTCTGATGATCCCGGCAGGAAGTCCATGTCTGCAAAAGGGCTGATGGAGGAGAAAAAATGAAAACCTTCGCCACGCCTATCCATATCAGAAGAGTATTTATCTTTATGTCGCTGACGTTCGCGACCGGATACACCTACCGTCCCGAGGGTAAGACCGATCCTTTTGCACCTCTTTCTCTCATGCGACCGACTCTGTCCGGAACAACCCGCCTCCAGCAACATGACATCAATGAATTCGAACTTGTTGGAACGCTTTACGGAAAAGAACCCACTGCGCTGCTCATGACTCCTTCTCCCAAGGAAGGTGTGATTGCCCGAGTTGGAGATCGTATCGGTCGGCACGGAGGTCGGGTCCTTTCCATCACTCGGCAACAGATCATAGCGCGGGAACCGTTGGCGAAAGCGGGCGGGAACAAGAGATTCCAATTCAGTGACGTCATCATTCCTCTGTCTAAGGTCAAGCTTTCGGAGACGGTGGTTCAAACTCCTGCCCTCCGTGCACCCGATATCTCACGGGAGATTAAAAAATGATCGCAAGAATGCCCCTTTTCCCCGTGCGAGCACTGACGTTCACGCTTGCCGCAAGCATGGCGGTGAGTCTTCCTTCTGCCCGAGCTCAGGTGGGTGGTTTTGAAGAAAGCACAACAGGCAATTCAGGAAACAAGGTTCCCTCCATCACACCCTCTGCATCAGGTTCCGACGCAAGCGTATCTTCCGCCGACACCACATCTGCTTCAGGTGCGCCAAACTCAGGTCAGTCGGAGCTCATTTCTCTCGAATACAGAAATGCACCTTTGGCAGAGGTCATCAGGACGCTGGCAGACGCAGCAAACATCAACTTCACCCTGTCATCTGAGGTGGAAAAAGGCAGTCCGGTGACCATTCGCCTGAACAATGTCACCTACGAACAGGCTCTGAAGTCGATCTTGGAAACCTACAAATTCGGCGCTGCGGTCGAAAACGGAATTCTAAAAATCGACACACTGACCAATTTAACCCTCTTGAGAGAAGAGAAAATCAAAGAGAAAGAAGCTGTGTGGAAATCGCAGCCCACCAAGCGACTCGTGTGGCAGGTCAATTATGCAAAGGCCAGCGACCTTTCCGAACTTCTCAAAAGCATGCTGAAGTCTTATTCGGTGGACCCGAGGTTTTCCGTCATTGCAGACAAGCGCACCAACAAAGTGATCATCGAGGGCATTGCGGATGCACTTGTTGAATCCAAATCTATTCTCGAAAATCTCGACCGTCGCAAGCAACAGGTTCTGATCGAAGCTCGGATCGTTGAAGCAAGCAGTGAACTTTCAAAGACGTTGAATGTGAGTTGGGGAACTCGATTTGGATTCGATGGAAACAGAGGTTTGGCGAATGGACTTCTCTTCCCGAATTCTTTGACAGGCAGCCTCGGAGGTGCAGGTGCATTGGGAACAAGTGCGCCGGCGCCGGGCCTGAGCAAATCACCGACTCAATTCGGGGCTCTGCAATTTTCAGTGGGTTCCATCAACAATCTCATCAACATTGACGCAATTCTTCGCGCATATGAAACGGAATCTCTTGCCAACGTGATTGCTTCGCCTCGCGTCGTCGTACAGGATCAGGAAAAAGCCACCATACGTGAAGACCTCAGCATATCCAGAAACATTTTGGGCGCAGAGGGAAAACCAGAAGCAAGGTCAACGGTGGGAAATCTTCAACTTGTGGTTTCGCCGCAGGTCACGTCAGACAACACACTGGAGCTGGACATCCAAGTGCAACGCCAGACACCTACAAATTCACCGGGTGATCCTGTTCAAGGATCCATCAAGCGCGAGGCAACGACCAAATTGATTGTTTCAAACGGCGAGACTGCCGTCATCGGCGGCCTTTATCAAACTCAAAAGTTTAAAGGCCAAGCCAGAATTCCATTTCTCGGCCGACTCCCTTTGATTGGATTTCTCTTCAGAACAAACGATGAACAGAGCTTTCGCTCTGAACTTATGGTTCTCATCACGCCGCGCATCTTGCCCGGAGGAAACAGCCGAGGCAGTGCGAGGGCCGACTTGCCTCTGGGTACTGGTACAGAGTTCCCTGCAACACCTGCGAGCGCCGGAACAAGCGGCAACAACTTCGCCAACGGCAATATCAATAACGTTTCCAACGGTGGCAGCGGTGTGAGCGCCCCAAGTGGAACGCCGGAACGTACAGCCTCACCCGCCGGCAGCGGAGCTTCAAACACACGATCATCGAATGGAAACTCTGAATTCGGCAACTCCAATGACTTTGGTTCAGGAAATATTGGCGCACCAAACAACGGATCGGCTGCACCCGTGAAATCAGCAAACAGCAACCAAGGGAATCTCAACAGTGGAGACGCGGGCAGCGACTCGAATACAGATGAGATTTCCAATGCCGAGATCGAGAAACTGAACTCCGGAAATGGAGGCAATCTGGGTGGAAACAGCCCTGACAACCTCAACAACTTGAGTGGGGACGGCCTGTGAACAAAGAGCTCAATTCCGGCAGATATCGTCGGACTTTAAGGTTGACTTCTTTTGCCATCATCGGAGCGTGGATGACGGGACTACAAAGTTGTTCCACCGTCGATGAGGCCACTGGACGGTGTAAAGCCTTCAAGGACGCAAAATATGTCGCCTCCGTGACGGACACCGACGGAAAACCATGGCAACTCAAAGTGACCCCCGAATCGTTGGACGTCAAATGCGACTATCAAAGTGATAAAGGTGATCCACCCACGAGCGGTATTTTGGTTTTCACGGCTGTCGTGACTGACGGACAAGGGATGGCAAAGCCAGCTTTGTCCATCAAGGGGCGCTTCTCAGGCATTTCGCCTAATGGAGCGAACGAAACACAACCCGGGTTCTACCAAAACCCTCTGCCCGATGTTCCCGATGATGTTGCAACTGACTCTTGCGGTGTTGCTGTCTTCCGGCTCAAATGGGTCTGCCCGAGCCCCAAAAAGACAGCTGCAGGTTCGTTTTACGTCGAGAGTGGTCCGCTCATCAGCAAGCCGGTTCAGGTGACTCTCGAGCACAAGGTTCAAATGGAACAGCAAACGACGACAACAACACCGACAAAATAGAAGCCCTCCCCCATTCCCCGATTTTCTGGCGGCGGAAATAAAAACCTCAGGTCAGCCCTTGCTCCTTCAGCAGGGGCTTTCTGGATTCCGCAACAGTCTGGTATCCTTTTCCTCAAGCGTCTGACCCATTGGCCGTCGTCTGAGGAAGCATTCCTATGCCGCTCAATTTCAAGACATTGTGGACCCAGCTCAGCGGACTGACGTCCCAAGAAAAAGAGCTCATTGCACAGTTCGAGAAAGACCCCAAGGCGACAACCTGCGTCGCTTCCTCAGACATCCTCCGCAAGAGAGGGTACCTCGATGAAGCCATCGTTCTGCTGGAAGATACGGTGAAGCGATTCCCCGGATACATGGCGGCTCGGGTGGCCTTGGGAAAGGACTACTTCACACGTGGCATGTTTTCCGAGTCACTCGAACAGATAGAGATGGCCCTCAGCCAAACGATAGAAAATCTGATGGCACAGCGCCTGCGCCTCAAATTGGCGCTGCTCTCAAAGGATTTTGCGAAATGCAGGCAGACGATCGATGTGCTGCGCAAACTCACTCCCATGGACGACTTCACCCGCGCTGCGATTGAATACATTGACCATGAAGATTTCGCCTCTGCGCGCAACATGGTCTTTGCAGAACTCAGAAGAATGGGAGTCACGCCTCCTGCGGATGATCCGACCCCCGAATTGCACGGCGCCCTGACGGGAACCGGAGCCGGCAGCGACCCGTCGCAAAGAACTTCGAGTGAGAGACAGACGGCTGCTCCTGCGACAAAAGCCTCGCCTTCCGGCTCTGAATGGCTTGTCCCCGGGACCTCAGGAGAGCAGAAAAACGATCAAAGCGCGCTGTTCGGACCGATCCCCGGAAGTGAGACAGTTCTGAATTATGGTCGAAGCGGTGTGAGCGTTCAGCCCGTTTTGCTCGACAATTCAGGTTTGCTCACCGATCTTCCTCCGTGGATCAATGAGCAACTCTTGCCAGCAGCCTTCACCCCTGGCAGCAGTCTGGCTAACGTCCGAGGCGATCTGGACCGCTATCTCCAACTCCGCGTCTTCAAACTCATCTCATCGCCCGAGGCCTTCTCGCGCAAGCGGGCTCTTCAACAGGCGTACAGTCTGGAAAGCACAACTCTCGCGGATATCTATGCGGGACAGGGGCATTTTGAACGGGCCATTGCCATCTACGAGAGGCTCCTCAAAGACAATCCCACTCAATCGTCCTTGCAACGCAGACTCGAATCGTTACGAGAAGAAGCACGCACCGCGGCTGCTGAACGCTACGGAGCAACAGCAACTCCTCAGAAGACACAGACGCAGGCAGCACAATCGGCGGCACAGGCAGAACGTGAACGCAAATTGAAATTTCTCGAAGCTCTTCTTAAGAAAATGGAAGAACGTTCGGGTGGACAGACAGCGCAACAGCCTGCAGTCGAGTGGCCGCAATCAGACGCGCAAGGAGGGCCGAAATGATAAAAATATTGCTCATCCACGGGCCCAATTTAGGACTCCTCGGCAGACGCGAACCCAACATCTATGGTGATGAAACACAGGATGACCTTCTCCATCGCGTCAAAAGAGAATGCCCGTCAAATTATGAAGTCGAACTTGTGCAGTCGAACCATGAAGGACATGTTCTTGATGTTTTGAACATCATCGTGAGAGACCATCACGCGGGGAGTGCGCAGGTGGGAGGCATTCTGATCAACCCCGGGGCGTGGACACACACCAGCCTCGCACTGCGCGACGCACTGGCCATGGTGCGCGATACAGGGATTCCCGTGATCGAAGTTCATTTGAGCAACACGGCAGCGCGCGAGGATTTCCGACACGTTTCGATGGTCGCACCCGTGGTCACAGGAGGCGTTGTCGGGTTGGGTGCCGCAGGATATACGGCTGCTGCCAGAGCTCTGGTTGAATTGATCCAGAAAACGTCGAAACCAAGGAACTGAGAATGTCGCCCCTCTTTCTGAAATGCGATCCATTCAATTTTGTCCCGTTGCAACGCACTCCGTGGGGCGGAAAACTCATTGTCAAAGTCAAACAAAAATCGCTTTCTCAACCTGCAGACGGCTGGCCCGATCGGGTGGGCGAAAGTTGGGAAATTTCCACCGATGCGGCCTTCCCTTCACGGGTCGTCAGCACCCGCACGGGACACACGCAGGCGAATCACTTCTTCTCTGACATGTTGCAATCCATGCCCGAGCATTTTCTCGGACAGCGGATTGCACGACTCTACGGTGCTCATTGCCCGCTGCTTCTCAAATGGCTCAACGCTCTCGAACCTCTTTCCGTTCAAGTGCATCCCACACATTCTCATCCGGCCCTCAAAAGCAATGAATGTGGAAAACCCGAGAGCTGGCTGGTTCTGGCGACAGAACCCGGCGGCCACGTTTTTCTCGGGTTCAAGGAAAACATCCCCAAGGAAGAGATCATCCAAGCCTTGCAATCCGATCGGGCGGCCGATGTCATGCACTGCGTGACGCCTGAGGTGGGCGATTCCATCGCGATTCCTCCCGGCTGCGTGCATGCCACGGGTCCGGGCGTCCTCATTGCAGAGCCGCAATTTGTGCTGCCGGCACGCTCCGGAAAAACGTGGCGCATTTCCGACTGGGGCCGCCTCTACAATGAAAAGGGTGAGCGCGATCCCAACGGCAAGCCACGCGAACTTCACGTCGACGCGGCATTGAGTGCGATCGACTGGACATTGCCGCGAGGCAAAGCATTGGAGAAGGCCCTTGTGCATGCGTTGAAGCATCAGCAGGTTCTACCCGCTGACCACTACAACCCCTTCCCGGTTCAGTACTTCTCCCAATCAGGTTCGTACACCTACGACCCTCTTGTGGAAGGACAATTCTCACTCGTGACGTGTTGGGAAGGACAAATCCGCTTGCACTCACACGGTGGAGATGAGCTGGTTCTGAAGTCTGGGGAAAGCGGCTTTATTGCTGCAGCAGCGGGATGTGTCGACATCAGCCTCACAAGCGCCGTTCCGTCGGAGCGTCCCTCCGCCGCATTTTTCGGGTTCATTCCCCCAGAGCCTCAAGGAGTCTGAAGGTGGCTATCATCAACGAAGAGAGCAATGAAATTCACCTGAAAATTCTGCTTATCGGCAGTCAGGGCTGCGGAAAGACAACCAACCTTCAAAGTCTTTACAAACAAACAGCCGGCGACTTGGCCACGCGACTTTTCGACTTGCACGGCATGTCAGCGCGGAATTCTTTTTTTGATTTTCTGCCGCTGACTTTGGGAAAACATCAGAACCACGACGTGCGCGCTCATCTTTATACACTGCCGCACCACGACCTGCTGCCGTCCATGAATCAGGCTCTGCTTGCGGGAGCAGATGGTGCCGTTTTTGTTGTCGACAGCCGATTGGCAAAACTCCCCGACAGTGAGGAACAATTCAGGAGGCTCAAAAACCTCGTTCGCATGGCGCACAAAAACGTCAACGACTTTCCCGTCGTCATTCAATTCAATCACCGCGACGATCCGCAGGCCATTTCCATGGATGCTTTGCGTCTTGCGTTCCATTTGGAACACGCACCCACGGTTGAATCTGTGGCAGTGCAAGACATTGGAACCGTCGAGTGTCTCGATGCACTTGCGGATCTCATACTCAATCAAATGGAAGTTCCTGCGCCGGCTGATTTCGGCGCCGTGTGAGACTTACTTAGCTTCTTGTTCTCAGCGGTGAAGCAGTGAAATGAGAAGGAGGGCCCAAGAATCGCCTCTGATCTTCTCATGCGAGGGAAGCTTCAGATGCGTTCCTGTTCGGAGTAACGCACCTTCGTTCAATGATCTTTGCACTCGCGGATCCTCCCAGAACGCATCGAGAGTGTGCCGCGAGTGGAGGATTTCCAACCAACGCAGCGGAATTCCTTCGCGAGTGCGCAATAAAGTGAAAATCATTTCCTTCTGGGCATCAGTACACTCACGCTTCTCTTCAGCCCATTGAATCGCAAACAAACGCTCATTCTCTGTCGCAAATGACAGTCGGTCGTCACCCGGGAGGTCCCTTGGCGACAGTTGTCCCACTTGATAGCGACGCCCGAGGGGAAAAGATTCGCACGCAGGCATAAGGCCATGCGCACCTGTCCCGAGCCCGAGATAAGGAAGACCATACCAGTACAATCGATTGTGTATTGCGGGCGATTTGGAAAAATTACTGGTTTCAAACTGAGTGAACCCCATTTCCTCACAAGCGCTTATCAGGGAATGATATTCCTGAACCACGCTGTCATCAGCGGGTGACTCTTCATTCGCAAATGCTGTCTCTCCTTCCAGAGTCAGTAAATAGCACGACACACCGGTGGAGCCCCGACGGCCCAGCTCTCTGACCTCGGACGCCAAATCACGTTCGCTCGGAAGTTTTTTCACACCAAAAATGAGATCGACCTGAACATTTGAAATGCCTGCAGAGAGGGCCTGATCGATATTTCTAAGAACATCCTCTCGGGAGTGTTTTCGCCCCAAATAGGCAAGGACATCAGAATTCAAAGACTGTGCGCCCAAGGTGAGCCTGTCGACTCCCAACTCCTTCCAGTTTTTAAATGAATTTTCTTTGTTCGAGAACGGATTGGTTTCAACAGTCAGCTCTTCGATGTGAAACCGGCTACGGATTTTCTCAACCAGCGGCAGGTAGTAGTCCGATGGAAACAACGACGGCGTCCCGCCTCCAAAATACAGTGTGACAGTCTGTATTTCCGCAGGAACTTGTGTGAGGGCCCAGTCGAATTGATCCTGCAATGCTTGAAAATAGGTGAGCACATCTGCGCGTGTGAATCGGGATGTCTTGACGAAATCACAGTAGGGGCAGATGTGCGGACAAAACGGCACATGCACGTAGATGCCCATCCTCGCTTGAGCTGCGAAGTCGGCAGCGAGTCCGGACGATGTGAAGAATTCTTCAGACATCATATGGCTGTCCGGCAGCAAGTCACACTTCCTTTAGGCTTCACACGTGATCGACAATGCAGGCACTCCGATCGCCGGACAAACACCACCGTCGGCCCTCTCCTGCGTGCTGTCCACAGCGCAGACCGACTTGAGCAACGAAAGAATGTCGCCGGCAACAGTCACACCCTCGAGACTCGTCTTGCTGCCATTTTCAATGCGGTAACCTTGAAACGGCAAGGAAAACGACCCCTGCAACGGATTGACACCCGCATGCAACGCTTGAATTTCTTCAACCCAAATGCAATCACGTTCGATCGCTCCGAGCCCCTCTCCTGCCGACACATTGTAGAACCAAGGCCCGACGGTCATTTTAGCACCCACGCGGGCATGCCCTGTGCTGACCACACCGAATTTCTTGGCCGAAACAGAATGATGCCACA
>JBEGJP010000132.1:0-5240 GCA_041184525.1 Pseudomonadota bacterium | reverse complement strand
CGTGAAGGTCGTGGGAACCAGTTATGACCCCTATTCGGTCATGAATTATTGCTATCTTTCTGAACGCGGGTCAGTTGTGGCAATTGGCTTTTCCGAAAGGGATATTAAAACAATCAATATGCTGTATCCTACGCAAAAAGAGAAAGATTCGGTTAAACCTACGTCCAAAATTGACGCGTTGCCAGAAGTCAGTGAGCAGCCGGCGGGACAACCATCAGTGGGACAGCCAAATGTGAGCCCCACGCAAATTCCAGTCATGGACTCCAGCAGCGGAACTGCCAATTGCAATCAAGCTCAGTTGAAAATTTGTTTGGACTATAGTGGCGGCGATGCATGTTATCCCAAGTGGGGATGTGCGAAACCTTGATGCTAATAGGAGAGTTCGATTGGAAGATTGAAGGATTTATATTACTTACTCGAAAGAGAGCGCCATTCTTCTTCACAGCGAGGTGAGATTTTTTCTGTCTTGGTATACACAACTGTGTATTTAACTCCCTTGTCTTCGCCAATTCGGGTGAGTGTCTTCTTGTCGGTGGACAGCGACAGACTATCGTTTGAGAAATAGTCTCCATTCATCATGCGGTCGTTCTCGAGAACAAAACGACTGCTGCTTTTAATATCGTCGGCACAAATATAGCCCAACGATCCCTTGGCAATTAAATAGTCATTTTCATTTTGCCAATATCCATCATATTTACCTATTGTTCTTTCGCCTGACGTGTCGCTTGAGTTCGATTTGTTTGTCGCAGTGACGGGGGGAGTTGCATCACATGCCGTCAAAGGAAACCTTGCAGGACAATGTGAGGCTGCAGCACAGAGTCGGCGTCTTTGACGTTTTCAGCCTCTAAGAATCGAAAAATTTGCTACAGTATTCTCCTGAATTTAATGGAAAGTCTTTCAGAGGAAGGTTTATGGAAATTACAATCCAGGCAACAGTTCGTGCACCGTTAGAAAAGGTTTGGTCCGCTTGGACAACTCCTGCAGATATCACAATGTGGAATTTTGCGGCGAAGGAGTGGTGCTGCCCCACGGCGTCCATCCAACTCAAACCGGGTGGTCAATTTTCCTATCGTATGGAGGCCAAGGATGGTTCCATGGGATTTGACTTTGCGGGCGAATTCACGGTGGTTGAATATTTGAAGCGGATTGAATTTCAATTGGGTGACAGTCGGTCTGTGCGGGTTGTTTTTCGTGAAACGAGCGAAGGCACATTGGTAGAAGAGACTTTCCAAGCTGAAACTCAAAACTCTGCAGAACGGCAGCAACAAGGATGGCAGTTGATTCTGAATAATTTTAAAGCCCACGTCGAATCCGGAACGTGAGAAACGTTTCCATTTTACAATGAGATTTTTTCCGCTGCCCCCAGAAAGCTACGCGGCCGATTTCTTGGTTTCTGCCGCGCTGCCTGTGCTCAGGAACTCCGATGACGTCTTCACTTTGTTTGTGTTACGCCCAGATGATTTTGCCTCGTAAAGAAGGGCGTCAGCCTGCCCAAGTATGTTCTCCCAGAGCGCGGGGGACGCAGGTTCCGGAGTGGATTTTGAGAGCATGGCAGAGCCGTCTAACACGATGCCGCCGAGACTGATCGTGACGACCTGACGTCCGTCGCGTCTGGAGTTATGTTCTATCCCGAGCTGTTCAACCGCTTTTCCAATGGCCGTCGCAAGCTGAGCAAGAGACTCGCGCGTGGCTTTCCGAACGACGACCGCAAATTCCTCTCCTCCATAACGATAGGCACCGACCTCTGAACCACCATGGTTTGCGCAAGTGCGAATGATGGCCTGAGCAACTCGCTTTAGGCATTCATCACCGCGCAGGTGACCATAGGAGTCATTGAACAGCTTGAAGAAATCGACATCGGCGAGCAGTACACCGACACCATCCACATCGGGACCCTCGCATTGGGATCGCAAACGCAAGTCCAGCGAACGGCGATTCCCCAAGGTTGTCAGTTCATCTGTGAGTGAAAGGGTCCTCAGGTTTTCCTTCTCCATGCGTTCACGGATCCAATCTGTCTGATTCTGAACCACGACGAGGACCTTATCGAGGAGTCCATCGCGCACGAGCGGATAATAGGAGAGCGACAACCAAAGTGTCTCTTTGGGCTCTTCTGACTCAGGTGGAAGAGGGCGTCGCACAATTTTTGGCAGCTGATCTGCAATACCAAAATACTGGGAGAGGGGCTGTCCAAACGCTGCAGACAGCTTGGAGGCGGCTTCTCGCTCAGTATCAGACATATACCGCTCACTCGGACGGTAAATTTTCTCAAAGAATCCTTTTCCGGAAAGCTCTGAAGTTCCCAAAATAACTTCGGAGTACTGGCTATAGACCTCGGCGATGCGATCGTCACTGGAAAGTGTCAGCAAGCCAATGGGAAGACACCGAAAGAGTTCAGCGATGCGGCTTTCAGCTTCTCGAAGATCACTGATGTCGCGGCCTGTCGCGACAAAAATTTCGTCATAAACCATACTGTCCGCATACTTTTGAACAACCCAATGGTACTCCACCTGAGGTCCCACCTGACGGCTTGGGTCTTTCGGAAGGGGGAGTTCGAATGTGATTGAGGAATGTTGCTCAGCCGATTTCACTTTTTCAAGGAAAGTCATCGCCACCCGATCGGGCATCAGCTCCGTCACCGGACGCATGAACCAATCGTCAGCTCCAACACCAAAACGATCGAGGAATGCATGGTTGGCCTTCACGACCTGGCCATGCTTGCTGAAGAAAAAAATGACGTCATTGTGATCAAAAAAGAGCTTGGAGAGCCTTTCCTTGCTTTTTTCTTGCTGCTGTATGAGTTGGCTGCACGCCAGCAAAGCCAAAGAGGTCGAGGCGAATTCTTTCAGTGCTCCGCCTGCGTTTGTCACTTCTTTTTTATCTTTCGTTGTCAAGCGACTTGTCCTCCCGTCAGTTTCTGCACGAGGAATTGGGCAACTTGATTGATGTCAACAGGTTTGACAATCCAACCGTTGAGCCCGAGTTGCTTTCCCAAGTTCTTCAAATCTGGATTCGTTTCTGTTGTCATCATAAAGACCAGTGCGCTGCCGCGGGAATTTTCATTCGCCATGCGCTTCAACGCATCCATTCCGTTCATCACAGGCATATTGTAATCGAGAAAAATGGCGTCGAATGAATTGTTCTTGACCATGTCGCAGCATTCTGCGCCCGTGTCTGCCTCCAAGACTTGAAACCCTTTTTCCTCGAGGACCGCTTTCAGATCTGCCCGAGCAAACTCAGAATCATCCACGATGAGAACCGAGTGCCCCATAAATCACCTCCTAAGAACTTCACTCCATCCGAACCAATGACGCATTTCAGAACAATTCTATGGAACCGCTGCTGTCGGACGTGGGTGACTGCCCGACACGCTGCAACGCCTGACCCACGTCGTCTCCACTCACCTGCCAATGAAAAGTAGCCAGAACGACCCCGTCGCCGGCTTCTATTCGCCAAGCCGCTTCGTCGGAATACCCCACTTGAACGGGATTCAGGATTTCATCCAAAGCATCCACTGCCACAGGCAGACTTTGCCCAAGGACCAGCCCTCTCTCCGAGAGCTCGGATTTCAACCGGCCTGCAAGCACATTGCAAACTTCACGAAAGGCTGTCTCATTTTGATAGGCACTCCGATTGCCTGCGTTCTCGGAGCGTTGAAGCAGGAGTTTTGAACGCCCGGAAAAGTGAAGTTTCACGAGAATCTTGAGTTGGTCGCCGGAGACCAATGCGTAAACGCAATTGGGCAATGGCATTTCACCGACGCGCGGTGGCTTCGATTCATGAATCGCCGTCGCACTCGAACGTGCGATGTGGCCCACTGTGGATTCAAGGGCCCTTTTGCACAGCGATGCGATGATTGTTTGTGTGCCTTCCGCCATGGAAACGCGTCCTCCATTCGATCTGAAAAATGCATCGGATGCGATCTCTGAAAATTGAGTAATTTCAGTTAATGGCCCGAGGATAAAGCCAAATGATTGACCGTCGATGCACTGCGCCGCTGGAAAATGTATTTCCTGTTGAATGTCCGGTTAATTACGGAATATCCTGCTCTGAAAATCGCTCAAGAAGTTGGTCCGCTGACCGATGGACCCTCATGAGGGACTTCTGATGAACAGAATTCTAGCTTTGATCAATCTTGCCGTGGTCGCCTTTATCATCGGCCTTGTCACATTTTCAGCATTGATGCTTCAGCGCTCAACCAATGTGGCACGCGCACGAAGCATCAATGAAGTGATTGGAAATATCAATTCTGCGCAACAAAACATGTATCAAGTCTTGCTGTCCCGTGATGTCAAGGAAGTCGATGCGCTCTCGAAAACCATCGACGAAGAAATGAAAAACGCACTTTCGCAGGCTAAAAAATCCATAGGTGAAATGTCGGAAGGGAGCAGGAAGCATATCAACGAGGTTGCCGATCAGGTTCCGTCGTTTTCTGGATTTAAAGACAAACTCAAAGTGTCTCTTCTGGCTGAACTGGATGCAATTGACAAAAGCCGTGATGTTGTGGCCGACTTCGTAGACGAATTGACGAGATTTTTAGGCAGTAATGAAGCGCGCAGCCTGCCACAGAGTCAGCTCAGCATGTTTGAGTCGACGACAGCCATTTTGCGGGCAGAATCTGAGGCAGAATTTGTGTCCGCACGACTTCTTTTTTCCTCTGCACTCGCGGACTATGTGGATCAGAAGAGGATTGTCGAGCAGCAGGCAAGGCACCTCGGAGAAATGTTCGATAACTATGCCAAGATTAAGGAGGGTATTTTTACCCTTCGCAAGGAACGCAATTTCGTCATCAGCGACACTGTCAAAGTGCTCAGCACAATGAAGCAGGGATTGGAGCAGGCTCAGGCCACCATGGATGTTGCTGTGACATCGCAGGTGGATCGCTTTCTTTCGGTTTTTCTCGCTGTAGCAGTGGTCTTTTGTTTCGCATTTGTGGCCGGCCTTCGTGCCGTCGTCAAAAAGCGCATTGTGGATCCTATTCTCCACCTGCAGAACGCGAGTCGGCGATTGGCTTCGGGAGAATTCGTCAAAGTGGAATTACCGCAAAGAGAAGACGAGATTGGTCAGCTTGCAGAGAATTTCAACGAAATGGCAACCGAGCTGCAGGCATCAACACGTCGGCTGGAAGAGCAGAACAATCAGCTCAACGACATCTTTGACAACGTGCGGTCCGGATTTTGCATCATTGACAGTTCCTGCAAGATACAAAAGGGATTCACCAAAGCTTGCAGGGAATTTCTGGG
>JBEGJP010000131.1:0-4358 GCA_041184525.1 Pseudomonadota bacterium | reverse complement strand
TTCCCGTGCAGAACATGAAGCATCTCATGTTGCAGCGTGAGGTTCGCGAGGCAGTGGAGAGGGGCGAATTTCATATTTGGTCAGTCACTCGCGTTGAGGAAGCATTTGAACTCCTCACGGGGTTTGTTTCGGGTGAATGGGACGAAACTAAGCAGAGGTTTACCCCTGGAACCGCATTTGCAGAGGTCGATAAGGCTTTGCATCCAAGGTCTTCAGAGGCGCGTTCTGGAGCTAGTTCAAAGAGAAGCAAGGGGACGAAGTCTTCAATCATTAAGACGTCAAAGTCCGGTCCAAGACGCGCCGTTAAGAAATGAATTTGTATTCAGTCAGGGAAATTTTTGAGCTGAGGCACTCTGTTCCGGTGAAGCCTCGGTATCTGGCTGCAAGACTTTTCAAAGTCGGTGAGTCTTTTGGACTTGTCGATGGTTCGGGAGCTATTTGGCCTGTTTGCCTCAAGGCAACCCACACGGCCGAGTTAGGTTTAGAGACTGGCTCTGTTTTTCGGTTGCAACTTTTACAGCCGAATGAAGAAAGAAACGCAGGTGATTCTGGACCTGAAAATGAAACGATTGTTTGTCAACTTCTTGAAAAACTCTCAGGCAGCCTTGAAGGCGCATGGCTGCTGCCTGGAATTCCGGATCCACGGCTTCCGTTCATTTCTGGCGTTTCAGAGTTCAGAAACACGTGGACTCAGTTCTTTCGGACTCCAACAACGAAACGTCTTCAATTTCTGTCTCTTCGGTCTCTGTTGATTCAGCGCGTGAGACATTTTTTCCTCGAGCGCGGATTCATTGAGCTTGATACTCCGGTGCTTGTCGCGTCTGGAGGGGTCGAGCGATACTTAAGTTGTTTTGAAACTGAATATTGCGATCACCGCGGCAAAAATTGGACACTGCAGCTTCCAACGAGTCCTGAAATGGCGCTGAAAAAAATAGTCGTTGAGGGCGCCGAAAGGGTTTTCTCACTTGCGCATGCGTTTCGAAATTCAGGTGAGCTCTCTAAGTATCATGATCCTGAATTCATGATGCTGGAGTGGTACCGTAGAAGTGATGATTTTTATTCTCTTCAGAACGAAACGCAGCGTCTTGTTGAAATGGTTTCTTCTCTTATCCCTGAGTCCCGTGTATTGCCCCAAGGAAAATGGGATTCCTATTCAGTTGAATTTCTGTTCAAGGAAATTTTAGATATTGATCTGAGTTGTGTTGCTGATACTGAGGAATTTAGAAAAGTTGCGGCAATAAAAAGTCTATCGATTACGAAAACGGATTCGTGGGACGATATTTTTTGTAAATTGTTTATGGAATTTGTTGAGCCTTTTTTACAGCAAAAAGCTGCTTGCTTTGTGACACATTATCCTCGTCGGATGGGAGCGCTGGCAGCAGTGAGTCAAAATTCATCCGACTCGGTAGACCGTTTTGAGTTGTATCTTTTTGGTGTTGAAATATGCAATGGGTACCGAGAGTTGATTGACTTTAATGAATTTTTGGTCCGCTTTGAATCGGTTCATCTTGAGAGGCCTGATGTCGCAAGAGACGCTCTCTTCGAATCAGCGAGTAGCATCGGGATGTACCCGTGCGTCGGCAACGCGCTCGGTGTCGACAGGTTGATCTCTGTGCTCATGTCGGCAAACGAGATTCAATCCATTCTTCCTTGGCCGTTTTCCAGCCGCTTTCCTGCTGACACCATCGCGTTGGAATAGGAATCTATCCCTTTGGAAGTTTTCAGAGGTTTACCTGCGAGAGAGCTTTTCCGGAAGTTCTCGGAAGGTAGCCTTCAGATCGGTTTCCTCCGTTGCCTCAAGGGTCGCTCTGTACCCAGTTGATATTTTATTCCCGATCCACTGCACTGGTGTGGTTCGGATGATAAAATGTTGTCCCAGCTGATAAAGGGTCTTTCCTTGTCCAACAGGGAGAGAGAATAATATCAGCCATGCGAAACCTGCTGCCAAGAACAGTCCTATCGATCTGAGCATTGAGGGCTCCTTTCTTGCGGATATCAGACAATACGTATAATGGAGCAATTCTGTTTTCTCGCAAAAGGAAAACTGTGCAAATGTGTCGCGGAAGGTGAATGCAATGACAGATGGGAACAAGTTGCAGCTCATTCGTAGTCTGCAAGAAAATGCGAGTCGTTTCTTCGAGTCGTTTCATTCACTTCATGGTCGACACATGCAATGTTCCTTGGGATGCTCAATGTGCTGTCGGAGTGGCCTGACAGTTTTTCAGGTTGAAGCTCAAAGTATTTTTCATTGGTTTGAGGGGCTGGGTCCTCAAGAAAAACAAGAGTTAGTTTTGGGTTGGGCCTCTGTGGCTGATGCACCCGAAGAAGAGAAAAAATGTACCTTTCTCCTCGAAAATCGCTGCAGCATCTATCCAGTTCGTCCTCTTGTCTGTCGCGTGCAGGGCTTACCTTTGCTTCTGAAAAGCGGTGGTGACGACGTTGACTTGATGGAGGAAGAGGTTGAGTTGAGCCTGTGCGATTTGAATTTTCGGGACTCAATGAGTCTGCCCGATCGAGGCGAATGGTT
Source organism: Pseudomonadota bacterium (assembly GCA_041184525.1). Lineage (GTDB taxonomy): Bacteria > Bdellovibrionota_B > Oligoflexia > Silvanigrellales > Silvanigrellaceae > RFOM01. Next base: position 1,831 of record JBEGJP010000131.1, on the reverse strand, counting down.
GAATTTAGATCGTTTGAATACCCTCTTGGCGATCGCTCAGCGGCAAACGCCTGCTTCGGAGATCTCAATTGAGATTCTCAATATATCTTCAAATGAAGACGCTCGTGTTCGCCTTGACGACTTGAGAGACCTCTTGTTGCGAAGGTCGGGTGGAACCGTTAAATAAGGGGCAATAATTTTTCGGAGTCACTGATGAGTTCGATTGAGGCAGGGAAGCCGAGTTTATTTCACCGAGCTGTGGTTGTTTCAGCTCTCGGATATTTCGTCGATATCTATGATCTCATTCTCTTCAGTATTGTTCGAAAAAAAAGTTTGCTGGACATCGGAGTTTCCGATTCAAGAATCCTCGATTCGGGGATGATGCTCTTGAATCTGCAGATGTGCGGTATGCTTTTGGGCGGGCTTATCTGGGGGATTTTGGGAGATAAGCGCGGTCGTGTTTCGGTTTTATATGGTTCGATTCTCTTATATTCCTTGGCTAATTTGTCCAACGCATTCGTGCAAAGCGAGGAAGCCTACGGTTTGATCCGTTTCATCGCCGGTATTGGTCTTGCAGGAGAGTTGGGGGCTGCAATCACACTCGTTTCCGAGGTGCTTGGAAAGGATCTCAGGAGCGCTGCTGCAGGAGTCGTTGCCGGATTCGGATTGCTTGGTTCGGTTGCGGCGGCACTGATTGGCGAGTTTTTGGGATGGCGCTTCGCGTATGCGCTCGGTGGTGGGCTTGGTTTGATTTTGCTTTTTGTGAGGCTCAAGTCTGGCGAGTCAGAAATTTTTGCAAAAGTTTCTGCAGATAAGAATCTTTCGCGAGGACAGTTTTTAGATTTTTTCAAAAGTCGAGATCGTTTTTATCGATACATTCGATGTATTGGCTTGGGTGTGCCGGTGTGGCTCGTAGTGGGAATTTTTGCCACTTTGGCGCCCGATCTTGCTCTTGCGCGGGGGTTGCCGTTCGAGGTGAAAGCTTCTGTGGCGGTGATGCTGGTGTATGCCGGACTCGCATTGGGTGACCTTGCCTCTGGTGTTTTGAGCCACAAATTTGGGACTCGACGCGGAATTATTTTTGTTTTTATGTTGTCAGCCTTTGTGCTGTCTCTTTGTCATCTTCTTTGGAATGTTCAAAGCTCAACTTTGTATTACGCATGTTTTGCTCTGATGGGCGCCGCCGTCGGCTATTGGGCTATTTTTGTTTTGACCACCGCGGAAACATTCGGAACGAACTTAAGGGCGACCGCGACCACAACGGTACCTAATTTTGTGCGGGGTTCTTTGGTTCCTATGAATTTGGTCGTTTCTTTTTTTGCTCATCGCGGTTCGGTTTTGTCCGGCGTCTGGATCGCCACATTTCTGGCGTTTGTTTGTTCATTTTGGTCAGTTTGGATGCTGCGGGATACGCACGGACGGGATTTAAATTTTACGGAGTCAACATGAGAGGGCAGGAATTGGTAACATTAAAGTTGAGGTTGCCCTTCTTCATACTGGTCGTCGGTTTGCTGTCATGTGGTCGCAAAGAGAGAATCCCTCGCGATGCAGCCCAACAGGGACATGGACCTCAAGGTCTCACGGTTCCAGAGAATGTCTATTGTCCCTCGGGGTATAGTTACGACTCGAAATTTCATCAATGTTTTGGCGATCTTGGGGTTCTTGGACCCTTCAGTGATGAAATGCTGAATCGGTGTCGGACTTTCGGCGGAGGGACGCCATGCGATTCTCTTCACTGGGAGCGCTCGTTTGCCCAAGAATTGAGAGGCGACTCAATATGTCCTCGCGGAACGGAATGGGATGTGATGAGAACTGTTTGTTCTCAAGGCGAACATGTCTTTGGTCCTTTCAC
>JBEGJP010000130.1:0-5810 GCA_041184525.1 Pseudomonadota bacterium | reverse complement strand
CCCCTTCTGGCAGTGGGGGATGGTCCCTGCTTGATGGGGCTACATCAGTGGGGACCTCAGTGCTCTCTCTGGCAGCCGCGTGCTCGACGGATCAAAACAATTTTACGAGCGCCGCGAAAGTGTCCGTCGTGGCCAAACGCATTGCCGGAACGAACAATGCGGAGTTTTCTCCACCTGCCGATTACACCACCAAGGTTGACGTTGCAGCCGCCATGGCTGCCGGAGCGACAGTTGCTCCTGTTCAGGTGACTTTGCCTCCATTGGCGGGAGGGAGTGGAGACACGACGTCGGGAACGACAACGACAGGAGACTCCGGAACGGGAACGACAACCACAGGAGACGCCGGAACGACCACCAACACTTCGGGAGGAAGTGACAGTGGGTCAGGGGGAGGAACTGGTGACGGGGGATCGGGTCTGAACAGTCTGGATCAAAGCATCACGGCGTCGTGTATGAGTCAGTTTGGTGGGAGTGGTGTCTACGATAAAATGTGGGTTGAGCAAGTTGTCATGGACAACGCAGTCAATACCACCGTGTTTGATGATAAAGATAAAAGCTACGGTTCCAATGAGTTGGTTCTGCTGAAAATTAAGCTGAACAACGCTACGGGTTATAAGGTGAATCTGAACAAAATTACGAATTACTGTTTGTATCTTGATATAAAAACAGCAAACAAAGACAATCCTTTCAATAGAAATTGTGACAACAGAATTGCGTTGGTGAGTTTAAATGTACAAAATGGCGCCAATAGCACACAAACCATCACCCCGACGGCCACGTTGGTGACTTGTTCCCCGTAGGAATGACCGACTGAATTCGAAGGTCATCGTAAAACAAAAGAGCCCCGATGGAGGGGCTCTTTTGTTGCGTTTGGTCCTGAAGTTTTTTCAGAATTCAGGCTGTCAGATGCTCTGATTTTTGAACTGCGCTCACGCCCGAGGAGTGTGTGCCGAGGACTGTCTTATTCAGCGGGCAGAACTCATCCGCGAAGTCGTCGTCCGTCATGCGGGCCAAGAAGGCTGCGTCGATGAGGCTGAGGACAACCGGAATACATGTCCAGAAAAAGAGCAGATACGCGACGCCGGAAACAGTTTGACCCGTGTAAAACCGGTGGCCGCCCAACCAGCCCAAAGTGAGGGCCAGCTTCAGAGCTTTCTCGCGTGAGGGTTCCTGTTCTGTGACATCAAACATAGTCTGTCCTTCCTGTTTGTGTCAGTTATCGGACAGATTTGTGACGAAATCAAGGGTACGAGTCTGATTTGTGACAAAGATGTGACTTATTGAGGAGGGGCCTCGGACAGGGGCTGGGCTGTCGCTCCCGAACGGGCGGCGGCCGCTTTCTTCTTCTGCAGGTGTTCGGGCACATCAGAGAGGTCCACAGCCACCAAGCGCGACACTCCGGGCTCTGCCATCGAGATCCCGTAGATGGTGTCGAGAATTTCCATCGTTCTTCGGTTGTGGGTGATGACGACAAACTGAAACTCGCCCGAGAGTGCCTCGAGGACAGAGTTGAAACGACCGACGTTGGCCTCATCAAGCGGCGCGTCCACTTCGTCCAAATAACAGAACGGTGCCGGTGTTGTTTTGAGCAATGAGAAGATCAGTGAAATGGCCGTGAGAGCCTTTTCTCCACCGCTGAACAGGCTCATGTTCTGCATGCGTTTGCCCGGCAGCTGGACCATAATTTCAACACCGGTGGTGAGCATGTCTTCGGGCTTTAAAAGCTGAAGCTTCGCGCTTCCTCCGGGGAAGAGAACGGGGAAGATTTTCACAAATTCGGTGCTGACCTGCTCATAGATGGCAGCAAAGCGGGTCTTGGTCGTTTCCTCGATTTCAGCGATGGCCTTGTAGAGCTCTTGCACGGAAAGCTCGATGTCCGCCTTCTGTTGAACAAGCAACTGACGACGGCCTTCTGCTTCGCGATACTCATCGACGGCGCGTTCGTTGACCGCACCCAACTCGGCGAGCTCTGCGTTGATCTGACGCATGCGCTTTTCCAACTCCGAGACCATCTGAGGATTGTCTTCAGCCTCTTCAGGGAAGTCGGTGGCCTCGAGGTTGAAGCGCTCCTTGGCATCTTTCAACGACGTTTCGAGGACCATTTCAAAACGGCCCAATTCCACTTGGCGCTCTGAAACGAACTTCTGCCGCGCGCTTTCATGATCGCGTTGAGTTTTCAAACGCGATTCAAGAACACGCAGGCGTTCAGAGAGCTCAGCTTCAGAGCCTTGTGACTGCTCCAACTCGCTTTCCAGCCGGCGCGTTTCGGAATCAAGATGAGTGATTTCTTGTTCTGAGTTTTGCAGCTCTTCAGCGGTTTGCGTGATTTGTGCATCGACTTCGCTGAGCTGTGCGATGCCGCGGTCGACTTTGTCGCGCAGGCGCTGCAAATGATACTTCGCTTCTTCATAGTTCCGGCGGAAGTTCGATTGGCGTTCCTGAATGGTTGCGCGCTGCGTGCGCCGGCGGTTGATTTCGTTGAAAATCTCGTCGCGGCGTTCTTTTTTGTCTGTGAGGTCGGATTCATAATCTTGCAGGTCGCGTTGGAACTGGCTCCGCTCATTTTCAAGCCGATCGATTTCGGCTTGGTTGCGCGCATACTGATTGCGGTTCTCTTCGATTTCGCCGTGAGTTTCGGCGCGTGAATTTTCAACGCGCGAAATGTTTTCATCCAAGTGCCGCAACTGGATGTCGAAGGTTTCCAATTGTGATGTCAGCCGCAGGGCTTCCACTTTTTCACGCGAGAGTTGGGTGTCGATTTCGGCGACCCGTGCCATGAGCTTTTTACGGCGATCGTCTTTTTCGAACAGGCCACCTTCAAGCATGGCGAGCGCTGCTTGAGCAGATTCCCTTTCGCTCTCGAGCTCGGCCAACTCACGTTTGCGCTGCAGGAGACCTTGACCGATGCCTTCGCTGGACTCACCAAAACCAATTTCACGGGTTCCTGAAACAAGCGTGCCGCGATCGGTGAGAAACAAAAACTGACCGCGCGCTTCCGACGGAATTTGCCGGTACGCCTTGAAGAGAAGCCACTCGTCGCGGGCAATAAAGGTGCGTTCAAAAAGTGAGCGCAGCGCAGGCACGTCACAGCGGCTCAGACGATCGCCCACACAGCGGATGCCTGAATGTGCGAGGATTTTGTTTTTGAGATCGACCTCAACAGGGCTGAGCGGCGCAATGACTTCTGTCAGAAGGAGCCCGACACGGCTGCCGCCTGCTTCTTCCACCTTATCGAGAACGTCAACGAGCACATCGCCGCTGTTGACCAGAGCAGCTTCGAGAAGATCAGGAAGCGCGCGTTCGAGAGCCTCCTCATCGTCGCGGTGGACGGTGACTTTTTCGAAGACGAAGCCCTGCACAAGATGTGAGAGTTTTTCGCGCAAGAGTTTGGCACCATCAGACAGACCGTCGGTGCCTCCGACCATCTTCTGCAATCCGCTTGCACGAGTCGCGACTTCAAGAAGGCGCTCTTTGGCGGCGTCACGTTGTGCTTTGGCGCTCTCCACTCCCTCATTGAGGATGTTGAGTTCTGCATCAAGTGAGGCGCGTTCGCTGGCCACCGATTCCAGCCCGCTCGAAAGGCTGGTGAGTTGCACTTCCACCGAACGGCGATCGGCCGCCAGTTGTCCGCGTTGATTGGCGAACTCGCGCAGCTGATCGTCCGCGCGGGAGAGGGCTTGATTCGCCTTTTCGATGGCAGCCAGTGCCACTTCATTCCGTGAGCGGAGGAGCTTGGCGCCATCTTCCAGTGCGCGGATCTCGGAGCGCAGCTCTTCACCGCGGATGCGCTCGACCTGCAACGATTCGTCGGCTTCTTCCATTTGGAATTGCAGGTGTTCCGTTTCACCGTCGATTTTTCTCAGTTCGAGATCGGCCTCTTCCAAGCTCGCGAGCATTTCCGTGTGGCGCGTTTCCTCGCGCTGGAGATTCTCGCGTTCGAGGGCAATGTCTTGAGCCAAGTTGGCCTTGAATTGGATGCGCTCGGCTTTACGGTTGGCGATGTGGCTGAGGCGTTCACGGAATTTAGTGAGCGCCAAGCGCTTTTCGTCGAACTTGTTTTCGAGGTCTTTGATGAGCGATGTGACCTCGAGTTGTTCCGCTTTGAGCTCATTGGCTTCGGTTTCCCATTGAGCCGCTTCCATCGTCTGGGCTTGGGTTTCTTTTGCCTTGGCCTCAATTTCCTCGCGCAGCTTTTTGGCCTTGGAGCGGAAGAAGCCGATGCGGTTGGAAAGCACCGTGATGTCTTTTTCCCGCAACTCGGCCTGCAGTTCGAGTTTGCGTTGGGCTTTGACCACCTGTTCACTCAGGTTTTCCACCTGTTTGGTGATTTCGGTTTCGATTTCGCCCAAGTTGCGGAGTTTCTCTCCGGTGGATTCAAGTCGTTTTTCAGCTTCTTTTCGGCGGGTCTTGAAGATACTGATACCGGCGGTTTCCTCAAGAATCTCTCTCAGATCATCAGGTGAAGCCTGAATGATACGGTCGCGTTTGTCCTGCTGGATGATCGCATAGCTTTTTGAACCGAGGCCGATGGCCAACAGGAAGTCGACGATGTCTTTCAGACGGCAGGGTTCTTTGTTGAGAAAGTATTCGCGTTCGCCGCTTCTGAAAATACGTCGGCCGATGGAGACTTCCGGAAGGTGCAGAAACTCAGGTGGACAACGCGAGCCATTGTTGCTGAAAGTGAGAGTCACTTCGGCCATGCTGAGCGGCTTGCGGCTTTGCGAGCCTGCAAAAATGATGTCAGTCGGATCGTCCGCACGCAGGCTTTTTGCAGTCTGTTCGCCCATCACCCAGCGCACGGCGTCGATGATGTTGGATTTGCCCGACCCGTTGGGACCAATGACACCGGTGATGCCGTCGTGGTACTGCACCGTCACGCGGTCGGCAAAACTTTTGAAGCCATGCATCGTGATGGATTTGAGCTTCATAGGCGATGATCCCAGCCCTTCAATTCAATGGGTTGTGTGGCCGGCACCCTAACTCAGGAGACGCAAAATGGCGAGTCCCCGCCCTCTGCAGGGCACGATCCCCTCCACGTGGCCTCTCCAAGGGGTGCGATTTGTGAAGGATTTTTCCTTCGACCTCGGCCTCGTTGTCGTGCTTTGTCTGATTTTCCAGTGGTTTCTGAAGGGTGCCTCCCGTCGGGTGCGCATTCTCGCCCTCCTTCCTCCGACGTTCTTGTTTCTCGCAGGCGCTCGTTATTTGCCCGAATTATGGGCATACCCAATCCTCAGTGTCACTCGGACACTCGCGCAGGACGCCTGTGCTCGAGAGCCCGCCCTTTTGGTCGTTCTCGGAGGTGGAATGGCCGGCCCTGACGATTTGGCTGTGTCGACAGTGTCGCGCGTCAGGCACGCGGCACATTGGATGAGCGTCCTCAATGCCGCACAGAAAAGCCGACTCAAGGTTGTCTTCAGCGGGGGGCCGTCATTGGCGGGTGTGAGAAGGCCCGAGAGTGAGCTTATGATTGAAAGCTTCCGCGCATGGCGGCCTGAAATTTCTGAAGAGAATTTGATTGCGGAATCTGAGTCACTCAACACACGCGACAATGCGGTGCAAGTGGCGAAACTCTTCAGCCCCCTGTCGAAACAAGAACAAGAAGGAATTGCTCTTGTGACAAGCGAATTGCACATGCCACGCGCCGTGGGTGCCTTTCGTTCCGTGGGGCTTTCTGTTTGTCCGGTCCCCTCGGCGGGAGTCGAGGTTTCAAGTGAGGGGTTCTTGAATTTTCGCAACGGCGAGCGCACGGTGCGGGTTTTGAACGAGTATGCTGGCCTGTTGGGCTACGGCGTGGCGGGTTGGTTGAATAC
>JBEGJP010000129.1:0-11278 GCA_041184525.1 Pseudomonadota bacterium | reverse complement strand
CAGAAAAAGTGTGGCTGGGGCACTAGGATTCGAACCTAGGAATGACGGAATCAAAATCCGTTGACTTACCACTTGTCGATGCCCCAACGAAGCAAGCGTATATGAAAGGGGGGAATCGGTTGTCAAGCCTCAGGGGGACTTGCGTCCTGATTTTCTCGGCCTATTCTACCGCGGGTCGGGGGTCCGGCAGGACTCAGCACCAAGGGCCGGAAAAAACGAACTGGCGGGAGGAGTTGCACATATGCCTCATTCGAATGGACAACAGAGAATCCTGAAAGATTTGCTGGCCCGCCACAAGCGCAAGACCCCACCCTCAGCGCAGGATGACATCCCCTTCGGACGCACACAAACCGATCATATGCTCATTTGCGATTTCATCCCGCAAAAAGGGGGATGGCAAACACCCGAAATCATTCCCTATGCTCCCTTTGAACTGACACCCGATGCGGTTGTTTTTCACTATGGTCAAGAAGTCTTCGAGGGCATGAAAGCCTACCGCGACGTGACCGGCTCTGGTCAGATCTTCCTTTTCAGGCCCGAGCAAAACGCACGTCGCTTCATGAATTCGGCCATCCGGCTGGGCATGCAGCCCGTTCCTGAAGAACTTTTTTTGCGCTGCGTGCAGGAGCTCGTTCTCGTCGAACAAGACTGGATCCTCCCGTCGCCCTGCTCTCTGTACATCAGGCCCACCCTGATCGGACTCGATACAGGCGTTTCATACCGCGCCTCTCTCTCCTACCGATTTTTTATTCTCGTGAGCCCCGCCAAAAACTACTACAAACGAGAAACGGGCGTTTCGGTTTATATCGAGCGCGAGCATGTGCGCGCCGTTCCGGGTGGCTGCGGGGAAGCCAAATGCGGCGGCAACTATGCCGCAGCCTTACCTGCCCTGCAGCGCGCACGCGCGGCTGGTTCGGAGCAGGTGTTGTGGCTCGATGGCCTCAAGCGCACCTACGTCGAGGAGGTGGGTGCCATGAACATCATGTTTGTCTATGGCAATCTGATTAAAACACCGGCTCTTACCGGCAGCATTCTCCCCGGAGTGACACGCAGTTCACTCATCCAACTCGCACGCGACATGGGATATCAGGTCGAAGAAACACGTCTCGATATTGAAGATATTCTGCGTGATGTAAAAAATGGAACTCTGACCGAAATCTTTGGCTGCGGAACTGCAGCGGTCATCTCGCCTGTCATTGAACTCGTCGACGGGAACGAACGCATCGAGGTGAATTCGGGAACCATCGGTCAGGTCAGCACCACACTGAAAAAAGCGCTGATCGAGATACAAGTCGGGCGCGCTCCCGATCCGCATGCGTGGCGGCAGACTGTTACTGCTCAGTAATGAAGCAACAAATCGGTCAAGCCAGACGCCGTCAAATGTCTGCCGGACACAGGCACGACAGCAGATATGGCGGGTGTTAATCGACCCCTGTGGTGATCTCTTGCGAGCACCGACAAAGGAGTGTTGACATGCGCCTCGCCGATCTCTCCCTGGTCCCATGGACCACCGAGCTTGGCTCTGACCTGCTCTCACAAACTGAACTCAAAACGGCCTACGACAAATTGGGCCGTCCCACCCACTGGGTCGCCTACATCTCAAATGCACATTTTCAAAGCATGTACGGTCCCCATGCGTGGTCCAGTGTTTTCATCGCCGGCCTTTGGCTGCTCTTTCACCGCACCGTCTCAGGTTATCAGGTGCACTGCCGCACCACAGGACAGCGCTACGAGTGCAGTTTCGCCTGTGGGGCCATGGCTGTGCCGGAAGTGACCTTCTTTCGCCGCGGCCGCCGGATCATGACAAGTGCCGTCCGAGGGCTCACTTTGGATGAACTGGAATGGGATGATCGCGGGATTCATTGGCTGGCGCGCCGTTTCGTGCGCTTTATTGCGCATGATGTCGGCACTGGAGTGAGTGAATGGGTGCGGGACAACAGCCATCTGAGCGTCCACATTCTCCCCGAGCGAGCTCTTCCCCGAGACTTCCGTTCCTCTGCCGTCTTGCTCCAGTGACATCCGGCACACTCTCTCAACTTGTCAGCGCTGCCGGCTCAGGCTAAGAGTCGTCCCTTCACGCACTTTTGCCATGAGGTTCAAAATGTTGTCGCGCTCCCACGGTCGCACATCGGCCCAAGCCCGTCCGATTAAAATCACTCCCCATTTCACCAATGTGCCTTTGGGCTCCGTTCTGGTCGAATACGGTGAAACCCGCGTGATGTGCACCGCAACGGTCGAAGAGACTGTTCCCAACTGGATGCGCGGCACCCGCGGACAGGGCTGGCTGACGGCAGAGTACTCTTTGCTGCCTGCCTCAACGGCTGAACGTTCGCGCCGCGAGCGGCAAAACCTCTCGGGCCGTACGCAAGAAATCCAAAGGTTGATTGGCCGCAGTCTGCGTGCGGTCGTCGACCTCAAACAGCTCGGTGAACGCACCGTGACCATCGACTGCGATGTTCTTCAGGCCGACGGAGGCACCCGCACTGCGGCCATCACCGGCGCCTACGTTGCTCTGCGACTGGCCATCGAAAAACTCATCAAAATGAATAAAATCAAAACCAATCCCATCCGCGAAGCCGTTGCTGCCGTTTCGGTCGGAATTGTCGAAGGAACACTGCTCGTCGACCTCGACTACGTCGAAGATCAAAAGGCAGACGTCGATATGAACGTGGTACAAACAAGCTCCGGATTGCTTCTCGAGGTTCAGGGAACTGCAGAAAAGAAGGCTTTTTCGCGAAGTCAACTCAACGAAATGCTCGATATGGCCCAAGCGGCTCTGGTGGACATTTTCGAGGAACAGAATGTAGCCTCAGTCTAAATTGAGGACTTCCGGAGCTCAGCCTGATGGATTTTGCACCCGCCGATTTTATGGTCGATTCACTCACGAAGCGCTATGGAGCTGCGACGCGTCTCTCACCGCTCGCGACCTCATTTTCCAGTCATCATTTTTTAGACGACGCACTGGATCGCATTCTAGTCGACATCTCCCTGCGCGGCTCCGCCGCATTGTCGGCAGCAAACTCTGAACACAAGGCTCCCCCTCCCTCGCTCGAATTGGCAGGCCCGCGTGAAAAGATATTTTGGGATCCGGCCAACACACGCGTTGCCATCGTCACATGCGGCGGATTGGCCCCTGGTCTGAACAACGTTGTGCAGAGCATGGTCACCATGCTCCACGACCGCTATCAAGTCAGGAATATTTTCGGTGTGCCCTATGGCTACTATGGATTTGCACACGATGCCGAATCAAAGCGTTTCAAATTCCCTTGGCGACGCTTAGACACGCGCTCGGTGCAAAATATTGATTTTGAAGCCGGCTCTTTCCTCGGCAGTGCACGAGGCAACTCGAATCCGTCAGCCATCGTTGATGCTCTCGTTTTGCGGGATGTGAACATTCTCTTCACAATCGGGGGCGACGGAACTCTTGCCGGTGCCAATGCCATCACTCAGGAAATAGCGCGCCGCAATTTGCCCATTGCAGTGATTGGAATTCCCAAAACAATCGACAACGACATTCTCTGGGTCTCGAAAAGTTTCGGTTTTGAGACCGCTGTGGGCAAAGCGGTGGAAGCTCTGCGCTGTGCACAGGCGGAAGCACGAGGTGCCGTCAACGGAATTGGTCTCGTCAAGCTCATGGGACGTCAATCGGGAGCACTGACGGCAAATGCTGCTGCTGCGATCAACGACATCGATTTTGTTCTTATTCCGGAAATCGAGCTCAAACTCGATGGAGAGAATGGTTTCCTCGCTGTCCTCTCACGCCGTGTTCTTGAAAAAGGCTACACGACAATTGCCGTCGCAGAAGGTGCTGGACAAAACCTCTTTCCTGATGCCGGCAAAGAAACGGACGCCAGCGGAAACGTCAAACTCAAAGACATCGGTCGCTACCTCAAGGAAATCATCCCTGCGGAATTCAAACGCCTCGGAATCGAAACAACACTCAAATACATCGACCCGAGCTACATGCTGCGTGCTCAAACAACTTCAGCAGAGGATTCCGTCTTCTGCGCCACACTGGGCCAGAATGCGGTGCACGCCGCCATGGCGGGTAAGACTGGAATGATGGTGGGATACAGCCATGAACAATTCACCAACATCCCTCTGAAACTCGTGACGCGGGGACGCAAAGAGTTCAACATCAACAGTCCACTTTGGCTGAGCGTGTTGGGCGCCACTGGTCAACCTGCCCAATTTAAATGACCTGACTGAACTCTCGACACCCTGTCTCGTCCACGAAACTCCTCCAGATACAAAAACAGAGGACTTACGGGCACTTAAAATTCCTCCTCCCAACCTGATTTTGGCAAATTTCTTGCTCACGGCGACAGCAGACTGAACCCACTTCGTTCGGGGGAACCGTGCCCATGCACCGACCGCTGTACTTCCGACGCTTCCGAACACTGCACCACCGCATTTGGATGGCTTGCCTCATGTTCATGCCCCTCACCTGTCTCATTCCCGCATGCAAATTGACTGGACCCGAAGGTGTGGCAAACGGAACTCAAAGTCTTTACGCATCGGAAGTCTTGGCATCGCACAACAGCGGCATAGAAAAGTCTGGTTTTCGCATTCCTGAGAGTTTGGGATTGGCGGGCCGATTTCGCAATCTCGATTGGATTTTCACACGCGCAGAGCATTTCGCTTTGCCTGCTGCCACTGCAGGTCAGTCGAATTTCACGGCGCTGACCTACGAAGATCTGTCACGCACACAAGACCCTTATTATTGCGCCATGCGTTGGGACTATGGAAACCGTCCTGAAGTCGGACGCAAGTTTTTCTCGAACAGAAAACTGATCGTCATCTCGTCCGGCTCTCTCCTGCGGGCAGTTGTCGTGCGTGTTGTGGATTGGGGACCTCCCGTGACAAGTGCTGGGGGAATCGCACTCTCCCGCGAAACACTTTCGGCTCTGGGCATGACCAACGGCGACAGTGTGGGCGTTGCCTTTGAAGCCAGCGATTCAGAAAAAACGGGACCTGTGGTTCTCGGAGTGCAGTGAGGATGGCTTCTGCGCAGGAAAGGTTTCAACGCGAGAATGAATTGTCCCTCATGCGATTGTTGAAGACCTGCAAATAGGCTCGCGCGCGTTGAACGATCTCTCTCATTTCCTCTTCAGTGGGTGCTCGGGCCTCACCTGCGATCAAAGAAGTTTTGTCGAGCTCACGGACTTCCACCTTCAAGCTCCCGTCCCGCGGCAGTCGGATGACTTTGTTTCCTTCCTGATACCAAAGCCAATCTCCAACAGCGTTTGCAGCACGCGCATACCGTTCGGGCGCAAAAACGCTCTGCCCGAACGGGAGAGTGTTGCGTTCAAGGCTTGAGGCATCGATTCCGAGCAAATCCAACACCGTGGGAAAAACGTCCACCTGTTGCACAATCCGCTCAGATTTCAGGACCGGAAGCTTCCCCGAGGGATCGAAAAAAATCAATGGCACACGATAGGCACCTTGCTCTCCCCGAAACAAATCCGATTCAACAAGTTCAGCGGTGTGATCTGCCGTCACAATGAACAAGGTGTTTTTGTACCAGTCCTGCCGAGATGCTGTTTCAAAAAATTTCCGAATCGCAGAGTCAGCGTAGGCCAGACTCCGATGAAATGGATGCCGCTCCGCAGGAAAACTCTTTTCGAGATGCTCAGGAACCCGATAGGGATTGTGACTGGACAGTGTGAACAATCCGGCTGTGAAGGGCCTCTTCTGCTGATTCATTTTATCGACAGAAAACTGCAGAAAAGGCTCATCAAATATCCCCCACGTGCCGTCATAATCCTTGTCCGGATTGGGATATTCTTGCTTGCCGAAAAAAGAATTGAAGCCAAACAGCCGGGCCATGGAATCGATATGCATGGAACCGTTTTTTGCTCCATGAAAAAAAACACTGCTGTATCCGGATGCTGACAAGGAGTGCCCCCATGAGGGAAGCTTCACTGTGGCATATTGTGATGTGATGAAAGGTTGTCCAATCAGAGAAGGAAGTCCTGTCAGCAGCGAAGGAAGTGCTTCAATGGACTGCCGCCCGTTGGCATACGCAGTCTCGAAGGTCAGGCTGCGCGAGGCTAGTTCAGTGAGAAACGGCGTATCGTTTTTATTGATTCCTTTGTAGCCCGTGTGTTCAAGGCTGAAGCTCTCAACAATCAATAAAACAACGTTGTAGCCTGACAGCGCAACAGGTGCATAACGCCCCTGCGGCACTCTCACGAGATGTTCTGCTTCCTCATCTGATTTAAAAAAATGGATTCTGGGCAATTCCACGCCTTCAAAACTGTGGAGCAATTGAAAGCTTGTGTTGAGTGCCAGTGCGGCCAATCGGGAGTCTCCCAGCTGCATGGCATGCGCAGATACAAGCGGTTTAGTTTGCAATCCGCCACGCATGCCCAACCCAGCCATGAGCACACCAGAGAAAGAAATCATGATAATTTTGCTACGTGACACAGACTGCAACGGAATCGCCTCAAAATTCCGAGTGCTCTTCCAAACAAACAGCAGGAGTGTGCCCAGCAACAGGCTCAAGAGCGGGACATGCCAGAAATGGGTCACCAGTTGGCGCGCTTGATCGAATCCGTCTGAAGACACAATGGCAAACACGGCCGACGTCGATCTGCGCCCGCTGAATGAGAAATATTCGCTGTCGGCAACTTCCAAAAACAAGAAAAAAATGTGGAGGGCGAAGGTGAATGCGGAAAATCGGGAGGCCACGCGCACCCACAACGGCGAAGTTCCTCTCCAAACATTCAACTCCAACAAAAAGAGAGGCAACATCGTCCAAGACACAAGCCACGCATCATATCTGAACCCCATCAGGAAAGCTGAAGCAATGTCAGCAAAGGGTCGCGAAACGTAAAGCTGTTGATTGAGGTAAAAAAATATTCCCCGCGCCAGCGTGTATGCCACAAGGAGAGCGATGATACGGACAAGAAATCCGCGCGGGAAAATGCGCCGGGTGGCCACCGACATTCAAAAAACCTCACGTTAAAAGCAGAAACAAAACCTTGTTGGCATGAACTGCCGGTGAGTAGTAACATGGAAGTCATCCGCATCCAATTCGCATGGGAGAGTCGCGTGAAGTTCGCAAACCTCACACAATCTGTTTTCTGCTCACTTGCCATGCTCGTGGGCACTGTCGCCTGTGCCTGCAATGGGGGAAGACATTCGGATGCTCCCTCTGTGACGCGTACCGCCGAATTCAGTGCCTCGGAAAGTCCGTCGCCGGAACCCTTCACTGGACAAGGGTGTGTCAGGACGGGATGCAGTGCGCACATTTGTTCTGAAAATGGAGAGACCGTCATCACAACGTGCCAATGGCGGGACGAATATGCGTGCTACAGAACAGCACGCTGCGAGAAGCAAAGCAACGGACAGTGCGGTTGGACACCCTCAAGCACACTGGAGAGTTGTCTCAAGGCTGCGAACACTCCCTAACCCTGACGTTCCGTCACCCCGAAAGCCGGAGTGAACTGACTCAGTGACGTCCCAACTCAAACAATTTTTCTGAAATCCAGCGAGTGTACTTGGGCAATGCGGTCACAATCGTCACGGCAGCCTCACACCCGCCATTCTCCTGATCGGGACCACGCACGATCACACCTGCAAGTCGTACGACGGAACCGCGGCGGACATACACAGGACCACCGGAATCTCCCATGCAGCCACCTGCAGGCCGCTGCACTTTGCCGGCGTTATTGAAATCCCCATGGCCCACATACCATTCAGACCCATTGCGCAGGGGCAGGCGGTAAGGGACGTCCACCGCTCTCAGCCGAGGGATGGCCACTTGGTCGTCTGAGATGTCGCGTCCGTAACCGGCAAGAACAACTGTTTCCCCTTCAGCTAGGGCGGGTGCAGTTTGCTCAAACAGAAGAACCGGCGCCTTTTCGGAGGGGGCTTCCTCTGCGAGTCTCACAAGTGCGACATCATGAACCGGTGCTTCCGGATTCCAGATGTCACCGCCGCGCGATGTCCAGTCATCACGAAAACCCTCATGAACTACAATTTTTTCAGTTCTGACACCCCATGGCCGGTCCGCCTTGGTGTCTGTCTTAAAGAAAGCTTCTGCCCCGAGTTCGGTCAGCTCACCGCGAATCAACGCACCCGTGACAGGGTCCGTGAGACCGACCGTTTTGGGGAAACAATGGGCAGCGGTGACGACAACCTTGCTGGAGACCAACGCCCCCGAGCACCGCCAAGTCATTTTCAGACCTTTGAGCGGTTCTGGCACCTGCTGTCCGTCGAGAACGGCTTTCACCAGCAGCCGAACCGTGTGTTTGTATTCAAAGCTCGCAAGATCCTGAACAATTCTTCCACCGACGATCTCGTGTGTTGTGCTGTCAGCCAGCGCACGAGCAGTGAAGGCCGAAAAGGAAAAAGCAGCGAAAGCGAAGCTCCACATGCGAAAATCGCGAAAAAGCATAGGGTGGTCCTCTCAATGCGGCATTGCTCTGAGAAGGAGCTTAAAGCGAAATGGCTGGATCGAGCAGCCCGCGGTGGGTCAATTGCCCGACAGTTGCGGACGAGAAAATCTTTCACCACATCAAAAACATGGACTTGAAGGGGACCAGAAACTTTATTTTGTGCTTTTGTTCTGACAAAGAGAATGGAGTGGTGCGCAGAGAGAGACTCGAACTCTCATGCCTTGCGGCGCTCGCACCTGAAACGAGTGCGTCTACCAATTTCGCCATCTGCGCACGGCTTGGTTGTGTTATGATACGCGCATGTGGAAGTCAAGCGACTGAGCTGAGGGGTGATTTGCGTCCATGATGTTGAGCGTTGAATTGTTTCTCTTGGTCTTGATGATTGGCCTCAATGCTCTGTTCGCCATGTCGGAGATTGCCGTCGTCTCGGCCCGCAAATCTTTGCTCGGCAAACTCGCTCAAGAGGGCGACTCCGGCGCTCAGGCCGCCCTTAAACTCATGGAACGCCCTACCGAACTGCTCTCCACTCTCCAAATCGGAATCACCCTGATTGGATTCATTTCAGGCGTTTTTTCGGGTGCGACTCTCGTCACGCACCTCACTCCCCTTTTTCAGTCGTGGAGATTGTCTGAAGCTCTGGCCACGAGCTTGGCTGCTGCTGTTGTCGTCGTTCTGATCACTTTCTTTACTGTGGTTTTTGGAGAACTGATTCCGAAACGTTTGGCATTGCAGGCACCCGAATGGATTGCCCGCAAAGTGTCGCGCCCTATTCTCCTGCTGGCCAAAGTGAACGCCCCCATCGTCACGGTCCTGTCGCGGACCACCGATGCGGTTTGTTCTGCACTGGGAATCAAAAGCATCAAATTTTCATCCGCCATCTCAGGAGATGAAATAAAAACACTCGTGCAGCAAAGCGCCAAAACAGGCACGTTCGATGCCACCGAGCAGCGGATGGTGGAGGGTGTGCTTGACTTCAGCGCCGCCCGTGTGGGTTCCTTCATGACACCACGCCCCGAAATCATCTGGCTCGACATTGATGAACCGGCGGAACGGAACCGACGCAAAATAGTGGAAGCACGACATTCACATTTCCCTGTCGTCAAAGGTTCGCTCGATAATGTCGTGGGTGTCATTCACGTGAAGGACATCCTGAGCCGTCACCTCCAAGGTCAACCTTTCGACCTCACACTTTCTCTTGAGCAAGCTCTTTTCTTACCG
Organism: Pseudomonadota bacterium; assembly: GCA_041184525.1. Lineage (GTDB taxonomy): Bacteria > Bdellovibrionota_B > Oligoflexia > Silvanigrellales > Silvanigrellaceae > RFOM01. The sequence continues at coordinate 1,655 of JBEGJP010000129.1, read as the reverse complement.
GAATCGGCCGATGCCTCGCGCAGTGTCGACCTCTTCCGCAATTCGGCCACACATTTTGCTTTTGTTGTGGATGAATACGGAAACATCCAAGGTGTTGTCACTCTGACTGACATTCTTCGTGCCATCGTGGGCGATTTCGCAGACACTCTCGACGGAAAAGCTGCCAGCATCGTGGCACGCAAGGATGGCACATGGTTGGTGGATGGGCTTGTGACTGTCGACACGCTCCGACAGGAACTCGGAATCGCCAAACTTCATGGCCAAGACAGCGGTAATTTTCACACCATGGCAGGTTTCATCCTCAGCGAACTCGGCAAAATCCCTGCGGCTGCTGATGCTTTTGAACGCGACGGGATGCGTTTCGAGGTCGTCGATATGGACGGCAACCGCGTCGACAAGGTGCTCATCACGCGGTTGAACTGATCAAAGCCTGCGGATATTCCAACGCACCTTTTTAAAATCTCCAACCGAATCAAGCTTCAACTGGTCCAGAATTCGTTCCACAACAAACAGAGCGAGTTCGTCAATATTTTGCGGACGATTGTAGAAAGCAGGCATGGCCGGAACAAGCGCAGCACCGGCCTGAACGAGCGTCAGCATGTTCTGCAAATGAATGGCACTCAACGGCGTTTCACGTGGACAAATCACCAGCGGGCGCCTTTCCTTGAGCATCACATCGGCACACCGTTCCAACAAACAGGTGCTCATCCCGTGAGCCATGCGGGCTAAACTTCCCATGCTGCAAGGCGCGACGACCATATGCGTGGCGCCTTCTGAGCCACTCGCCACAGGGGCATAAAAATCATCATTGAAGAACACACGCAGCTCGCCCAGATGTTTTTCGGAAAGAGATCTTGCGGCTGCCACCCGACAAACGGCTTCTACGGATTCAAAGCGGGTCTGTTGCCCTGCTTCGAGAACCTGAAACAGCAGCGACTCAGGACCCAACTCGGTGGCGATCACTTTGCGCGCCGTGTCGGTGGCGACAAGATAGGTGCGAACACCTGCTGCAAGCAGCGCGTTCAAGAGCAGCTCCGCGTAAATGGAACCACTCGCTCCTGTCACTCCCAGTACGACTCTTTCAGAACGCAAGGCCAGCCGTTCGGTCATGTGTCCTCCTCTGCTGCCACTTTCTCACCCGCAAATCTCGCAAAAACAAGTGAAAACCCAACGCCTGACCAAAGATTGTACACCTGCCGTCCGGAGTGGAGCGGGACCGGAAAGAGGGGGAATTCAAAAACTGGAAAGTCGAGGAATTTGGCACTAAAAGAAACGCTGGCAAAGCTGGCACGGTTCTTTCTAGCCCCGCGGTATCAACGGCGCAGAGTCCAGTGAGGGCGCCGCGACTTCCACTGAGGGGCCACCGATGCTCAACCGCTTTCACCATCTCCTTCTTCTGGCTCTCGTTGCCATTGCAGGATGGGCGGCAGTTCTTGTCGGTGTCGCAAGCCTTCGCGAATCTTTAGCCCTGCGAGCCTATGAGCAAGCGATGAGCGAAGTCGAAGTGGTCGCTCCTGCGGGCTCCCCGCGACAGGACCAAGAATCAGTCCTGACAGCTCTGACCATGTATTCCATCCGAGTGCCGCAACATGTGGACGGACCCGCTTTCGACTCAGAACTGGCCGATCGCGGACTCACGACAGGAGGACTCATCC
>JBEGJP010000128.1:0-15335 GCA_041184525.1 Pseudomonadota bacterium | reverse complement strand
CGTCTACTGTCTTGATTTCCTCAGGTGTCAGATCTTTTTTAGAAAACCATTGAGCAACACTGAGTCCTTTGCGAGTGGTCATGATATTTGATTTGCTCAAACTGTTATTCCTGCCTGCACCACAGGAACAAAGTAAAATCATTCCGCTGAAGACAATTGCCAGAGATTTTAGGCGAGGAAATTGAAAACTCGACATAGGAATACCCCCAAAGTGCGAAAGGGTCTGACAGAACCTCCGATACCGCCTCTTAAGGGAATGTACAATAGTTATTGAGCGTCCGGCTCTGGTCGGATTAACCATAGAAGAAGACCTTCAAAGGGAGCAATTCTTGGTTTGCGGATGAAAATTCGGAGAATTGAGACCGACGTGTGTTCAACCTAGAAGATTGCATTCGCTGTTGGCGACCGCTTTTGATGAGTTGAAGAGTTGCCAGACGAGCCTGAAGCACCAATCTTTGAGATAATGAGATCTTCAGGTTATCGAGTGGAAAGTCTCTGGGTCGCTGATGTCCGGTGAATCATAAAGGAATTCCGGAACAATTTCTATCATTAAATTATTAGAAATATTGGATATTATGGAATACAAGTCAGAGCACTCAAGCGAAAACTTTGAGAACCGATAACCCCATGAGGTGCGGCTGCAGGGAGAGAATCAATGAATCTGCCGGAGCTTAGAAATATTGCTGAGAACGCGCGCAAGGATTCGTATGACATCGAGCGCATCCATTGGAGTGCTGGCGTCAACAGGGAACTCTTTTTCTTCCCCGAGGGACAATCCCCTCTTTTTTATTGCAAATCCTATAGCGCGTTGATGAACCAAGATGACCGAAGACTCTACAATCAACTCTACGCACAATACGTGAGTGAACAGTTCGTTTTTCTCGAAGACTGTTTCCTTTGTCGAGCCGTTGACCAACTTTTGCCATGGGCATCCTCCATATCTGCTGACCTCAGAGATTGTCTTGAGATCTTTCTAGAAGAAGAAATCAAGCATACAGAGATGTTCCGGAGACTCCTTAGAATATGCAATCCGGAGCGTTACGCGAAATCGGACTACTATTTCCTGAGAATAAAGAAGTACGAAAAAGCAGTCATACATGCGATGACGACATTCCCTCGTGCATTGAACTATTGGATATGGGTTGCTCTTTTATTCGAGGAAAAAACAATAGACTACTTCATACAGTACAGGAACTACCAGCGTGATGCAAAAAATGGAAAGTTGGATCCTTTGCACATGCAGGTTCATCAATTTCATATGATTGACGAAGCCAGACACGTTCAAATCGATGAACATCTGTTGAACTACATTTCAGACAGAGCTTCTCCACTTTTGCGTAAGATCAACATATCGCTGTTTAGAAATATGATGGGTAAATACACCAATCCGACAAGGGCCAATGTTGATATTGTGAAAGAGCTTTGCCAATTGCGTCCCCATCTCAGGGAACATGAATCGGTTCTCACTCAAGAGGTGCTTGCTCAAAATGGAAACAGCCCGTATCAGGCGGTCCAGTTCTCTAGGAAGACGTTTCCAAAGACGTTTTCCCATTTCGATAGCCGCAAAGATTTAAGCCAGGCCATGCAAGAAGTCATTATGACGTACCAGCCCTTGGTTTCCTGAGTATGGGTCTCTCAGAATGAGTCACGTTTTCGGAAGTTTGATAAATAAGGCTTGTCACACCTACACAAAAAATTTCGCCTACGATTATATTGAAAGAACAGATGAAGCTGTAGCGAAAAACATTCAGAGCTACAATTCGAGGCGTCAGCTCAAGAACGACTTCAATGTCTTCAGAATGTGGAAGTTGCGGAGGGTTAACTCAAAGCGGAGCATCTCATTTTTATTCGATTTCGCGCGCACAAATTATTCTCATTCAATTCGATTGAATGAGAATTTAAAAATGAGAACCTACAGTGTGGTTCGTGGTTTTCTTTTTTTATTCATCCCAAAATCGGTATTTTATCTTGTATATGACGAGCGAAATAAATTCTTAGGTGTTATCTCGCTCTACACAGATGGACATTTGCTTCACTGGGCACAAGGCATCACAATCGACAAACGAAACCTTTCATCGCTATCCATTTACCTAGCCATAGCGATCGCCGTTAAGATGAAAATTCCGAACGTTTCTCTTGGACCAACGAACGACGAAACAAAAAAGAGGAGAGGATTCCAGCGGGCACCGATTGATTCGCTGCTCAGCATGAAGAGATTCGAGGATATACCTTTTCGCGTTATCATTAAATCAGAAGCGCATAGCATCGAACACATGTTTGAATTTTTTTTGGAAAGTTGATTGGATTGCGTTTATAGTCAATCCGATGAAAATTCATTGGATTGAATTTTTGTATTTTGGACCATTGCCAGACATCCCCAGAAAACCGCTGAAACCACAAATGCGCAGGACAGAGTCAGCATTCCATAACGAAGATCCGAAAATGCATCACCAATGCGCCCGACCAATTCAGGTGACCACAGGTCACCGAAAGCATGAATTGCGAAAATAGCCGATGCCATTGCACTTGCTCTGATTCGGGCTGGAACACAATCCATCAAAACAGTGTTGATGGGGCCTGATACCATAAAAAGAAAGACGAGAGACACAACCATGGAAGCCATTGCCAATCGCGGATTGCTCACTAAAAATGAAGCTGCTGAAAAAGGTGCACCTATTGCAACTGAAAGAGACAACAATCGGGCATATCCATCTGGCCTTTTCTTTTGCCAAGACGTTGCCAGCCATCCCCCTATTACCGTGCTAAGGATTCCAACAATAACCAAAGCGGGTGCGAAAAACAGTGACGCCTGACGTCCCGTCAGATGATGAACTCGGGTGAGAAATGTCGGACCCCAAAATGAAAATGCACCCATGGCAAAGGTGAAGAAAACAAATCCTGAGACGGCCAGAACATACTGCCTGTTGAAGGCGAGACCTTTGATGTCGGTGAGCGATGCACCTTGAGAATTGTGAATACCCGCATCGCTCGCACCTCGCCGAGGTAATGGGAGAAAGAGAAGAATGCTCGCCAGTAACAACCCCGGCAATCCGGTCCAGAGGAATGCAGTGCGCCATCCATGTGTGGAAGAAAGCACGCCACCAAGGAGATAGCCCAACGCGGCACCTACAGGAACTGCCACCTGATAGACGGTCATGGCGCTGTTGCGACTCTCGCGTGAATAGGAGTCGGAAATCACCGCAGGGCCAATTGCACTAAAACTCGCCTCTCCGAGTCCAACAACCACCCGATATATGATCATATCGGAATAATTCCGGGCATAGCCGGTGAGAAAAGTCCCGATGCTCCAAGCTACAATTCCACCGACCATGAGATATTTGCGCGGAATTCTGTCGCCAAGGTATCCAAAAATGGGGGAGCTCAAAAAATATCCCAATAAGAAGGCGGTCGCCAGTCGCCCCATGTCACCGTCGTCTGCGATTTTGAGCTCTTGTTTCACTGGTTCTAAAACTGAAGAAAGAACAAATCGGTCCAGATAATTGACGAGGTTGATCAAGAAGAGCAAAGCCAGAATGTAATTTCCGCCAGAACGGATCTCAGTGGAGGATGAATCTCTTGTTAACATTGAACAGAGCCCTCTCGTGAAAATTCATCGGTCTGTTTTCGTTGTTTATTCTCTCAGAAGGCTGGTTGTTTTTCCTATCTCCCTTTCCAAGGAGTTCTTGACCCCATCAAGCAGGGCTTCCGGCAATCTTGGTTCATGGGCTGAAAGTGCGGGATGAAGTCGAATTGAAACAGAAAGGTGGCCACGCCAAGTCATGATTCCTGCGCCAATTGGCAACACAGGTGTTCCACCAGGGGGAGTGATGGAGACCGCTTCGGGCCAACGGTGCATTTGCGGCAAGTTCGGAAAATTCCATTGACCTAAATTGGTGAAAATTCCCGTCCAAGAATTTGAACCTCCTCTAGACTGTGCAAGTTTCAGGAGCTTTTCCTCGCCCAGCAGCGCAAGCATTTCGGTTAGGATTTCATTGGCAAAGGCATGAATCGGATTCAATTTGCTGGTGTAGAGGTCGGCCAATCTCTTTACGTCCCAATTCTTGTTGAAATGAAGGCCTACGGAACTGATTCGGTTTTCAGTCCGCGACTCCTCTCCCCGTCTCCGCCTCATATTGACGGGCACAACCCAATGGCAGCTAATTTGGTCTGGGCTCATCAGGAGGTTGCTAATGACCGAATTCAGATGCCAGAGCATGAGTGCATTCACTGAAACGCCCTTCACCCTAGCAGTCTGTAGGATGAGATCAGATGACGAATGAGAGAAAACGCGACGTGCGATCAGATCGGGTGAATAGGGTTGTGTTGAGTCGTACACTTTCCACTTTGTCTCGTGCGGAGCGAGATCCTCAACGAAGCCCCGAAAACCCGATACAAACTGTCTCAAGGACGGAGTGATTCTTATTCGCCTGGAGGGCAGAGTAATGCTCGACCCAGACCACTCTTGAGCCGAAAGAAACAGTGCACCCAAACCGTCACAGAATTCATGGTGAAATTGTTTTCGCACAACTGAACCGTCGGCAAAGTCCGAAATTATGTCGATGACATCACCTCGTCCAACCTGCTTATCTACTCTAAAAATCAATCCAAGTGAGTTGTTCTTCGCCAAGACACCACCCTCAGAATATCAAGTCAAAATTGAAAATTATCATCTGGCGTCGGCTCCTTTGCTTGAACGCCATTGTTCTTCCGTCGCTGCGCAGCCACCGCTTCGTAGACCCGCTTTCGGACACGGTTCAGGTTTCCTATAGGTCGAAAATCTTGAATGGAATGCCACGGCGTGAATGACAAATTTTCACAAAATTCCTGCTGCTTCGAACTGCGGAATTCTTGGATGGGAATATCGAGGGTTGCAACCTTAACAAATGGACTATCGCTTTCCTTCCATTCGATTGTTGGATCCTCAATGGGAGTTAATTCTGGCGAAATATAGATCTGCACCATAAAGTTGAAGCACGCACTTCGGGTTTTCAGATGACTTTCTAGATTGTCTCTCAAATAGGTTTCCGAAGGATTCTCAGGCATTGGTGTCTGAGGTTCGGCGCACGGCACGGCTGAATATTTCATGCCTCTTTCTTCATATCTAAATGCCGTCATACTCCAGTATCGCACTTCGGCTGGATCTGCATTCTTCTTTCGAAGCAGGCCTGCCAGAATCAAACCCGCGCGCGGGTGTGTCAGAGCAAACAGCAACGGGTTTCTCTGGGCAGAAAGATATTCAGAAATATTTGCTGTCGGGAAAACGGGATTGTTGACCATTACAAAATCCTGAGTCTGTGCCGTACTTTCGCTCTCAAGCAATTTTTTTCCAGGCACATTCATCAGTTTGATTGCCATACCCAGTCCACTGGGCCGATTGTCAGGTCCTGGAGTTCCCGGATTGGCGGAGGAAAATCGAACCCAAGCAGGAAAAACCGGATATGTCGTGATGATTCTCCCGTTTGAGTCTTTTTCATACTCTTCCCGCAAAATTCCCGCTGCGTAGTCGAATGGAATATTCTTCTCAATGGTGAATTTCCCTCTGACGCACCCGAACGCCTTGCTGTGCGGATCTCGCACGCTTATGCCTGATTTTTGTCGATCTTTCTCGACAATGGCCAGAGCTTGGTCCACAGCTGCTTTTGTTTGCTCACGTTCATCATCTAATAATGTTTCTTCGGGAGTCGCAGTTGGCCCAGTTACGTCTGCAACTTGGGCTGTTTCGGCGGGAGTGCAGCCAAAAAACAAGTTCGAGCAGAGCAGAGTCAGTGAAATTGCCTTCATAACTTCTCCGGATCTCTGATTTCAATCAGTCTCTTACATAAAATCGTTGTCCGTCAAGAATCGTTCGAGAGTGGCGGTTTTGCTAATTCAAAGCCAAAAAATTGACCTTGATTGATCTTGTAAAATCGAAGGATTGGTCTGTTTTCCGAATTTTTGTTTTGGCTACCGCCTGAACAGACCGTCTCGTTTTCAAAACTATGAGAACACAGCCCTGGTAAAGAACGGAGAGGCTTTGCCTGTCCACCAAAGTCAGTCCCGTTTATGAATCTCATGAAGCTCGAGTGAATGAATGCCGCTGAAATTCGGTAGTGCCCGATCACATTTGGTTCTGCAATAAGCGGGAATAACAGGACGATCTCTCGATTGCGAGAATCAATGATGGCTTTTCAATCTTGTTGAAGGGATATTCCTAAGGAACGTTCAGACATCATGAGTTGTTCTTGCCATGCAGATTCCAACATTCAACAAAAATAATGATCTTCTATCAGTGTCTCATCGCAACGTACATGCAGGTGACGCCATAGAAAATTGCGAAGTTGCTGCTACTCGAATTTTTGCCTTCTGGCCCGGTCCAGAAGATGGAAAGCCAACGTAAAAAAGATAGCGTCCGACACCGAGCGAATCGATCATTTGAAGTGCACCACTTCCTGTGGCTTCAGAAACATACCTTCCTTCCATGTCGACGACGAGCACGGCCGCTTCAAAAGCCATTCCGGGTAAATGAGTCGCTACGCAAAATGCAGTACGGCTGATGCCGATGGCTGTGACGTCGAGCTGAATGGCCGGAATTTCGTTGAAGCAGTAGTTCTGCACAAAAGTGGAATAAGAAGAAGCCAATCCCTGAGCACAGGGTCCTGATTCTGCCAACACAGTTATAGGCGGAGTTTCAGGATTGAACGTCAAAAATTGAGTGGCTTGACTCGCTAGGTTGGACTGAGCAGGAGTTGACTCGGCAGAGCAGGCAGTCAGGCTGAACAGAAGACAGAATAGGGTCATCAAAATAGATCGCATCGGCACGCCTAATGTTTAGTGTTTCACTTATTGAATCTGGCAAAGGTCAGCTTAAGTGGCAGACGGAGCTTCCCAGCGCCAAGCAGCTATTCTAAGTCGGCTTTAATGCCAAGACAAAAGTGAGAGTGTAGTGCCCATGCGGTAATTCAACACGTTTCGGAAACCAAGTAATCACTAATTATGCCAAACTTAACCCGCTAATTATTTTGTTCATTTCGAGCTAATGACTCCAGATTTCAGAATTCCGGCATAATTCAAAACTTTGAATTGAGTCGAGTTGGGATTCCTCGTGGCGCACTCAAGCTGCAAGGAACAAAAGCTTGTGATTATCAAAGATGCCCGCAAAAGAGGAAAATTGCGCATGAGGGCGTTCGTTTTTCCGTTCATTCACTCTGTTCTGTTGCCATAGCACGATGTGCTTTTCGGCCACCACGGACATGGGGCTTTTCCTTAACGCTGCCATTGATCATGAGCTAAGCCATTTCCGCGCAGCGGTCCACCAATGCGCGCGCCCCTTCCCGCAGGGCGAGACCTTCGGCAACAGAACGAATGTTGTTCTCCATGTCCTCTGCATTCCAGCCGCGCGAGTGGGCAACGTAGGGGTATTGAGGGAATTGAACGCCGAGTTCGGAGAAGAACCCTAGCATTTGTCCTGCAGTGCCTTGAATATTGTCTTGGCCCCCCGTGATTATAAGCCCCGCAGTTTTGTTTTTGAGAACAGACTTATTCGCGATGGTGTTCTGATTCTGGATACAATTCAGACGTTCCACCATCTTAAAATACAAACTGCTCGCGGCTCCCCAACGGATGGGAGTTGCAATGATGTAGACGTCAGCCCAATGAACGAGAGCTTCATAAACTTGGTCAAGTTCGTCGCCTGGATCCATTTGCGTGATTGAGCAGGGCCATGTGCAGGCTCGTGCCGACTTTGAATAAAATCCTTCGCAGGTTCGGAATTTCAAATCCCGCAGACGGATCAGTCTTGTTTCCATCCCACACGATTCGGCGTGGGTGAGTGCTTCCTCAAGCAGTGCATCTGAAGTTGAGAAACGGGGGTGCCCATCGGTCATGTTTGTAGTTGAAAGTCCAAAGACTCTCACCGGGCCGGGTGTTCGTTTGTATGGGCGCGCAAGAGGATGTGGTGCGTGAGGTTGCTTCGTGCGTTGCGTGGCTGAAGCCAAATCGACAAGCAATCGACCGTTTTCGATTCTGGTGGCGAATGCCGGAACTTTGTCTGACTTCGTTGACGCATCTCACATTGTGGTCTGCTTGGTCCTGAAAGGTTTCGAGTTTGAATTTTCCCTTCACCTGCTGAGAATTGATTCTGAATTCCACTTCATGTGGCGCGAATTCGCCTCGGACATCTTTCACTCTTTCCAAAGCAAGTTGTGAAATTATCAAACACGAATCCGCTGGAATTGAATGCACCGATTGCGGCTCTGCGGAATTCATCGCCATTACATCTGACCATTGGCTATTCATCCACTCTGCGATTGCCCTCTCGGACTCGTCAGGTTTGAACAAATAGAGCGCTGCTTCTATGGGGAATGTAAAGTTGTTCTCAAACATCAGTTTCAAGACCGAACGGTGGGACTTGAAATTGTAAAAAACTAATGGTGGTCGGAAGCTGAACATATACAAGGTGTGCGACTCTTTTTCTGACATCGGAAATTGCAGACTTACTTCACCGCGGTCACCAAAGTGTTTTGCGATGGTGTCTTGATCACCGCCCTTTTTGCTGCACGCTATCGCTATTGCAACAATGAGAATTCTCAACAGCAGTGTTTCGAGTTTACCAATCCTCATGAATGTTTCCGGACCGAATGATCGGAAAACGGAGATGAATCTTTAGCGTCGCCGCATTTCGCAATAATTTCCCAACAGAGGTAGTTATCATTGGATACTGTTATGGCATGATATTAGGATCAACAAATCCTAAAATTGTGTGAGGGGTTCATGAGATCAAATCTTTTTGTCGGCCATCAAACCTCTGGCAGCTCAATGGAAACGAGCATCTCGGAGGATCTCTTGCGTGTTCACTCATTAGAGTCATAATAAGTGGATTCTTGAGGAGTGTAGAACATGTCCTTTTTCAGTAGCCGAGTGGATTTTCGACATTTTCTTTTTGCATCTTTAGTCAGTACTCACGTGGCTAATGCTCAGAACTTGATAGTTGAAAAAGCTGCGATGGAGAATCAGAGCATCGGCGAGAGTTCACCCGAAGAACCGGCGTCAGTCGAAAAACAGTCCGAATGCGAAATTGTGTTGAAGAACGCAAGTTCGCTTGGAGAAAATCAAGAATTCAACCTCATTAAAATTGGCTCTCCGAGGGGCACGGCAATTTTACGAAAATTGAATCCTGACAGCACTGCCGAAGCATCTTTGGACAAGAATTTCTGCAATGAAGACTTTTCTGGCGCAACGGTCGAAGCGCCTCAATCCGACGACGAAAGAAAGACAGCGAAGAATACTTCACCTTCCATTGAAAAACTCCCGCCGGGTGTCAATTGGGGCTCGAGTGCGCACGAGCGCATAAGAAAAAAAATAGTTATGCGTGCCGGTGTTGGCCTTATGTTTGGTCCAGGTAGTACTCTCGCGGTGGGTTACAACCTCTCCCATAGGCTGAATATCGAGGGCAGTTACGATTCTGCGGTAATGTTCATACATAAGGTAAGGCGGAGGAGATTTGGCGGCCTGGGAAATCTGTTTTTTGGGAATTCATTTTACACGAATGCAGGCCTGATTTACGAAATATTCTCAAACAATGACGTCCAACTCGCAAGCTCTGCAATATCAGCGGATCCCAACCAGCCCGAAACCTCAATGGAACCTTTGAGGCCGCGGATCGAGAATGCTTTCAATTCCGAAAATCGACAGTTGCAGCTGCAGTTTGGAGTCGGCAATCGTTGGAACAATGAAAAATTTGTGATTGGAGCAGAATGGGTTGGATTGTCGACTCCTCTGCTGAATTTGTCTGAAAAATACAACAGAGCTTCTAACACTGATGATGGGTCCTTTAAACACTATAAAGAGAGCAACAGGGAACTTGCACATTTAATGAGCCTCAGGATGCTCAACTGGTATCTCGGCTTTTCATTTTGATTCATTGCTGCCGCAATTTCGCATTTCACAGTTTTTTGATTTGAAATAATACGGCGTTGGCAAGAATCCGATCTTGCGAAATTGCTACAGAGGCGTCGGGATCTGTTGGTAGCTGTCGGTTTGACTTCGTAAGCTTCCAGAGATTCAGCCGCTATAATCTCTTGAAAAACTGAGAATCCCTGGCGCTCGGGACGGTCGTCTTTCAAATTCCCACCGCCCCGTTTCCCTCTGTAAAAGCAGTAGACGGTAGACTGGTGCTGGATTTTGTATTCAGGACCGAGGGAGCTGTTCTGCCTCAAGGGTCTTGATAGAAGTCGCAGTTGACGCTGCGGAGGGGCTGTGTCCACTTGGAATGGGTTGAACTGGGTTTAGATGGCCGAAAGAGAGAGATTCGCAAGTCGTCGCTCTATCGTTCCAATCAAATTAAACTTGTTCACCTCCCACAGGGGTTGGAAGCAAGCCGCGCTCAGCCTGGCTCTGAGTGAAATTGAGCTCTTTAGAGTGTGTGATGAACCTCGTTTTTCTTGGCAGACAAGTTGCCTTCCTTCAATCTACCAAGATGATTCAAAATAAACACTCACACACAGTCCAAACACCGCACTCGGGTCATAGACTGAGGCACAGAGCCTGACAAACAGCCTCCTATCTTGTCCCTAAGAATTCGCCAAATCTCGAATCCTGATGCGCCGGAACTCCTGTTTGACCGTATTGTTTCTCTGCTGAATGCAACGTAAAGTTGTCTCAATTATGAAAAAGAACCGAAGCCGTCTTAAAACCAGTCTTCAATTGGCGCTGATTGCGTTCGGCACCCTTGTTGGAGCGCTCTTTATAGACGGTACGGACCGGTTGTCACTTGGTATTTTTGATTTCCTACAAAATTCAACGCTGCCTGCCGCGCCGAATCAAGTTGCCCTCGTGATCGTCGACCAAAACTCACTCAATTCCTTTAAAGAAGAGGGAATTGAAATCCCATTGCCGCGACAGATCTACGGAGCCATGGCGCAGGTGGCGAAGCATCTTTCGGCCAAAATGATTGTCTTCGACCTGCTCTTTACCGAGCCGTCTCATTACGGAGTCTCAGATGACACACTCTTCGCTGAACTTCTCAAAGACTCAGGAATACCCGCAATCTTTCCATCCGCGAGTCAGGATCGGAACACAAAAATGCCCATTTCAGAGATTGCGGCGGTGGCAGCTGGTTTTGGGTCAATCAATTCACTAAATGACTCGGATGGGGTTTTCCGACGTTACCTTGGACACCGCAGCATAGCGAATGTCGTGTTTCAAAAAATGAATCCAAACGTGTCACTCAATGCACCTGAATTTCTGAGAAATTATGATGAAAAGAGTTTCACTTTTGAACCTCTGTACAACATTATCAAGGCTTATCGTGAACTCGGAAAAGGGCAGGCTATCAGCGTCGATTTGTCCAAATTGAAGGACAAGATTTGGGTCGTCGGGTACACGGCTCCCGGTACATACGACCTCAAAGCACTCTCCACAGACCGCTCAGCCCCTGGGATGTTGATTCCTGCAACGGCAATTGCAAACGTGCTGCAAAGCGAGGGTTTGAATAAATTTCCTCAAGAGTGGGCCATCGTCATCTGTTTCCTGATCGCAGTCGCCTGCCTCGGCACAGTCAATCTGTTCAAGACTCCCGCATGGTCCATCGCTGGACTGTCTGTTGTTGGATTGGGATGTTCTGTCATGACAAGTTGCTCATTTTGGTCGTTCAATCTCTGGCAGTCCCCTTTGCCGTTTTTACTCTCGGGATTCACCGCGGGATTGGGACAAATGGGATGGCTTTTTCAAACCGTTTGGCGTGACCAATTGCGAATGGCAGGAATCCTGAGGCACTCTATGTCGCCGCAGATGGTAGATCTCGTGCGCAGCGGTGAAATCCAGATTTCACGCTTCGGTGAAACACGAAACATCACTGTCCTGTTTTCTGATCTCGAGGGTTTTACCGATCTCTCCGAACAGCTTCAGCCGGATGAATTGGTGGAATTCCTGAATGAATATTTTGATGATGTTGTCGAACTCATCACAGCATCTTCTGGATATGTCGATAAGTTCATTGGAGATGCCGTAATGGCGCTTTGGTCAGCACCTGTCCAACTGAATGATCATGCAACTCTTGCTTTGAACGCGGCCACTCAGTTTCATCACATCGTAATGAAATGCAACGAACGTCTGAAACTGTTGAATCCTAACCTCAAGCCACTCCGCACCCGAGTCGGCCTCAACACAGGTCCTGCCGTTATCGGTAATGTCGGTGCTAAAAATCGTCATAACTACACAGCCATTGGAGACACTGTGAATCTGTCAGCGCGGCTTGAGGGGCTGTGCAAAATGTACGGAGTTGACATACTGATCAGCGAAAGCACGGTCCAGGCGGCGGATGCGCAGAACTTGCCTGGAATTTTGGAACTGGATCAGGTTCGGGTGAAAGGAAAGGCAACCATCACCCGAATCTTTACCTATGCGCCTCAGCTCACCAACGAACACTCTGAAACATACAAATCGGGACTCAAATGTTACTCTGAAGGCAGATGGGACGATGCAATTTCCTTTTTTGAGAGTCTTGAATTTCCTCCAAGCCAAATCATGGCAACGCGATGCCGATTGGCTATGCAGCGCGGAGGACTGAGAGAAATGAAAGACGGAGCATGGACTTTTGAGAGCAAATAAACCACGCATTTTACTTTTGCTGATCTCGCTCGGGGTCTGCTGGAGTGGTGAATCATTTTGCGGCTCAGAAAATCAAGACAAAGTCATTGGCATTGCCAAGGCTCCGTTACGTGCCGCCGCAAATTTTTTGGAGCAGCCGTTTGCAAAATTCCCTTATGGAACGGAAGTTGAAATTATTTCTAAAAATGGCATCTGGTACAAAGTCTCTATTCAGGGGAAAATCGGATGGATTCCTCAATCTGCATTGAGTGATAGATACTTTGTGCTTCACGACATCGGAAAAGGCGAGTCCGCATCTGCAGAAACTTACAAATCAGAAATCGTCACAGCAGGAAAAGGCTTTTCACCGGAATATGAATCTCTCATGCGCATTGAAAATTCAAATTTGAAATATTCGGAAGTTAATAAAATAGAGGGATTGGAATGTGAATTGCAATCACTGAGTGAATTTTCAAAAGCAGCAGGTCTGAAAAGCAATGTCCTTCAATAAGCTATGCCGCATTTATCTTGTCATCACCTTGCAGATGTTAGTTGCAGGTTGTGCCAGCATGCGTCATTCCATCTTCGAATATGCAGAAGAAAGCGGAAATGATACTTTAATGAGGGCAACTGCGCACTTGACTCCTCGACAGGAGCATTTCTTGGGGCGCAGCATATTGGCAAGGGTTGTTACCGATCGCAATCCGGTTCCCTCTGAAAGACTGCAGCTTTACGTCAACAAAATCGGTCAATATCTTTCTCTTCATTCTCAGCGCCCGACAACGTACAACGGCTATCGCTTCGTCGTGATCGATGACCCTGCCCAAACAGCTCTATCCATGCCCGGAGGATTTGTTGCTATTTCGAGCGGCATGCTGAGAACAGTTGAGAACGAGGATGAACTCGCTGCTGTGCTCGCGCACGAGATAGCACACATCGCTGCGCGACATGCTGAGAAGAACATTAAAACCGAAAACCGACTTGCATTAGGTCAAAAAATACTGACGGCAATCTCGCAGATGGTGCCCGACCGAAAGGCTCTTGAGATTTTCGGCGAAGCTGTGGTCACGGGACTGGAAGTCCCCTTCAACAAAATCCAAGAAAGAGAAGCAGACGCCGATGCTGTTTCAATCCTGCATTCCGCGGGATATGACCCGAAGGCCTTGATGCGAGTGATCGAAAGAATACCGAAAACAGCGACGCTTTTTAGTAAGCATTCGAGAAACGAATCGCGCCTCTCAGCCTTGGAGAAACAGACGAGCGGGTATTCCAACACCATCAGCAAACAAGGTTTGGTGCGTTTCAGAACTGAGATGAATCCTCCACAGGGCTGAATGGGTTTAGGAAATTTCAAATCGGTTCGATTCCAAGTGTATGATGTTCGTTTGGCAAATTCCCCGCGCTCCGTTTCCCGCTGCAAGTTCACGAGACAGCAGACGGCACTTTGCCTCAATATCGGTTCTATAATCCCATCGTGGCCAATGCCATCTGCCAAGGCATGACGGAAATATCGCCCTTCTGCAGCTTGTCTGAACCCAGGTAAACGACGATTTTTTGAAAAGGGCGCGGGCAGACTTTTTTCAGGGCGTCGAAGCCTGTGTTTGAAAAGCGAGGGTCAGCTGGAGTGCTTTACATTCAACTGCGTAAATTTCTGAGTTCACTTCGATCACAAAATCAACTTCGGCTCCGTGCGAGGTTCGAAAATTAGTGACAGAAATTTCCTTATCCAATGCCGCAGCCGATGAGAACAACTGTGAGCAGAAAATATTTTCAAACAACATGCCGATTCGATCGGGAGAATTTTGAAAATTACGCAAAAGTGCGTTGAGGATACCGTTGTCAAAGAAGAAAAAGCGTGGATGCTGAACGAGCCTTTTTCGCGAACTCTGCGCAAATGATTCGACTCGGTGCACAATGAGTGTGTCCTCGAGAATTGCAAACCAACGCGCTGCCGATGAGCGGTCGATTTGTGCTTGCTGAGCTAGCTTGGCAGGATCCAAGTACCGTGTTGACTCGGCTGCAGCGACGGCCAAAAAACGAGCCAACCCTTCGATGCTTTTTGTCAGTGCTTCTGCCTGAATCTCTTCCTTCAAATAGGTTCCGGCATACGAGGTCAGAAGTTTCTCTTTATGAGCAACATCCTCAAGGAGATAAACCACAGGAAGAGTGCCAAATCGGATTGCCGTATCGCTCAAGCGATAGTGAAATTCAGAAGAAGAGAAAGGGCCAAATTTATAGGTGAACAAACGACCAGGAAGGAGATTGGCTGCTCCACGCTTGAGTTTAGATGCGCTCGAACCAGTCAGAAAAAAGCGAGGAGGATTCGGACTCTCGTCAATGATGGCCTGAATGGTGTTCAGCAAACTAGGGAGTCTTTGAATTTCATCAATGAAAACGGTCGAGGGATTGGAACCATCCAAAAGCTCCTCAAGTCTGCGTGGGTGAGTCGCAAACTCAAGATACGTCGATTCCTTCATTAGATTTATGGTGATATCTGGCTCTAAGGCCCTGCAGAGCGTTGATTTGCCAGTTTGCCGTGGCCCGATCAGGAGAAACCCCTTAGGTCCATTTTGCAGTTTTTTAGTTAATAATCTTGGTATCTTAGATGTTCCTTTGGTTACGCAGTCATTTTACACGGTAAAATGACTGTTGCCTAAGGACCCGACGCCTAATCACAAAACACGGTGGCATGAAACGTCTCGACGCTTTCAATGCTCCGTCCACAAATGACAATATGCATCCTCGGTATCCTTGGGTTTGAGACTCGGTCA
>JBEGJP010000127.1:0-2984 GCA_041184525.1 Pseudomonadota bacterium | reverse complement strand
TTGAGGAATCGATGCCACAACGTTCCAATACCTTTGTGTTCACCAGACCACACCCACCCATCTCGAGCCAGCCTGTGTGCTTGCAACTTCTGCAACCCGAACCGAAACACTGCTGACATTGGACATCAATTTCAGCACTGGGCTCGGTGAAGGGAAAATAACTGGAGCGCAGGCGCAATTTGACAGGACGACCGAACACTTCTGCGAAAAAGGCATCGAGGGTGCCACGCATGTGCGCAAGCGTGATTCCTTTGTCGACAACAAGACATTCTATCTGACGGAAGGTGGGAACATGTGTCAGATCGAGTTCGTTTCGGTAGGTGAAGCCGGCACACGCGACGCGGAGGGGGACACCCCGCTCAAGCATGGCATGTGCCTGAACACTGCTCGTGTGCGTGCGCAAAACCCATTGCGAAGCGACAAAGAAGGTATCCTGCATTTCACGGGCAGGATGCTCTGCAGGGATATTCAATGCCTCAAAATTGTAAAAATCGCGCTCAATTTCAGGCCCATCAATCACAGTGAAGCCGAGCCGACGCAATGGCTCGAGCAGCTGCTGGGCAGCCACTGAAACCGGATGCCGTGATCCCAAATTGAGCTGTGGAAGAGGAAGAGTGAGATCGACCTTTTCCTTCTCGAGGCGCAATCGCTCTGCCGCCGCACGACACGCAACCACAAACCTTTCGATTTCAGTTTCAAGAAAACTCTTGAGTTGATTGATGCGTGCTCCTGCCTCTTTGCGTTCTTCGGCAGGGAAATTCCGCAACAACTTAAGCCAGTCCTGCAGCGGCGATTTGCGTCCGGTGAAGCGCACGCGCACTTCATCCGATTGCGTTTCTGTGAACAAATCTGGTGCAAGCGCGACAACACGCCGGCACCGATCGTGCTCTTCATCGAGTAGTTTTTGAAGCTCCGACAAAGAAGAAGCTGCCGCGGTCAGCGGCAGCTCCAACATTTCGGAGAGTGAAAGATCCTTCGTGTGGGTCATCATCACACCCCAGTTTGTTTGTTTAACCGTTCATGCTTCCCAAGAAGTCGTCGTTGGTTTCCGTGCGTTCCAATCGCTGGATCAAAAACTCCATCGATTCAATCGGACTCATCGGATGAATCACTTTGCGGAGAACCCACAGACGATTGAGGGTGTCCTTAGGCAAAAGAAGATCTTCACGACGCGTTCCTGATTTATTCATGTCGATTGCAGGGAACACACGACGTTCAGCAAGCCGGCGGTCGAGCACGAGCTCCATGTTACCCGTTCCCTTGAACTCTTCGAAAATCACTTCGTCCATGCGGCTTCCGGTTTCAATCAGCGCTGTTGCAATGATCGTCAGACTTCCGCCTTCCTCAACATTACGAGCCGCACCAAAGAAACGCTTTGGTTTGTGCAGAGCGTTTGCATCCACACCACCCGTAAGAATCTTGCCGCTCGGTGGAACCACCGAGTTATAAGCGCGCGCCAATCGCGTGATCGAGTCGAGCAAAATGACGACGTCTTTCTTGTGTTCCACAAGACGCTTCGCCTTTTCAATCACCATTTCAGCAACCTGCACGTGACGGGACGCGGGTTCGTCGAAGGTACTCGACACAACTTCGCCCTTCACAGTGCGTTCCATTTCCGTCACTTCTTCAGGACGTTCGTCAATCAGAAGAACGATAAGAACAACTTCAGGGTGATTGTGGGCGATCGCTGTCGCGATGTTCTGAAGAAGGACCGTCTTACCGGTGCGCGGAGGCGCCACAATGAGTGAGCGCTGTCCCTTGCCGATAGGCGACATCAGGTCGATCGTTCTCGTGCTGAGAATTTCTGGATGATACTCCAGCTTCAGACGTTCATTCGGGTGAATGGTTGTCAAGTTGTCAAAGAGGATCTTCTCGCCCGTCAGGTCAGGCGGTTCCATGTTGACAGACTCGACCTTCAGCAGCGCAAAGTAACGTTCATTGTCTTTCGGCGGTCGAATTTGGCCGGAGACCGTATCACCGGTGCGCAAATTGAACCGGCGGATCTGGGACGGAGATACGTAAATATCATCAGGCCCGGGCAAATAGTTGTAGTCAGGTGCACGAAGGAATCCAAAACCATCAGGCAAAGTTTCAAGCACGCCTTCAGAGTAAACAACACCATTGCGAGCCGCTTGAGCGCCGAGCAACGCGAAAACCAGATCCTGCTTGCGCAGATTGGCAGCACCCTCGATACCCATTTCGCGTGCCATCTGAACGAGGTCGCTGATGTGTTTTTCTTTCAGCTCCTTGAGGTTCATCACCGGCACATTGGCATTGAATTCTGGTTCTTTCTCCTCAACCATCGGAAGAGCTTGCTGTTTGTCTGGGCGTTTGAAATTGGGGTTGAAGTTTCCCCCGCCGCCTTGACGCTGCTGAAAGCCCCCCTGCCCTTGAGGCCGGCCCATGTGACCGCCGTGTGGACGGCGGAACTGTTGGTGCTGATGTCCACCACCTTGGCCGGAATGATTCGGATTTCCCTGAAAAGAGGCCTGTTGGGGACGAGGCTCAGGGCTCTGCTGCATGCCGCTCGGACCGCCCTGACCCGCTTGCGGGCTTGGGCCTTGTGCGACTGGAAGAGGAGTCTCGCGGACTTGTGGTCCGGCCGATGCCGAATCACGTGCCGAATCAGGCGTGGCTTGGGAGGGAGCAACATCACGCCGAGGAACAAAACCGCGGCGGTCCTCTCTTTTGGGCGGAACAAAGGTGGAAACATTCGCGGCACCGGCATCTTCAGCGGTCTGCGACCCCTGTTCAGCTTCCGAGCCGGCTCCATCAGCTGCTTGCTCCTCTTTTCGCACAAAGCGACGAGGAGAACGCTTACGTCCGGAGTTCGATTCATCAACACTTACGTCATCAAGAGGCTTGGTCTCGTCAGCCATGTGAGGATTCCAAAAAAAGAGGGGGGGGGGGGGTAAAAAAAAGCCAAAGTTGAATAAAATTTGGAGAGAGATCATAAATTGTTCAACAACTGTCCACTTACCACA
>JBEGJP010000126.1:0-7415 GCA_041184525.1 Pseudomonadota bacterium | reverse complement strand
ATCTCACTCAAGTCATGCTTGAAATGACAGTGGCTGCAAAGAAGATACTTCCCCAAGGCGCAGTCGCATTCGAGAGCTTCGAATGGTTGGATCCGCCAAGCGAAGAGAGCACAAATGCAGCACGCAAGCTCCTTTTTGAACTGGGAGCTCTCTCTCCGGATGGCATGCCCAACGAGATGGGTGAACGGCTCTCGAAATGGCCCTTGCATCCGCGTTTGGGCCGCATCCTTGAAGAAAGTCAATCGACAGGCCGACTGCAGGTCGGGTGTCTATTGGTCAGCCTGATCAATGAAGGTTTCCTCTTGAAACGTTCCGTTCAAGAAGCCACGGTCCACACCGACTGTGACCTCCATTATCAAGCACAGCTCTATATCGAACATAAGGATTCAGAAAAAAAACTCACCCGTGCTCAGCGGGAATCCATTGATGTGCAGCAGTTCAAGCGGATCGAACGAAATTTCGAATCGTTGTGTCAATTGGCGCGCATCAAAAAAAGTCCGCTTTCGCTCGACAGTGTGACGGGTCAGGAATGCAGCCCTCACGCACGTGAGCTTCTCGCAGGTTTTCCCGACCGAGTGATTGCTCTGCGAAAAAATAAAAGCTCCGCAAAAAGCCAGCAAGAAGCAGTTTTTGCACGCGGCGGACTTGGCCAACTGGCACTTGCAAGCACCGTGCAGGACTCCTCTTTCGCCATCGCTCTTCAAGCCGAACAGGTGCGGCGGCAGGGCGCGTCCCATTTCACGACTGAAATCACCTGCGCCGCCGGATTGAACAGTCAGACAATTCAAAAACACTTTGCGACGCAAATCAGAAAAGAGTCCGTGGTGGTCTGGGATGAACAAGCTGAACGTGTGCGGAGCGTTGAACGCACACTGCTGGAATCTCTGACGCTCGAAGAGCGTGTTTCCACAGCAGAGCCCTCATTGATAGAACAAGAACTTTTTCTGCAATTGAAAAGCAAGTGGCCTCGTCCCTTTTCGGACGACTCTGCAGTCGAATTTTTCAGCAACAAACTCGATCTCTTCCGGCAGCGATTCCCGCAGACTGAGACCATTGATTTGAGGGGCGAGGATTTTGAACTGTTTCTCGTCCATATCTGCGAGGGTAAAAAATCTTTTGCAGACATTCTCCAACATACTCTGCAAGACTACATCGATTCCTTTATACCGTGGGCATTGAAGGAGCAGCTCGAAAAAGAACTGCCAGCCAAATTGACTCTCGGCTCAGGGCGGAAAGTTGAAGTCCATTATGTGGCAGGACAGCCTCCTTGGCTGGCGTCCCGAATTCAGGACTTTTTTGGCACACTGGAAACACCACGACTGCTTTTGGGGACACTTCCTGTGACCGTCCATTTGCTTGCACCCAACGGACAGGCGGTGCAGGTGACCACTGATTTGTCCAACTTCTGGAAAAACACCTATCCGGACGTCAAGAAAGAAATGCAGCGCCGCTATCCGCGGCACTACTGGCCTGATGATCCCAAAAATGCCGAGCCCATCATCCGGCGATCGAAGCCAAGTCAAACACAGGCAGATACATCGCGATCAAAATAGTTCCAACAATCCCGCCGATGACGACAAACATGGCAGGCTCGATGGCCTTCAGGAGTGCCGCCATCGCCACATCCACTTCTTCTTCGTAAAATTCGGACACTTTCTGCAGCATGGAATCCAGCCGTCCGGAGGCCTCACCGATACTGACCATACTGGCCACCATTTGAGGAAAAAACGACTCCTGCGACATGGGGTAGCCCAATCCCTTCCCTTGAATCACACCCTCATGCACACGATCAATTCCTTCCTCAAGAACTTTGTTGCCAAGAACATTTTTTGAAGTCTTAAGGACATCCGTGATACTGACGCCCGAAGCCACGAGTGTCGCAGTTGTGCTGGCGAAGCGGGCGATACTGATTTTCTGAACCAACGTGCCCACAAGTGGAATTCTGAGAATGTAGCCATCAAATTGGTATCTGCCCAACGGAGTTTTGATCCACCATTTGAACACATAAGCAGCTAAAACGCCCCCGCCAATCATGTAATAGTAGTTGTTCCTTAAATAGTCGCTCAGATCCATCACAAGTTTGGTGAGTTCGGGCAACTCCTTGCCGGAGTCTACAAATGTTTTTGCAAGCACCGGAACAACAAACAGGAGCATAAAGGCAGTCAGGCCGATCGCGATCGTGATGACGATGGAAGGATAAAACAAAGCACCGAAAAGTTGCCGTTTCAGCTTGGCGTTCTTTTCAATATAGGAACTCAGCCGCCGCAAGATCACATCCAGTTGCCCTGAAGAAGTCCCTGAGCGCACCAGCGAGCAATAGAGGTTGTTGAATATGGACGGGATCTCTCCCATGGCGATACTCAAATCGATACCCCGTTCCACTTTCGAGCGGATGTCAAAAAGGGCACGACGCATCACCGGACTGGTCGACTGGGCTTCGAGAATTTCAAGCGATTTGACCACCGAAACACCCGCATCAATCATGACAGAGAGTTGTTTGGTGAAATTGATGAGATCGGAATCAGTGACCGTCTTTTTCTGAAAAAATTTCTCAATGCCCGTAGGCAACTTCAAACCACCAAGATTCGCTTTCGAGCCCGCGCCTTTGACCTTGCCATTTGCGATTCCCATGAACTTCAATAGCCGCAGGGCATCGGCGTCACTGCGGGCGTCAAGACGACCGTAGACCTTCTGACCGGCTCTGTCTCGGCCTTGGTATTCGTACATGGGCATACATCACCTCACCTTGCGTCGTGCACCACACATCCGCCTAGGCCTTGATAAAATTACCTCTGATCATCAATCCGCGCAGCTCTTCCGGATCGTATGCGGCATTCAATGCGGTCTCCGGCGTGATCATCCGTTTGTGCAAAAGAGAGATCAACGACTGATTCAGAGTTTGCATACCTGTTTTATCTGTGCCCATCTGCATGCTTTGGTAAACCATGTGAATTTTATCGTCGCGGATTTGGCTGCGGATGGCTGCTGTGGGTATCAAAATTTCCATCGCCAATGCCCGTCCGCCCGTCGTCCGCGGCAGCAGCTGCTGACTGAGTACGCCCTGCAGGCTCGAAGCAAGTTGCGTCCTGATCTGGTTGTGCTGATAGGCAGGAAAAACGTCAATCACTCGGTTGATAGTCGCAATTGCGGAGTTCGTGTGGAGCGTTGCAAAAACAAGATGCCCAGTTTCTGCAATTGTCAGAGCGGCTGACATTGTTTCAAAGTCACGCAACTCACCGATCAGAACGACGTCCGGATCTTGGCGCAAGGAACTCTTCAGAGCACGTTGGATGGAATGCGTGTCACTGCCCACCTCTCGCTGATTGACAACGCATTTCTTATGTTCGTGAGAGAATTCGATGGGATCCTCAAGAGTCAGAATATGCCCCGGCAACTCACGATTGATTTTGTCGATCATGGCAGCCAACGTGGTCGACTTACCTGAGCCCGTGGCTCCCGTCACCAAGACCAGCCCGCGGGAAAGGCCACACAAGCCCGCCACCACCTGCGGTAAGCCAAGGTCATCAAAACTTTTAATTTGATGAGGGATAAGACGAAAAACACCGCCTGTGGCATTCTTTTGCTTGAAAATATTGGCACGGAAGCGGGCGACACCTTTGACGCTGAACGACAAATCGATTTCTCTTTCCTCTTCGAGAATGCGTCGTTGTTCCTCGGTCAAAACAGAAAGACAAAGTTGTTCGGTATCGGTGGCCGACAAGGGTTCAATCTTCACTGGACACAAATCACCATGGATACGCAATTGGGGGGGCGTGCCCACACTGATGTGCATGTCCGAGGCATTCTGCTCTGCCTGCGTTTTCAACAACTGCTGGAGTGAGATCTTCAATGCCATGTCATGCACTCCTCATTTGTTCTGTCCGCTTGGAAGCTGAGATGGCGTCATCATCCGAACCGCTGGCTTCGATGAGTTCATCAATTGTCGTCAGCCCTTTGTAAACTTTTTTCCAAGCGCTTTGACGCAGGGTCTGCATTCCGCTTTCCATGGCAATCCGCTTCAAATCGAGAGCCGTCATGTTGTCGACAATCGCTCGTTTGACCGGTTCATTGACAACCAACACTTCATAAATGGCGGCACGGCCGCGATAGCCTGTGTTGTTGCAGTTCTCGCAGCCAATACCTTTGTATATTTTGAACTTGCCGATGTATTTTTCCGGCAAACCGAGCGCCAATTGTTTTTCAGCCGAAACGGAGTCTTCCGTTTTGCATTCCTCGCAGATTTTTCTCACCAGACGTTGTGCCACCACACAGTTCAGTGCGGAGACGATCGTGAAGCGGTCGATTCCCATATTGCGCAACCGCTCAATCGATTCCGCGGCGTTGTTGGTGTGCAACGTGGAAAGAACGATATGCCCCGTCAGTGCGGCTTTCATCGCAATTTCGCCGGTTTCGAGGTCGCGAATTTCCCCGACCATGATGATGTCGGGGTCCTGCCGCAAGAAGGCTTTCAATGCTTTTGAGAACGTGAACTCGATATCAGGGCGCACATTGACCTGACAGATCCCCGGAATGGTGAACTCCACCGGATCCTCTGCTGTCACAACGTTGTCCGTGATTCTGTTCAATTCATTCAATGCCGAGTAGAGCGTTGTGGTTTTGCCTGACCCTGTGGGCCCCGTCACGATGACCATTCCGAATGGCTTCATGATGCTGTCTTTGAATTGTGCGAGTTGTTCCGTATCAAAGCCGAGTTGGGTCATGTCCAGCTGCAGGTTGCCTTTGTCGAGGAGGCGCAACACGATCTTTTCGCCCCAAACAGACGGGAGACTGCTGACGCGAAAATCCATTTTTCCAAGTCCGGCGATTTCCAGTTTGGCATTGCCATCTTGGGGCAGGCGCTTTTCAAAGATATCCAGACCGGAAATGAGTTTGACACGAGAAAGCAGCGCGTCGCGAAACTCAAAGCGGGCCGCCGGCTTGAATTCTATCAGTGAACCATCGATCCGCAGTCGGATCCGGATGTTGTGCTCAAAAGGTTCGATATGGATGTCGCTGGCACGTTTCTGAGCTGCGACAAGCATCAACCTTTCCACGTAGTTGATCACATAACTTTCTCCGCTTTCATTGGCGGAGCTCGCCGAAAGGTTGGCCAGCGCCGCGGCTGCCTTTTGCTGGATTGATTTCTGCTGGGCTGCAATTTTTGCCGCCTCTTCACCCGCACCGTAATATCTGGTGATGGCACGTTGAATGGCGAGCTCACTTGCGAGCTTGAAGCGCAACTTCACGCCCAATTTTGCAGACAAAGAGTCAAAGACACCCAGATTCGTCGGGTCACCGACTGCAATGGTCAAATTGTTTGCCACCTTGCTGATCGGAACCATGCGGTGTTGTACGACGAGATCACGGGGCACGCTGGCCAAAACGGACTGCTCAATGTCGACTTTGTCGGGCGCGATGACCTCCATGCCACCCAAGCCTTCGGACAGTGCAGCCATCAGAGCATCTTCGGCTACAAGCTTGTTCTTGAGAAGAAAGAGCGGCAGCGGGACTCCGTCCCGTTCTGAAAACTCCAATGCCTTCGCAAGGTCCGAAGTGGTGACCAAATTCGAGCGTTTGATGATGTCAACGATACGGGCGCTGGTCATTCACTTGCGGTCCTCATCACTTGCAACAACCCAGTGGTGTGGTAAGTCAGAAGGGTCTGGTCGTAGCTCAGTTGGATAGAGCATCGGATTTCTAATCCGATGGTCGCAGGTTCGAATCCTGCCGACCAGGCCACCTTTTCCCTCCTCCGCACCGTGCCGTGTATCGACGTGTCCGTAGTCCCGCAGATGGTTCATTTTTGCATCCCGTCAATTTTGACGCACTGCCTCCCGCTTCCTGCCTCAATCAAGAGCAATTTTGGATACTGAAAAAAGACTCATGCGAGGAGAACGTCAGCATGTCGTTTGTGGACTTTGCCGAAAGAGGCTCAAAAAAAGCTCTGAGTGACTGGGATGGGGCGCAATTGCGCTTCTGCTCGATGACAGACGTCGGTATGGTGCGCAAAAACAACGAAGATTCCTATGCGATCTCAGAGGATCTGGGACTCTTTGTCGTGGCGGACGGTATGGGAGGACGTGCCGGTGGGGAAGTGGCCAGTGCTCTCGCCGTCGAGACCGTTCAAAGCGAAGTGAAGGTGAGGTATCGGGAACTCTTCGGTTCCGATGTTCCGACAAGAGAGATCATTATGAGACAAGCCATCAACACTGCCTGTCTCAACATCTACTCACGTTCTCTCGAGCTTCCTCACCTGCGGGGGATGGGAACAACAACGACAGCTCTTTGGCTGCCGAGAAGAACTTCGTCTGAGGACACCCAAATCGGCAGCACCAAAGCGCTCGTGACCCACGTGGGTGACAGCCGGTGCTACCTACTGCGCGCGGGATTGCTTTACCAACTCACACTGGACCATAGCCTCTTCCAAGAGAAGGTGCGTGCAGGTGTACTCTCGCCGGATTCTTCGCTTCACCCGCAGCTCAAAAGCCAGATCACGCGCTGCGTCGGCTACGAGGAAGATGAGGAAGTGGACCTCATCAGCTTCCAACCCTACCGCGGCGATCGGTTCCTCCTCTGCAGTGACGGTCTCTCGAATAAAATTAGCGACAAGGAAATCGGCGAGCTTTTGGCAGAGGACGACCTGCCGTGGGTGGCAGAGCATCTTGTGGAATTAGCAAAAGAACGCGGAGGCGAGGATAATATTACAGTCATATTAGTGGCTTTGGAAAACTAAGGCGAAACTTGGATGATTCACGATCCGCTTTTGACGGACGTGGAAAACGTTTCATTCAAGTCATCCATTCGGCCATCCGAGACATCAAGGGACAGAAAAAGGGGGAAGTGAGTCGTGTCCGCAAAAATGAGCTACAGCAAACCACCACAATCTTCGCGGCCACACACGATGGCCGGTCGTCGTGGCTGGTTGTCTGGACTCGCTTGCGTGACCTTCATTTATATTCCCAACGAAAGCGCCACATCGCGCAGGATACGCATCCCGAAGGTCGTGTTGTATTCAGCACTCACTGCTGTCTGCATTTTGGTCGGGTTGCTCGCCGCATTGTCAGCGAACTTGGCAAAGATGGCCAACCTCCAAGGTGACTACGAAAAGCTGCGAATCGAAAACACGGCCATCCGCTCTGAAGCGGCGGCACTTGTCGCAAAACTTCAGGAAGTGAAATCAAACTTGGCACAAGTGGATCACATTTCGAACCAAGTTCGGCAAGAAGCTGCCAGTCTCGATCCGAGGAATGAAAAAAAAAAGAAAGGCGTCTTCGCCGGCGCGCTGAACGCGAAATCGCCCCGAGCGAGTGAAACGTCAAGAACCGAGAGCTTGACGTCCAATGATGCGCGAAACGCATTGATTGCCACGGACTCAACCAACAACGATTTGGACAAAAAAATTGAACTTCCTGTAC
>JBEGJP010000125.1:0-6223 GCA_041184525.1 Pseudomonadota bacterium | reverse complement strand
TGAGCGTGGGCTTGTTGAGCTTCTCGGCGACGCGGGATGCCACCAAACCGACCACACCGGCATGCCATTGCGGATCGAACAAAACCACCGAGGCAAACTCGTGTGTCCATGAACCGACCATGCGTAAGGCCTGCTCGACAGCCTTCTTTTCAATGTCCTGTCGTGCGCTGTTCTCTGCATGAAGAAATTCTGCCAATTCGAAGGCTCGCTCATGTTGCGTGGTGAACATCAGCTCAGCCGAAGCCATGGCTGAACCCAAACGTCCGGCAGCGTTCAACCTTGGTCCCAGTTTGAAGCCGACATCCACAGCATCCACAACACCCTGATCGCGCTTCCATCCGGCGAGGCGCATGAGTGCAGCAATTCCGATTCGATCGCCGGCAATGATGTTCTCATAGAGAACATGCAGGCCCACACGACAGAAAATATGATTCACCCCGTTGAGCGGCGCCACGTCGGCGATCGTTCCTACCGCCACAAAGTCAAGATATTTTTTCAGGTTGATGCGCTCGGCCGAGCGACGTCCGGCGCTGCGCAATTCCGCACGGAGCGCTATCAAGAGATAAAAAGCAACACCGACACCGGCAAGCATTTTGAAAGGAAAGTCACAACCCGGCTGTTTCGGATTCAAAAGCGCGAAGGCCTCAGGCAACACTTCAGGTGGCTCGTGATGATCCGTGACAATGACATCAAGATTGAGATCTTTTGCCCGCCGGCAGGCTTCAACGGCTGAAATCCCGTTGTCGACCGTGATCACCAGCCCTCCGCCGGAAGCTGCAATTTTCTCCAGACCTATAGGGTTCAGACCATAGCCTTCAGTCAGACGATCGGGAATGTAGATCTCGACGTCTTTCCCGAGTTCTGCAAAAGCCAGCTTCAAAAGAGCGCAGGACGTCGTGCCGTCGACATCATAATCGCCGAAAATAGTGATCCGCTCACCCGAGTCCAATGCTCTCATGATCCGATCTACGGACTTTTTGATGTCTTTGAGGTCTTGCCACGGTGGCAGATGACTCAGAAGTTCTTTGTCAGAAACTGCTCCTTGCGCATCGATGCCGCGAAGAGAGTGCAGTTTGTCTTCGATGTATTGCGCGTAGTGCTCGGGCTCCTGAAGAGCACTGCGCCGGAGTGTCCATCGGTAGCGCGGAGAAATTCCGAGAGTGGCAGTGCTCAGATTCTGCGAAGGCTGGATGGTCACGTCATCTCCAAAACCGCCATGTGAGGCGGCGGTCGGATCCGCTCCGACTCAGGGTCTCACGAAGGACGTCGCCGGATCACAACGGGCGGAATTTCGTTGGGATCCTTTTTCTGCTTGGCTTTCTGAACCGATTCAGCAGTACGCCAGCCCATGCGTTTCATGAAGTCGTCCATCCAGATTGTCAACGGTGCAGCCACATAAATAGAGGAATACGTTCCGACCAGAATTCCGATGAACATTGTGAGTGCGAAGTCTTCAATGGCACCGCCTCCCAAGAAGGTGAGCACCAAGAGTGCTCCCAAGCCTGTCGCAGAAGTGAGAACCGTACGGTTCATGGTCTGGCTGATGCTCCGGTTGATGACATCGACGATGCCCATCTTCGGAGACAATTCCTGTGTTTCACGAATTCGGTCATAAACAATCACGGTATCGTTGATCGAATAACCGACAATCGTCAGGAACGCGGCAATCGATGAGGTCGAAAAAGGACGGTCAAAAGTTGTCATAAAACCAAGTGCGATAATCACATCGTGAATAAGGCACAACACAGCACCTGGAGAGAAACGCGCGTCAAAACGGAGGGCAATGTAGGCAAGGATCCCCAAGAACGAAAGAATGAGTGCGAAATAGCCTTTGCGTTCTTCTTCCTTACCGATTTTGCCGGAAATGTTTGTCTTGGAATCGAGGACGATCTTGTCAGCACCCACAGATGCTTCCAGCTTTTTGAAAATTTCGTCAGCCTTGCTGCCAATCTCTTTTTCGTCCTGACCACGCTCACGCTGCAGACGAACGACAAAAGAAGCCACTCCATCCTTGGCAGCATCGCCGATACTTGTGACTTCAATCTTGCCGACTTTGGCTTGCTCTGCGATCGCGAAGACCTTCTCGCGTGTGTAGGAGGTGTCTTTGATCGAGACGTTCACTTCGGCGCCACCGAGAAAATCGATGCTGTAATTGATGCCCTTGACTGCAATCACAACAATGGACGCGATCACCATCGCAAGAGAAATGCCGACTGTGACGCCACGCCACTTCATAAAATCGAACGTGTAGGTGGGCGGAAAGATTTCAACGTTGCCCAATTTCAATCGCATGGAATGATCCTCTTAAGTCTGGGTTCAGCTGAAACGGCGGATACGCGTTTTTTCAATCAACCACTGACCAATCACCTCGGTCACGTAATACGATGAAAAAAGTGTCGAGATGATACCGGCAAGCAACGTGATGGCAAAACCTTTCACGGCAGGATTCCCGTAAATCAACAGCACCAATCCCGCCACAGCAGAGGTCACATGGGCATCGACCAAAGTTTCAAAGCTATGGTTGTATCCCCGATAAAAGGCCTGTTTTGCATTCAAGCCATTGCGCATCTCTTCACGGATACGCTCATTGATAATCACGTTGCCGTCGACTGCCACGGCCATCGTCAGCACGATACCCGCAATACCCGGCAGAGTGAGTGTCGCTCCAAACGCAGCAAGGAATGCGAGAATCAGAACCGCATTCAGGAGCATGGCAATGTTGGCAACCACTCCTGACACGCCGTAGAAAAAGATCATGAAGCCAACAACAAGCACGCCCGCAATTGTAGAACTCAGGACACCGGCGCGAATGTTTTCCTCGCCTTCACTTGGCCCTACCTGACGCTCTTCAATGATTTTGACACTCGCCGGCAGCGCTCCTGCGCGCAGAACAAGAGCCAAGTCTTGAGCATCCTTTCTTTGCTGTTCGATGTTCTGAGAGCGGCCCAATGTGATTTGAGCACGGCCGCCCAAAATAGGTTCATTGACCACAGGTGCACTCGTGATGTTCTCATCGAGGATGATCGCGATTTGGTGAGGAGCGTTCTGTGGCTCGCGTGCCTGTTTGGTGAGATCGCCGAAGACCTTCGTCCCCTGCGGGTTGAAGTTGAGAGAGACAACATATTGCGGAACAAGACCAGCCTGATCGGCATGCTCCATGGCAGTTTCAATCATGTCGCCCGTCAGCTTGGAAGTCGCCTCGACAAGATATGCACGCGAGGAAACGAGCTTTGAAACTCCTCCCTCAGAGCTCATTTTGCGATCGAGCATGATAGTCACGTTCTTGGAAATTTTCCCGCCGTCACGTGCCCACTGGGAAATCTTCTGGAGAGTCTCCGGCTTGGTGTCTTCCTTTTCCAGCTTCAGCGCAGCCCGAGCGTCTTCGATCACCTTGTCGAGCTGATCTTGGGGCAATTCAGCCGAGACCAAGCGAAAATCCAACTGAGCAGTGTTGCCGATGAGCTGCTTGGCGCGCGCGGGATCTTGCAAACCCGGCATTTGCACAACAACCCGCCGATCACCTTGCCGGAAAATATTAGGCTCAGCGACGCCGAATTGGTCGATACGGTTGCGGATCGTATTGATGGCTTGCTGCAGCAATTCACCGCTGTAACGCTCAACTTCCGACGGATTCGAAACAAAATACAATTTCTTGTCTTCTGCTTTGTCGAACTGCAGCAGCGAAGTTTGCTCACTGACGATCTTCTTGAAAGCATCCGCCTTGGCAGCATCGGCAATTTCGAGAGACGTTTTGTAATCGTCAGCCACAGTGACCGACTGCGATGCAATACCGTCGCGTTCTGCCAAATCGCGCGCGCGGTTCATGGCACGTGCGATGTTGTCGCGAAGCGATTTTTCCACATCGACTTCGAGGACAAGATGGAGCCCGCCTTTGAGGTCAAGACCCAATGAAATACGGGACGAGGGCAACGCACTCTCGGCCCAGCGGTGGTACCACGCCACGGGCTGGCCCAAGACGCCCTCTTCCGTGGACGCTTCGCGCTTCCAATTCGCCGGATCCCCCAAAAATGTGGGAACCGTAAAAGCAACTGCAAAAAGCACTGCGCACAGTGTCAATCCGAATTTGACCCACCACAGAAGTGGCAAGCCGGAAAACAATCCTTGGCCCTTATCCATAGCCCGACGTTCCTCAAATACGAGAGAAGTTCAAACAATGAGCCTACAGCCTATCAAACAGAGGCATCGTTTGACCACCTGTCAAAACATCTTTCGCACAAAAGAAAAGACTCGGAAGCGAAACACGCGTCCGAGTCTTGTTCCAAAGCATCGAATGCTAAGAAGTCTGCTTCAAGTTTGTGCAGGCTGAAGGTTCTTGCCACCCAATTCTCCGGAAATGGTGTGCTTCAACACGCGCACTGAGGTGGAGCCCAAATCCAACGTCACGATCGTGTCCGTGATCGACGTGATGCGACCGATGAGTCCGGCTGAGGTCACGACTTCCATTCCTGTTTTCAGACTTTCGATGAAGGTCTTGTGTTCCTTCTGACGCTTTTGCTGAGGACGAATCACAAAGAACCACATAAAAAGGATCATGCCGCCGAAAATGACAAGGTTCATCCAGCCCGGAGCAGCAGCAGCGGAGGACGCGCCCGTTGCCGTCGTTGCTGTCCCAGGAACAGCGACAGGGCCGTCCGCGGCAGGGGCCTGCGCAAAGGCCGTTGTTGCTGACGCAACTGCCACGCTCAGCGACGCGATTGCCAATTGAACACGTACAAAGGTCTCTTTTTGAAGATTCTTCATGTTTGCACTCCGGTGTTGACGTCAGGCAGACGGTGACGAACGCCATGCCCAAGCACGGACGCTCTGTCTGCCTCACATGGGGGGCCTTTTAACGATTCAGGCAAAGCTTGGCAATTGTCTGCAACTGCATATTCGACGTGCCTTCGTAGATCTTTCCGATTTTGGCATCGCGGTAAAACTTCTCGGCCGGAAATTCCTTGATGAACCCGTATCCGCCGAACAGTTCAAGCGCCACACTGGACACTTTTTCTGCCACATCGCTGGCAAAATGCTTCGCCATGGCCGCTTCGCGCACGAAATCGAGACCCGCATCTTTCAACCGTGCTGCATTATAAACCATCAATTTAGCAGCTTCGATATCGATAGCCATTTGCGCGATTTGAAATTGAACTCCTTGGAAGTCACACAGTGCCTTGCCGAATTGCTCACGCTGTTTGACGTAGTTCATGGCTGCTGCGTAGGCACCTTCGGCAAGGCCCAACATTTGCGCCGCAATGCCAATCCGCCCCTCATTCAAAGTTTCGATCGCAATTTTGTAACCCTTGCCGACTTCACCGAGAAGGTTTTCTTTGGGCACTTTGCAGTCTTCAAAAATAAGTTCACAGGTGCTGCTGGCACGAATGCCCAACTTGACCTCTTTCTTGCCCAATGCGAAGCCCGCGAAACTCTTCTCAACAACAAAAGCAGTGATGCCTTTGTAGCCCGCTTCGGGATTCAGGTTTGCAAACACAATAAAGACGTCTGCTTCTTTTGCGTTGGTAATGAAAACCTTTTTTCCGGTGATCCGGTAATGAGTGCCTTCATCCCAAGCGCGTGTGCGCAAAGCAAAGGCATCCGAGCCGCTGTTGGGCTCAGTGAGGCAGTAAGAACCCACCTTGGAAGAAGTCAGCATCGGAAGATATTTGTTCTTGAGATGCTCCGTTCCCCATTTCAGAAATGCATTCTCAACGAGCGTGTTTTGGACGTCCATCAGGACGCTGACACTCGGGTCGACCTGAGCCAAGGCTTCGATGATCAAAATCGCATTGAAAAACGAACTCCCCGCACCGCCGTATTTTTCCGGAACTTCAACGCCCATAAAACCCAGCTCGTGCATTTTACGGATGATGGCTGGGTCCATCACTTCGCTCTCGTCCATTTTGCTCACCAGTGGGGCAATGTCTTTTTTGGCAAAATCGAGTGCCGACTGGAAAAACATGCGTTCATCTTCAGAGAGATGCGTCAATGGGAGTACTTTGTTGTGTGCGTCTGTCATAAGGCTGTCCTTCTTCCTGAGTGTCTGACCCGTTTGGTGGACACCATAAACCCACCTTAGAATGGAGCGGATCTCCTATGCAACATGTCGGCTCTTATTTTGCCAAAACTTGAAGGACAGCCTTTAGAACCAGATCAAAGTCGCGACCGCGCGCGATCAAGGGCGGGGTGAAGGAGAGCACGTCGCCGCGCGGGCCGGAAGGCAAAG
>JBEGJP010000124.1:0-3369 GCA_041184525.1 Pseudomonadota bacterium | reverse complement strand
GTGAGCGGGTATTGCTCTTTGGCCGTTGGCGAGCGGAATGGAGCATTCAAATTGAAATTCACAAATCCCTGCCAAGAGACCAGTGTGCGGGGCAAAATATCAAGAAGTCCGATGCGGCGGTAAGAAGGCGGGGCAAGAACGGCTTTATTGAGTGCCAAAGAACACTCCTGAAGATTGTGGATTGCTAGCGAATGAGAAAAGTGGGTCGGCGCACGTTCGGAGTTTTTTGTTCTGAGAAGCGTGCAGAGCGAGTTTGTCAACAATTCTTCATTCAACTGTGTCTTCACCGAGACAGGAAGAAGGTTGAGAAGTGTTTGGTTCTGTCGAGCAAGCCCGAAGGATTTTTCCCAAACGAACCTGTCGACTGTTTTTGCCGGCCCCAAGGGATTAAAAGGGGATGGAATCGGGACACCCTTTTCCCAAAGGAGACTCGACCAGATCAAATTCGAGACGTGGGAATAGCCTGTCGCCTGAGCGTCTATCCAAGCAGAAAACAAGCGCCGCATCTGGCTGTTGTTCGACGCAAGGGCATTGAGTGTCGATGCAACGCGCAACTGATCAGCGACCTCCTGATGGATGAGGCTTTCATCGGAAAGAAACGTGGCTGTGTGTCTGCCAAGATCCAACAGTAGGCCCCAAGTGAGGAGAAAGAGAAGCGTTACAAAAAAGGAAGCCAACGGGAGAATCTGCCCGTTTTCTCTGTTTTTGTGTGAGGCTGAGCGAATTTTGAAAGAACCGTCCAACGTGTGTCTCACTCCTTTTTCTTCGCTTGAATATTGAGATAAATGTCTACAGTCAGCGGGATCTTGTGGCGCGCCTCAATGTGCATTGGAATTCCGATGGCCTGAAAATCAGACACAGCTCCATCTGCTCTGAACTGTCCCAAGCAATTGCGTTTCTCAGAGACAAATTGAATGAGTGGTTCAAGCCAACTGCGGATGCAAAGATTCGACTTTGCATCGACCGGTCGTTGAGGAGAGTCGCGCGTTGGACCTGTCGAGGTCGTACGGATGCCTCCAAGAGGAGATGTGCCTGCCGAGGCAGGAGGTCGGAAGAATGACCAATGAAGCACGGGCGAT
Organism: Pseudomonadota bacterium; assembly: GCA_041184525.1. Lineage (GTDB taxonomy): Bacteria > Bdellovibrionota_B > Oligoflexia > Silvanigrellales > Silvanigrellaceae > RFOM01. The sequence goes on along the minus strand of JBEGJP010000124.1, from coordinate 2,290 downwards.
TGAAAGAGTGTTTGGACCGAGTGACTCGCACTCTGAGAGAAGGAATTTTCCCGATAGGGTTCTGAAAATGTACCTTTTGCGATGTGTTCCAAACTTCCCAGAGCTGCCTTAGAGACGGCCGATTCCAGCACCAACTGAGCTGAGTGCCTCGCGATGAGGATCCGACAGAGTTCATGTCCTGTGCAGAGGAGGGGAATGGCCGCCATGCCGGCCAACGCAAATTCAGCGACAGACATACCACATCTCCTCACTGGTTTTCAGAGTCTCGCGGGAGCGTGGATTTTTATCCGTTGAAGAGACTTGGGCTCCCGTAATTTTACGGCATCGAAATGGGTTCAGCTGAAGTGGATGCTGAGCGGTTCCGCTGGAGAAATTTCGTGTCTTTGTTCTACCCAAATTCACGCGACCACTCACTTCAGCCTGAGGAGGCCTGATGTTGAGTCCAGATGCGGGTGAAGAATAAGCAGTCCCCTGATCAAGCTTTCTGGTTTCATTTTCGAATTCCTTTGAGTTCGAAATCGGTGCCGGCGTTGCAACCTCGCCCTTCTTCAGGAAGAACAGAACCGCAATCACGGCGCAGACGACGGCACATAAACGCAGCGGATTATGCGGGAAAAATGAGTGTTCCACGACGGTCACTCTTCTGCCGTCGATCCGGAAAGGCTTTCCCACGCGATAGAAAATATGATTGAGCTGCGAATCAACACGCACCCACTGGCCATCCGATCTGACGACAGTTCCATCGGGAAATGTTTGAGGAAGCTTTTTGCCGTTGTCGTTTTTATCTTTACAGCGGATGAAGACATCCTCTTGTGAAGGTGAATTCAAACGATGACGGAAGAGAGATGAAAAAATTGGATGTAAAAATTTAAGATCAGTCATTTTCAATCCAACCAGTGTGCCTTGGGACTGACATCTGATTGTCTCTCCTCCATTTTCAGCACAGGAACATCCGAGAGAGAGAGGCGGCTTTGTATCGTGATCCAAAGCTCGGCGTCGTCAGAGCTCAATTCCCTTGATTTGAACAACTCGCCGACAATCGGAATGTGGCCGAGGATGGGAATTTTGCTCACGGCTTTACCGTCGGCTTTTTGGGAGATCCGTGTGAGAAGAAGACGTTCATCCGAGCGGAGGTTGATCTCGGTGCTCAACACGCTGGCCGTCTGGGATGACACCGATTTTTGTGTCGGATCGGTTTGGGGTTGTGTGATGCGGAGTTCGACCTTTAAAGCAATTTTATTCTCAGCGAGCAAGCGTGGTTGAAGAACAACGGAGATGCCGTAGGTTTGATTGTAAAACTTTTGCACCTGCCCGCCGGTTTGAAAGAGAATCTCACCGCCCGAAAGGATTTCTCCCCGACCACCGCTGGCAACCACAACAGAAGGTTGTGCAATTTGTTGGACCACACCTTTTTGAGTGAGTGCTTTGAGGACAAGGTCGGGGAGTGCGAGGGTAACAAAAGGCCCCCCTTTTAGTTTGGCAGTTTCCTTTGCGATGGTGACGTGAGCAGATTCCGTCGATGACATGGAAGACTCAGGACTTTGAGTGGAGAGCCCGAGTGCTGTCAGACCGCTCTGATTGATGCGAAAAAATGAAAGCGTCGATTCGATGAGCGGCTGGGAATTCCTGTCGACAAGAATGTGTGAAATTGTGCGTGGTGCAATACTTTTGACTACAAGCAGAATGTTTTGCAATTGAGCTTCGTCCGCAAGGTAACCTGTGGCGATGGTTCCTCCCGAACTGTATTTGACTTTCACCTGCGGAAAGCCCAAGGCGCTCAGATGAGCATTGAGCTTGGATGAGAGTTCCAGAGCCATGGAATCGGAAAGTGAAAACCGAGGCAAGCATTCCTCTTGCCCGAGGCAAACATCAAAAAGTGATTTCAATTGGGCTTCCGTTTGTATGAGACCAAAGATTCCGATGCGTCCATTGTCAACGACAACGTCGAGCCCTGTCCGACGTTGCAGTTCACGTGCCGAACGGAGAAGTGAGGCTGATGACAGTGTTGCAGTGTCGAAAGGAAGTTTGCTTGTATTGCCGACTTGGAATTGCCAATCCTTCATTTGACCGGAAGGAAAACGCGCCACGAGGCGTGAATGGCCAGATTTTAATGCAGTCACAAGAATTCGCTCGCTGGATCCGATGCGCTGGACATCTATGACATCGGGTTGAGAAATGTCCAAGCTGCGTGGTGCCTCGGCGAGGGTGACCTCCCTGCTCTCGCCCACTTGCATCTTGATATTGCTCTCCTTGAATTCGGATGCAGAGCAAACAAAAAAAATAGAGAAAA
>JBEGJP010000123.1:0-6656 GCA_041184525.1 Pseudomonadota bacterium | reverse complement strand
ATACTAATCTAATTATAAAATTAAATTTGATATGTTTTTTAGAAATTAATTTTTTACACATCTAAAGGATGGTTTTTAATTCAATTTAAAGTTGAGAAACCAGCAAACACCTTCAGGAAATGCCAATGCACTGGGGGCATAAAACGCCAGAGACAATGGACTTTTTATTTGCCGGATTGGGGCGAACCTGAAGCAATGAGGCTGCACTCAAGCGAGAGAGTGTGCGCGCCCACGACAAAACTTTCCTGAAAGGCAGGACCGGCATCCCCATCCGGCGTGTTGTTCGCCACAGGAACAGATCGCCAGCGCAAATTCGGATCCGCAAAAGGATCATCTGTCCGTTGCTTGTCGCCACAAGAGAATTCTTCCAAGCCATCAATGGTTTCGACACTCGCCTCGAAGCACTTCCATTGTGCGGCCCGCGGTGCGGTGCCCGCGCGTCCCGCTTCAAGCGCATAACGGTATGTAATTTTCGCTGTGAACCTGTCCCACCCCATCTCGACAACAAACGGCAATATCCCTTCAGTCACCTGCACATTTCGGCCTTCCGGAATGGGATAATTGAGTTGAGTCCGTTCAACTGTGAGATTTTGCTTCAATCGGAACGCTTGCGTCTGAGCGCCTTTTTTGAGGTTAAAAATGCATTGAAAGTGATCGTTCGCGGACGCCCCTGCGGGGACCAAAATGGCAGAAAGCAAAAACAGGAATTTCAATTGCATGCGTGACCTCGTGTTTTTGGACTGCATCAAAAACTCTCATACCATTCAGAAAATTGCAAAATCGACGAGGAGAAGGAATTGCAAATTCGCCACCTTGTCTTCGCCAACTCAAGTTTATTTTCTTCTTTTCCGAAGAAGCGAGGTTATCTGGGAGGATGATATCATATGAGAATGACCGCTTGGCTGCTTTGCGGAACCTTGCTGTCAGTCCTTTCCTCAGGATGCCAGTTCGAGACTGTGTCATCTTCGCGCTCAGAGACTTCCTCGAGCAATTCAGCTGGCAAAAACAACACCGTCACAGGTGGTGCTGAAGTGATACCAGCTCCGCGTATGAATTATGTGATCGACAGGACCCCTCTCAGCCTCAAAGGAAGCTTCAGAAATTTCGTCAGCAGCGTGCAGAGCAAACAGGGCCTTACGGAGTTGCATTGCGCTGCCGCGACGGAAATCAGCGGGCTCTTTCTTTGTGCCGGCACCAATGCGAATGCACACCACTTTCCCCTGATGCGTGCAGCGATCTTTGCGGAGGGACGCCCCAGCATTCAAGTGCCGTTTGCGGGTCAGATTGTCTCTGGCGCAAAAGCCCTCGAAGCGTGGCCCAAATCCTCTGGACACGATCTGACTGACTCGCATCTCATGAATTTCTTCATGGCACTGAAAGCAGCTTGCCCAGATGCTTCATGTGTAGACCAAAACGAATTCGTATTTGCAGACAAAGTGATGCCGGTTTTTTCGCGGCTGGCGCCGCAGGGATACTCAGTGATCAGTTTCGAAGTTTCAAATGAATCCGTCGATGGAGTGGTTGTCCATGAGATTGCACACGGGCAGTTCTTCCAACAACCACAATACCGCAATGCGGTATTGACTTGGTTCAACACTCTTCCCTTTGATGTGCAGCAAAAAGCCGCTCAGGTCATTGGAGTCAATTATGACATTCGTGTGCCCAACCTGCTTGTCAACGAATTCCACGCCTACACTTTGATGGGTAAATTTGATTACAGTCCAGAAAAATACACCCAGATAATGCAGATGAACGACCCAACTTCAATGGCTATCGCATCCATCATGATTCAGGCTCCGCAGCTCCAACAATCACTGCGGTTCGCGCTGGCCACCAGCGGAATGCCTGTCTGGGCTGGAGCTTTTTGAGAACCAGAGAACGAGAGAACGAGAACCTCACTCCTCTGCCCACCCATCGTCTTCGCTCGCCACTTGCCGGAGGGGTTTGAATTTACCCAGAAGCTGATGGGCAGCAACCGTGAACTTCTGATGACCTTGGCGCAAATCAGCCACCTGCTGGCGCAAGCGTTTTCTGTCGCGCAACAGCGTCTGATCCATATTGACCGTGAGCTGACCGCGGAGTTCCTGCCAAAACGGTTCGCACGCTTCGAGTTTCTTGATCTGAAGAACCGCTTGAGCAAAAGGAACAAAATTGGTCACCGCTTTTTCAGAACGAGCCAACAAGGCGCCGGACTGGTGATCAAAACGTTTCTGCAATGTGGAATAATCGCGGAGGGCCGAATCGTACGATTGCAGCTGAGCCGCCTGATGGCCTTCGCTCGACTTCTTTTGCATTGAATTGAGGATTTGACCAAGGCGTATCAATTCCATTCTAAGCGTGTTCAGACGTGCAGCGTCGGCCATGACTTGTGCCTCGTCACGAACCGCGCGCGCGGGCCCCATGCTTCCGCGCAAGCCCAATTCATCGAGCAGCGCCAACTGCGGTTCCACCACTTCGGCCAATGACTTTCGGCATTGTTTTCTTTCGCTATCAAGACGCTCCATCTTTTCGATGTATTTGATTCGCAGCTGAGAGCCTTCAGTGGCGGCGCCCATGACACGATCGCCGACAGCAAAAGCGCCTTGTGGCAGGAGTCCGACGAGGACAGTGGAGGCACTGAACAACACGCGCAAGGGCAACACTCGTTTCAACATGCGTCTCTCCTTCTCGGGCCAAAAAAAACACACATTGCTTGTCGAGCAAAAAGCCGGCCAACACCGCCACACTCCATTTCGCTGCAAAGACAGCATTTTCTTGATTCCAAATTTCAGAGGCACACATCCGGAAAAAAAAAATGTCTAAAATTTAGACATTTTTGAGAGGAGTCAAAATCCCAACTCGGCGCGGTTTACCCCTCCCCGCTTCAAGAGCATCTTGGTTGACGAGCCAATCAGTCACCACACATCCGGAGGATGGTCTATGCTTCGAGTTTCTCTCGCGCTCTCGACGGTCGCCCTTTCTGCAGTTTCCATGTGGTCGCAGGCGTCCATCCTTCCTCCCAACGATCTCGATCGTGAAGACAATCTCGAAATGGTTGCCAACATGACCGAAACCGAATTCAAAGACATCATTGAAAGTGTCGTGAAATTTTACCGCGAACCTGCAGCCCAGTTTAAGGCCAAGATCAGCGTCAACGCACTTTGGAGCAATTCCACGGTCAACGCTTCTGCCCAGCAGATGGGAAACACATGGGTCATCAACATGTACGGCGGCCTCGCACGTCGTCCTGAAGTGACACCCGATGGCTTTGCTATGGTCGTCTGTCACGAGCTCGGCCACCATTTTGGAGGTTTTCCGTTCAAAGGAGCTGCATGGGCTGCCAATGAAGGCCAAGCCGACTACTTCGCAACACAGGCCTGCGCACGCCGCGTTTGGGGAACTGAAAAGAGCAAGAATGCGCAATTCAGATCACAGGTCGGCAATTACGAAAAATCAAAATGCGATGACACGTTCTCTGCACAAGACGACCGAGACCTGTGCTACCGCACAGCCGCAGCCGGACTGTCACTGGCCAACCTTCTTTCGAAACTCGGCAACTCGGGCGAACCTCAATTCGACACACCTGACACGAGCAAGGTCTCGCGCACCAACGACAATCACCCTGCTGCTCAATGCCGATTGGATACGTACTTCCAAGGAGCACTTTGCGGAAAGCCCTTCGATGCGATGCAAATTCCAGCCAAGAAGCACCCGCGCGGTCAAGGCAGCTTGCAAGCTGAACAAGAGGCTGCAAAATATTCCTGCACTGAGCTTGACAGCCTTGAGAACGGTTTGCGCCCCACTTGCTGGTTTCGCTCGCGTCTGACATTGAAAAACTGAACCTTCTCTGTGACACTCAAAGTATAAGGACTGCCGCCCGCGGATTCCGCGCGCGGCAGTTTCCATGTGGAGTGAAGCCGATGCGTGCTCTTTTGTACTTTCCAGAATTCTCCAAAGCGAACATCAACGATCTGAATGTCATCATCCGTTCGGCAGGGATTGCGCTCGTGGAGTGCAACAGTGCAGATGAAGTCTTCACCTTGATGAGTGAATCAATTACGTCCCACCGCCGCAGCCTGCTCATCACCGATGAAAAGCATCACGACGTCATCGAGAAATTCAGCAACCTCTATCCCAATTGCCTGATCATCCTGACCATCCGCTCTCCTATTCATGACCTGCCGACAAACATTCGGGATTGCCTCCCGATCCAGTGTTTCGTGGCCTCCAACAACAACGAGTTTGAGCCGCGCGACATGCAGACCATCATCCGTAAATTTCAAACTTCCGACATTTTCGGACTCGAGAAGTATATTAAAGGTTCCGCGGAAGTCTTTCGACATGACATTCTGAGCCACGCGGACAAGAAGCTCGCCATTGCGCGGGTTGGTGATTTTGTGAGTTACTTGGGCGGAAGCATCGAAAACAACCGATTCACTGAGTACAGCCGACGCATTTCAGAGATGCTTGATGAGCTCATCCTCAATGCTGTCTTTGATGCCAACTTTAAATACAAAGGACAGCCTCACCGAACCGATTTTGTACTCGACCACACGGACATGGTCACCGTCCGATGGGCCTTTGATGGCGAACAGTTCGGGTTGTCGGTGACCGACCGCTTTGGACGACTCGAAAAAGACACCATCCTCAAGTACATCGATACAACCCTCAATCTGGGCGATGTTGAGAATAGGAAAAGCGGCGGTTTGGGCATCAAATTTGTCTTCGAACGACTCCATCAGTTCGTGGTCAATGTGCACACTGACCTGATGACTGAAGTGGTTTGCCTGCTGCGTTTCGAACGGCGACTCAAAGACTTCGATTCCCGTCCCCGCTCGTTCCACTACTTTTCGATTTGAAGAAGCGCACGAGAATCAGGGTGTGGGTTCGATCACCGGCTTAAGCTTGTCATCGGAAAAACGGCGCGGTTTGTTCAAATCAGTACACTTGCACTTTTCATCGCATTCCATTTTGTAAAATACGACTGAATCGGGTTCACGAAAGAAGGCCGGTGCACGGTCGTTTTCGGTGGGAACAACGTCCGGCCCTTTCGCTGTGATTTCCGGCAACGGACTTTGCACGATCTCTTGCCTGTCACCGACTTTGTATCCAAAAGTCAGCGTAATCCAGCCACCGGCAACGGTATAGAAATCGTAGTAGGAACGAGCATAACCCGAGCACATGGCATCGGCCTCAGGAGTCTTCTTGCACGAATCATGAACTTTCATCGAACACCAAACCGCCGTCGGCGCGACGTAACTGAGTCGGCGGCCATTCGCAGCGGAATAGGGAGCAAACTCGGCCGAGGCGCTGCCTTTGGCTGGTATTTTCAGATTGCCCACCTGATCGCCTTGCCTTTTCATGGCGAATTTCTCAGCACCACGCTGCAGGCGCGCCTGACCCACGAGAATTTCCATCGGGTACTGAGTGAGATTCTCGAATTTCGCCTTGAGACCCTCGCAGCGTGCACCGCATTTGTGGTCGACGGACACTTTCAACTGGCCATCACCGAACTCCGTGCCGGCCTGAGGCAACTCTGAGCCTGCCGAGCGAACACCCGTCGACTGACAGGCCGCCAATGACACGGCTGCAGACAGAAGCAAAACACGAGCAGACAAGCGGATCAAAGGACGCGTGGGCATTGCAACACTCCCGAAGTGAAACGGCATTTTCTGCCCCCCTTCATGGTGACACAGAAGAATGCTCTGATGCAATTGAACATCATCCCCTGCTTGACGCTCTATTCCGTAGATTGTTGAATGAGACTGGAACGGTGACTTCGCACACAGGAGAACATCCATGAATCTCAGCTGCCATGAAAACAGCGATAACCTTGTCGTCACGCTGAACGGAGAATTGGATGAAACAGCCGCTTCGGCGTTGCCTCTCAAATTGAACCACCTCTGCTCGGGCAAACAGCAAGGTAAAATCATCTTGGACATGAAGGACTGTCAAATTGAAGGTGTGCTGGGCTATGGCGCTTTAGTCGCCTTCCGGCTCGCCCCCTCTGTGTTGCGCAAGGAAGTGACCATTCAAAACGCGCGTCCCAGTGTCCGTTCGGGCATGGAAGCGCTGCGCTTTGAAAAACTTTTCAAACTCGTCTGACGAAAGCACTCAAACTTTGAAGTCGCATTCAGACAGCCGCTCGCGAGCGTTGTCCCTCCTGCGCACCTTGGGCAGCACCGCCTTGCGCGCCGGCACAGAGAAAATCAAACAGAAGATCAGCGGAACTCCCGCCGAAGATCTTTTGGAGAGTGCTGCGGCGCTGAGGCTGGCCCGTGGGCTCGACGAGCTCAAGGGTGCTGCCATGAAGATGGGGCAAATGCTCAGCTTGGCCGATGACACCGTGATTCCTAAACAATGGCGTGACGCACTCGCCCGCCTGCAGTCCGATGCCAGTGCGCGGCCTTGGCATGAAATCAAGCCCCTCATCTCCTCTGCTCTTGGCGAGAGATGGCCGTTCAAAAGCGTCGAAGAAACTGCTGTCCATGCGGCGAGCATTGGCCAAGTGCACCGTGCGGTTTTGCATGATGGTTCGCACGTGGCTGTGAAAATCCGCTACCCCGGACTCGAAACCAGTGTCCGTTCTGATCTCGACAACATCCGGCGCATTCTGCAGGTGGCAAAAGTTTTACCTGCCAAAGGCAATTACGACGCACTTTTCGAAAAAGTGGAAA
>JBEGJP010000122.1:0-19244 GCA_041184525.1 Pseudomonadota bacterium | reverse complement strand
ATTTTATCACGTGGTCATCTTGTTGAAAAAAGCGAACGATTGTTCTTGGAGCTTCAGTCCTGCAAGGGTGACATCGCACTGCTGGACGGGCTCCGGATTGTCCGGTTGGAGATGTTCGAGGCGATGGCACGGGAGGAGCGACCGCTCGGGCAACACTGGAATACGTTTGTTGGTGAACTGTCAAAGGAGCTTGCAAGCGCCGCACGTGTGAGTGAAATCCGTCGGATGGGATTTGATGCTGTTGGTCAAGCGGTTCGGCAGAACAGGGATGCTGAAGGTGAGCAGCTTCTGAGGCAATTGCTTGCATCGGAGAGCATTGTCTCCGACGAAAAGGCTTTTGAGAGAGGCCTTTTTATCAATACGATTGTGACACTCCTCGCGCGGAAGCCTCAATCTGAACCGGTTCTCTCGATGGCGTTGCTGATCCGCAGCGACATAAAGTCTGCACTTGCTGCAGACGAGCCATCGAGGTTGTTGTTGGAGTCCGCCATCGCAGCGGCCTATCTCAATCGGGTTCTGTTATTGAAGGCGAAAGGCTCCCTCCAGCAGGCCGTGGTGCTTTCACTTCAGGGTGCTTCGGAGTTGGGCAGCGCAACTGTCCCGGGGCGTGACCTCGCATTTGTCTCGATGCGAATGGCATGTGGTGCGTCGTTTTCATCTGCATGTCTGGATGCATCGTCTGCCGTCTTCCGCGATGAACGATTTTCTGCAGGCGAAAGAGCTTGGGCCGGATTTCTTCGGGGTGATGCTCTTTATGAAAGGGGCGGATATCTTTCTGCCGCGGAGCAATGGCAGAAGAGTGCAGAATCTGTTGCAAACAGTGAAGTTTCTGAATTGAGCGCGATTTCGCGAGACAAATTGCTCAGTGCGGGTCGGATTTTCTCCGAGTTGGGGATGTGGAACAGCGTTTTGCGCATTCGTGAGACTGTTGAGCGGCTGAATTCCGGAGTTCCGTTGGAGCAAGATCTGAAGGCAGCCTTTTTGGATTGGTCCGGTCGTGCACTCGTGGCTGGCGCGTGGGATCACGCTGCGTCACTGGCGAAGGGCCTATCGGACCCGTCTCCCTCAGCACAGAAAAGGAAGGAACGGCCATTTTTGGAAATTGCTTCCGATTTTTTTAGTGAAGCGGCAGCAGCCCGTCAGGAGCAGTTTTCTGGCCGACAAATTGAGCCGGTCATGTTCAAGTTTTTTGAAGGTATCGCTTCCTCTCATGTCAGTGGAATTAAAAAAGGTTCAGATTTTATTCATCTTGCATCCAGAGTCGGATCTGACACTTTTCGCGCATGGCAGCGTGCGAGTCTTGCATCTGCGGAGAGGTTGGTTCGGGCACCCGATGACGATCAATTGATTCTCGTTCCTGAGCAGCTCGAGAAAATCTATCTTTCGATGCTCAATGGCTGCCGGCTTTTTTCTAAAATTGGTGACAGCGCTGGGACGGTGAGTCAGGTCTGCAGCTCTGGTATTTCTTCTACCTTTCTTTCTCTGCATGAAGGCTTACGTGCAAGGATTTTCGCCTCTCCATCCATTAAATCAGTTGGATTCGCAGCGCTTGAGAAAAAGATGTTGCGTCTCGAAGAGAGGATCCGAGGGACGCCTCGGACTTATGCCGGAAAGTTGGAAAAAACAGCGGGTCCATCCTTCACAGTTCTCGACAGATCTCCTGTGGACTCCCTCTTTACGGGAGGCTCACGATGGTGAAGAGTTTTGCATTCCGGTGTTGTCATATCCTTGGATTTTTATTCGGCGCGGCGATGATTTTGTCCTGCACCAGCACCAGCACCAGCACCAGCACCAGCACCAGCACCAGCACCAGCACCAGCACCCGCGCCCTGCCTCAGCCGGATCTTCCTTCCGCTTCAGGTTCCGGCGGAGCCGCGCGTTTAGAACAGAAGCGTTATGAGAGTCCTGAGGGCGTTCTCTCGTCGAGGATGTCGGAATTGTCCCCAAAATTGAGTTCTGCTGAAGTTCTCACAATGCCTCCAGCGGTTTCTCCGGTTCAAGTGCCCTCTCAATCTGTGGCGCATCCGTCGCATGAGGCACTTCTGCCCGAGTTGCTCACGCTCCAATCGGGTGCATGGAAAGAGACGCTCGAGAAGACGGAAAGCCGTTGGTCAGATTGTTTGAGGTTGTCTTTTGTGAAGGCGGGCGAGGAAGAGTGTCGGGCCGTGGGGCGAGCGAGAGCTGTGTCCCTTGTTCGCCTCGGACTGCGGGACGATGCGTGGCGCCTCTGGGAATTCTTTATGTCTGCAGTTCCATCCTCAAAGGACGCACTAGTGTTTGCATCTTTGTATATGGAAAGCGGTACCCCGCAGCTGTGTGCCCGCCTGTCGTCTCTCGGCGAGCATTGGGAACCTGCAGCTTTGGTTCCACGTTTGCGTGCGTTGCAGATCAAATGTTTGAGATTGTCGGGCGAAATGTCTGAGGCACGTTCAGTCGTGACTCAGAGTCTCATCGAATTTCCTCAGGAGATCGCACTGCAAACGGAGTCTGCTCTGCTGTCTTTGAGTGAAAAAAATTTGACGCAGGGATGCGATATTCTTGAGCGGCTCTTTCTCAATAAAGAGCGTGAACTTGCGGTATTGTACAACTGGGGTCAATGTCTGATCCTACGTCGTGACTCTGAGGCGTTGAAAGGTGTTCTCGAGCGCGGGAGAGTGAACTGGCCATCTGAGCTGGTTTGGACTCTGCTTGAGGGTGAATTGGCTTTGCTCGAAGGGCGTTTTGAGGCTGCGCGTCAGAGTGGATTAGACTATCTGGCGACTGCCACTGGCGATGACGAGTTCAGGGCACAGGCGTATCGCCTCAGTCGTGTGTTGAGCGAGGAACGGTAATGTTTGTGAAGAGCAGTCATATGGATCCCGGCCCACGAGGTGGTGGATTTCAGTCCACTCCACCCCTGAGCCGTCCACCGACAAAGGTGTATGATCGGGACAGCAATGTTTTGGTTGTAGATGAATCCGATGAAGTGCTGCGTTTCGTTAAAATTCACCTCAATCGATATTTTTCTCACGTGCACGCGGCGCGGAGCGTGACTGAGGCGCTTGCCCACCTCAAGCAGAGAACAATTCAGGTCATTATTGCTGACGCTGCACCGGCCAAAAAGAGCAACGCAGATTTTCTTAAAAAGTTGGCCGCACATTGGCGGCAGGTCCCCGTCGTTCTGACGGAAGGTTCCGTTCCATCGGACAAGGCACGCGTGGAAGACTTTCCGCAGGTTGTTGTTGTTGATGTCGTTCAGAAGCCGTTCGAACTCGACGCGTTTCATATCGCCATCCGGCGCTCTATTGCGATCGCGAATTCAATGCGTCAATTGTCTGACGCTCTCCCTCCCAAAGCCCCCATAGGTGAGACGGTGCGCAATGCTCCGCTCGGCGAGATGAACGAGACGCTACGTTCAGTGATCGCCGACATCCGCAAGAAACTGACCGAAGAAATTGTGGATTGAAGGGTAAGAAACGCCCAAAACTTCCGACTTCATACCATTCTTCACTGTGATTCTGTTGCGGCTTCGTGCGAAGTTCCTGTGAGCCGGCACCCGTCGTGAGATCAGGAATTTGGGCCGGCAATGCGAGATTCCAGGAGGTTCTTTCATGGGTCGTAAATTGTATGTCGGCAATCTTCCGTTTGGCAGCACAGAGAATGATCTTTTTAACGTTTTCAGTGAGCATGGCACCGTGACAAGTGCGCGTGTGGTGATCGACAGAGACACCGGACGCAGTAAGGGTTTTGCCTTTGTCGAAATGGGAAGCGAAGATGAAGCCCTGAGGGCAGCGCAGTTCCTGAATGGAAAGCAATTCATGGGGCGCCATTTGACGGTGAACGAAGCTCGCCCAAGAGAGTTCGACTCTTCGCGGGCACGCACGCGACCTGAGGGTCAAATGCGGTTCTGAGGTGGCGGGGCCCCTTCCTTATTTGCAAGCCATCAACGTATTCCCAATGTCATAGCTCGTTGCAGTTCTTCAAAAGTGGGTGTGTGCTCGAAGGTTTCTCTTTGAGAAAGATCGAGACCATCCAACCATTGTCGCGTTGCAGCGCTCACCATCCACAAACCGAAGAGTGCCGGCATGTAAGAGATGGTGCCGAGCATGACTCGTTTGTGCTGGCATGCGCCGAACTGCTTTTCGATGGTGGGACAGATGCATTGCCACTCGGTTCCCGGAACCGCTTGTTCGGGGTCGATGGGTTCTTCAATGCTGAAGATGGTCGTGATGCCTTGCGAAATTCCGCGCTCACGCAGCTTTGTTCGAACCTGCTTCGCGAACGGGTCGACCTTGGTTTGGGAGATATCCCCACACTGGATGAGGGACGGATCGAGGCGACTGGCAGCGCCCATGGAACTGATCACAGGTATACCCAAGCGCACGCACCGTTCGAGCAGATCCACCTTGGGAGCAAGAGTGTCAATACAGTCGAGGACGAGGTCGACGGGGGCTCCCGCCTGCGCGGCCGCTTTTTCGAACAGCTGGTCCCCTTTTTCAGGATGATGATGTTCTGCGAAAGGGAAGATTTCCAAGTGTGGGTTGACCTTACGCAAACGGTCAGCCATGAGCTCGACCTTTTTCTGGCCGACGGTGTCTGTGAATGCGTGGAGTTGTCGGTTGACGTTCGTCACGCAGACTTCATCGTGATCGATGAGAGAAATCTTTCCGACGGCCGCTCTTGCCATGCCTTCGGCAGCAAAACTTCCCACACCGCCCACTCCAAAAATGGCGACGTGCTTTTGTCTGAAGCGGCTCATGCCCTCCCGACCGACAAGCAATTCCATCCGGCTGAAGCGATGATTTCTGAATGCCATGGGCCACCTCCTCCTTCGATTCTCTTTGCTGCGCTTAGCTGATCTCGTCCACGGACTCAATGGTTCTATCCGTGACCAAGGATTGGACACCATGACCGGCCGGTGGACAGGATGAGTCAATGACCCCGCTGAAATTTAAGGGATTTCTTAAACAAATGGCTGGCACTGTTGTTGCTGCAACCGACCTGCTGAGGCACCTGAAACAGGGGGCCCTTGGGAGGACGCAACCATGAAGAGATCATCCGACATCCTGCAGGCAAGGCAGCGCTTTTTCGCTTTGGCCGGTCTCTCGTGCGTCTTGCTGGCGGCGGTTCTTTTTCCAGCATGCACCACGACGAAAAATGAGAATTTGGGCGCGCAGGATGAGGCATTTGTGACGGCGTCTTTCGATCAGGAGAAAGACGAAGTGGATGTGACGGTGCGAAATATTGAAGATACGGCATCTGAGACAGGCGTGAGTCACCTGCTGCGAAAAGATTTTTATCTTCCCGCTGCAGCACTCAAAAGCCTCACCAAGCGAGCGGAGCAAGCCCGTGAAAAGCTCAATGGCCAGTCCCCCGGCGATCCTGCGTCGCTGAGGACTCTTGCAACAGAAGCATTGGTGACGGGACGGCCTGAATTGGTGGACGGTTATCTCAGGTTGGCCAAACACCCGCGGCAGAGAAAGATTCAAAACCCCGAAGAGCTGCAATTGGCTGGCATTGCGGCGTTTCAACTGGGAGACGTGATGAGAGCGAGACGCCTGTTGTCGGAAGCGGCTCAGCAGCCGCTCACCGAGGCATCAGCGCGGGCCAATCTGGGACTGATTGCGCTCAAACAGGGCTCACTCATAGAAGCACTTGAATTGTTCAAACAGGCTCAGCAGGCCGACCCGAGCAACACGCGACTCGGTCATCTTTTTGCAGAAGCGGCCTACGGTTGCCGGAAATATTCACTCGCTTTGGAAGCGTACAAGAAGATCATAGCCAGAAATGAAGATGATGTTCTTGCGCAATACAATCTTGGTTTGGTTTATCTGTATGGAATGCGTGATTTCAAACTGGCGAGGAAATCCTTCAAGTCAGTCATGGACCATCCCAAAACACCTCACGAATTGCGTTCACAGGCAGATGGAGCATTCGCAAGTGTTCAACGGGAAGAGGAAGGTGCTTACGGGTTGGCAGTTTCGCAGTGAACCTTCGTCGCCTTCGCATCCCGCCTGTTCTCTCGGTGCTGAATTCTGAGAGAGAAATTTATTTTGAATCGATTTTCGACCACGAATAGAAAAAACTTCCGCCCTTCGGGATGGAATCGATGTTCTCATGCGATGCATAGGGCATGCATTCCACGCCTGAGAACGAGGCCCGCCATTGTGTGCCGGCAGGGAAGAGTTTCCGGCTTGTTTCCAAACAACGTCTGGCTTGTTCGTTGAGGGAAAGTTCTGTTTTCAGTGAAAGCTTGAGTCCCACTGCGAGCGATGCCTCTTTGAAGATGGGTACCATTTTTTGTGGAATCCATTTGGGATCGGCACCCGCAGGTCGCAGAAGAATTTCCTGCGCTTGCTGTGCTTCGCGCGCCGTCTGAATGGCCTGTTCACGAGCCTTCCGGTGGAGCGGCGTGATGAGGTAAGGGTTGCTCTCCAAAACGCGGGCTGCTGCTTCAGAAAGGAGATGACCCGCAACCGTCTGTCCTTGCGATGCGAGGAGGCGTCCTTCATCGAGCAGTTTTTCAGGATTTCGACCATCGTATGTCCATCGCTGGGCCTGCAACAGGACAACACCGAACTCTCGACCCGCTTTGAGATCCAATGGCGTCTTGGCCAAAATCAACAGAAGACGTGTCTGCCCGCCTGAAGAGAAGACGGAATATTGCACGGCGATTTGATATTGTGGCCCGAACACAGGTTGAACCTCGACCTCACCGCAGGACAGTGTTTGACCGGGCTGAGCAACGGATCCCCTGTTCAATGACCAGATGTGATTGCGCTGAAGTTTTGCCTTCTTCAGATCGTACTCGAGAACTGTGCCGTCAAATATTTTTTTGAGTTCTTCGGGCTTCTTTTGAAGCGAAGCGCTGGCAATACCCACAAAAAGGTCTGCGTCGTCTTGAGCAAAAGCTTGTTCGAAGGTCTGCAGCACCTTGGCGATCGTCTCGGACTTGAGGTCTGAGCTCTTTGCACTGCCCAGTGAGAGATCCAATGCTTGGCACTGTGGAGCATCAGGACCGGCAGAAGTTGCAAAGGCGGTCCGTGCGGGCAGCACTGCCAACACGCTCGCCAAAACTGCACCGGTGAGATTTCTTGAGCTCGATGACACAGTGCCGGAGATTTTCATGGAGGATGAAAATGGATTTTCCGGCATGTTTGATGTCCTCAGGAGGAATGGGAAGGATCTGTCAGCTCAACAACTGGGATTGTTTCATTCATGGAAGCCACGCCCTGAGCTGTAGCAAAGGCGCCTGCGCGGGAGAGGCTGTTGCGCAGTGCCTGCTCATGCTCAACTTCGTCGTTCATGACACGTGAAATGTTGTTCAGGATGGACGAAATGTTCTGGCATGCCGCAGAAATTTGCCAGCGCTGTGTTTGCGGCAATTGAACAAACTGCTCAGCGAGGCCCGCCATTTCAGCTTTCATTTGTTGCAACTGGCGAATGAACCGTGTCGACTGGCGGTGGATGTCTTTCGTTGATTGGATGGGATTCACGACATCTGGGGCCGAGATGATTTGCCGGACGCGCAGCCGGATCGACTTGACGCTCCAAGGTTCGTCGCCGTTCAGGAACGGGCTTCGCTGCTCAGGGGGCAGTGGCAGCAGGGCCTTGAAGTGTTCGAATCCAAAATCGGTTCGTTGATGTGACGTCACATCAAATTCAGCCGACACACGGATGTACTGATTGGCCGTTGTGTAGTTCATTCCCAGCGACGATTCGCAGAATTCGGCCCAGCCGGTCTTGTTCTCTTCAAAGAACCGGATCTTTGCTTCACCCAGCAACTTGCCGCGCAGGAAGAATGCCTCCGTTTGCACTTGATCGAGTTTCTTGAGGAACTCAGCGTAATCTGTTTGCAGCCATTCTTCG
This sequence comes from Pseudomonadota bacterium, assembly GCA_041184525.1. Classification (GTDB taxonomy): domain Bacteria; phylum Bdellovibrionota_B; class Oligoflexia; order Silvanigrellales; family Silvanigrellaceae; genus RFOM01. Next base: position 11,396 of record JBEGJP010000122.1, on the reverse strand, counting down.
CGCACGGAGCGCATGGCATCGAAGTTGTAGTGGATAGCCATAATTCTTTGCTCTTGAACGGCAACGGCGCTTTCGACGGGCGGCATCACTTGCGGCGTCTCAATTTGCGGTGCCACCTGTTGGGGAGCAGATTCAGCCTCTTCCATAATAAAAGCAGGCGTAGGCTGCTTGACCCGCGGCGGGGGAGCCAGACGCTCCGCAGGCACCTTCGGCTTGAGGGGAGAACGTGGAGGCTGTGAGGGTTCCTGCCGAGGGACAGGCGGACGGACGGGAACCTTTGTGGGCGTATGAACGGGTGCTTCGGTGCTGGCAAAGAGTCCGCGCAAGGGTTTCTTCGGTTTGTTCATTTCAGTCCTCCTCAGGCGTGTGTGTGTCGGTTGCTGGTTTTAGTTGATTTGCTTTTCACTGCCGGACTTTTTGCGGTGGCGGATGCTTTGACCTGCGCAGCAATTTCACGTGAGAGCTGCACGTAATCTTCGGTGCCGCTGCAATCGGTGTCGTAGTACATGATGGGCATTCTCAGACGGGAGGCCTCGGTGAGTTTGACGTTCTGTCGCACCACAGTTTTGTGCACACGGCTCTTGAGCGACGGGATGGCGCACACCTCATCGACAATCTCGCGCGAGATTTTGGTCCGCGGATCAAACATGGTGACGATGACTCCGGAGATCTTCAGTTCAGGATTGAGTTCCTGTTGAACCAGCTCGATCGTCTCGAGGAGGAGATGCAGGCCGTCGAGAGCAAAGGGATGGGACTGCATGGCAATCTGGACTTCCGTCGCGGCATTGAGCGCATTGACGGACAACAGGCCCAATGAGGGTGGCGTGTCGATGAGCACATAGTCGTAGTGCTCGCGGACTTGCAGGAGGGCTTTCTTGAGTCTGTTCTCTCGGCCGATCTCCGTGGCGGCTCTGCTTTCGTACTCGGACAACTCAATCGAACCCGGAGCCACGTGGAGCTGTGCGTAAGGCGATTCGAGGATCACGTCGGCCATGGTGTGCTTCTTGGGGTCGAGCAGGACGTCACAGATCGTTTCTTCGACCTCATCCAGCTTAAGCCCAAGCCCTTGGGTCGCATTGCATTGAGAGTCGAGGTCGACCACGAGAACCCGCTGCCCCATGGCCGCGAGGCAGGCAGCCAGATTGATGACCGTTGTGGTTTTCCCGCAGCCACCTTTTTGATTGCAAACCGCAATAATTCGTGGTGCTTTGGGCGCCTCGACGGATTTGAGTTTCAAACCCGTGGGGGAGGTTTTGCGCGGTGCCACCGGTTTTTTCGCAGTTGCTCCGGTGCGTGCAGGTTTGGAGGCTTTTGCCATGGCAGACTCCTTCAAAAAGGGGACGTGGGAACGGTTTTTCGTGCTCTGATAGTGTGCCGCACTTCGGCAGAATTTGCCCCTCGAATCGGGATGCAACTGATGAGAATTTGATGACTTTTATGGGATAGGCGTCAAAGTTTTGACACTCTCCTCGGAGACCGCTGAATGCTGCTCGGTGTTTTGGCCACTTGCCGGCCCGGATTTGAGAAAGAGTGTGCTTCTGAATTGGGCGAACTTGCGGGGCGAGGTGGCTTGAGCGGTTATGCCCAGACCAAACCCGATCTCGGATATTGCGTCTTTCATTTCACGTCGCCCTCTCAAGAGAGCTGCATGGACCTCTTTCAGTGGAAGCAGCTGATCTTCGTGCGCAGTCTTTTCTTTCTTCCCACAGCTCGTCTGCAGGTGCCCGAAACAGATCGCATCACTCCCCTGTTGAATGAGCTTCGCCAGTGGCCAAAAAATCTGAAATTCGGAATGTTCTCTGTGGAATCGTCGGATTCCGATGCGGGCCGTGAACTGTCTGCCTTCTGTCGTTCTTTCAGCAAGCCTTTTCAGGTGGCTCTTAAAAAGCATTTTCCGGCGGTTGTTTCACAGTCCGATGAAAATGAATCGCAGAGTGAAACATCCTGCGTGCATGTGTTTTTCGACAGCTACTCTGAAGTGTATCTCGGAATTTCACGGAGCGGACACAACAGTCCTTGGCCGAAAGGCATTCCTCGGCTCCGGTTTCCCTCTGATGCACCAAGCCGTTCAACCTTGAAATTGGAAGAAGCGTTCCTTGCCTTTATGTCAGCAGACGAGCGTGCCTCGACCCTGTCGCCCGCCCGTCGCGCAGTCGATTTGGGAGCGTGCCCGGGGGGCTGGACGTACCAATTCGTCCGCCGTGGCATACGTACGATGTCGGTCGACAACGGACCGATGGATGAAAGACTCATGGCCAGCGGACTTGTTGAACATCTCAGGGTGGATGGATTCAAATTTGTGCCTCCGCGTCCGGTCGATTGGATGGTCTGTGACATGGTCGAGCAACCGAAGCGTGTGGCCGAATTGGCCATGCATTGGTGGCAGGAGCAGTTGGCAAAAAGAATCATTTTTAATTTGAAGTTGCCCATGCGCAAACGTTGGTTGGAAGTGAAAGAGATCCGCGACGCCATGACGGAACACTTGGACAAGCTCCAGCGGCCATACAGGCTCTCTTTCAAGCAGCTCTACCACGATCGTGAAGAGGTCAGTGTTTTTTTGGGCCCCCTCGCCTGAAGAATCCGGCAGCTTTTGGATGCAGGATGGATGGACATGTCATTCGAGAACATAGGGATATTGAATTACGGCGCGGGTAATTTCGGCTCAGTGAAGAGAGCCGTGGAAGCCTTGGGGTGCAAGCCTCTGGAAGTCTGCACGGCGAAGGATGTGCAGCGAGTGTCGCGTCTCATTTTTCCCGGTGTGGGTTCCGCCAAGCAAGCGATGATGAAACTTGACGAGCTCGACTTGACCTCTCCCCTGAAAGATTTTGCTTTGAGTGGGCGTCCGCTGTTGGGTATCTGTGTCGGAATGCAGATTCTTGGCGAGTGGTCAGAAGAAGGCGATGTCGCCTGTCTCGGGCTCCTCCCCTTCCGCGTGACGCGATTTCGCTGCCGTGAGCCCATTCCGCACATGGGGTGGAATGCGGTGGATTGGAACCAGTCACATCCACTTTTTGCGTCTGCGTCTCGTGGCATTGGTCCAGATGCAAATTTCTATTTTGTTCACTCCTACGCAGCTTTTTCTCAAGCTTTCGAACAAAGCTCTTTCCTTTTGGGAACGACATCCTACGGCGGAGACCGTTTTGCCGGTTTTGTGGCCGATAAAAATATTTGGGGTGCGCAGTGCCACATTGAAAAGAGCGGAAAAACGGGATTGCAGTTCCTGCGAAATTTTCTCGGCGGCGAGGAAGGCTGATGCTGAAAAAGAGAATCATACCTTGTTTGGACATTCGCAACGGCCGCGTGACAAAAGGTGTTTCTTTTCTGAACAATATTGATGTCGGCGATCCTGTGGCACTGGCGCAAGCCTACAGTCAGAGAGGTGCTGACGAAATTGTCATCTACGACATCGACGCCAGTGCAGAGTCGCGGCCACCTGATTTTTCCACCATCGAGAGAATTGCAGCTCAGAGCTTTGTGCCTATTTGTATCGGCGGAGGGATTGCCGGTTTTTCTGATGCCGCGCGCTGTATTGCCAGTGGTGCGGAAAAGGTTTCCCTCAATTCCATTGCCCCGAAGAAGCCTGAGTTGATCAGCGAGATTTCTTCTCATTTTGGAGTGCAGGCTGTCGTTCTCAGTCTTGACGTCAGGCGAGATGCGTCGTGTCCAAGCGGATATCGTCTGTTTGTTCGTGGCGGGCGAACCTCCACTGACTGGGACATGATGCAGTGGCTGGATTTTGCCGTACCGCGCGGTGTGGGCGAAGTTTGTGTGAACAGTATCGATGAAGATGGCATGAAGAATGGGTACGATTTGGATCTCCTCAGAATTTTAAAGTCGGCCATTCACGTTCCACTCATTGTGTCGGGCGGTGCCGGTCATGTTTCACACGTCATAGAAGCCTTTGATAAGGGCGCCGATGCGGCATTGGTGGCAAGCATTGTTCATTCAGGTGAAACGACGGTGGAGAATCTGAAAAAGGCATGCCTTGCGGCAGGATTGCCGATGCGTATGGATTGGTGAGACTGAACTGAGAATGCTGTTGGGATTCTCTCGCGGGTGTGATCAATTTGACCAGCTGTCAACCGTAAATTTCGGCCCATTCTGGGCGTAGTCGATCAGTTTTGCCTTTTCCTCTTCTTTGCCAAAGAACATCCAAACGTTGAAATGTTGGAAACCTTCTTTCGCATTTTGGATATCGTAAAAAATGCCGGTCAAGCTTTCCACCGGCATGAACGCCATTTCCAAAAGATCTTTTTTCGAAACAATTTTCGGTCGGACCAGTTCAGCACTTTTTCTGTTCGGATTGCGCATGCCCAAGGTGATGATGTTTTTGTCTTGCCGAAAAACAAAGGCGTCGCTTGCCTCGGGTGTTTTTGCCGGAATGAATTCCGTTTGGACTTGAGCCTTGTCGTCGGACTGGAATCCAAAAAAGACACCGCTGCCTTTAGCGAAAGAATTTCCGGAAAAGGGCAGATCGAGCACCACTGGGAAATAGAGAGCGTCTTCGTAAAACGAGACGTCGCAGCAGATCTGATTGTTGATTTTCATGGCAAGAAGATTCAGTGCCATGGCCACTTCGAGACTCAAGCTCTGAGAGCCTTGCGAGAGACTTGTGATTTGGGAAATGAGATCATCATCTCTGAACTTCATATTGAACAGGTATTTTGGCTTTAAAAAGGCTTTGAGTTCACTCCGTGAAAGAATCGCACTGGAGTTCGGACTTACCTTGATGTCCTTGAAGAAAATATTTTTTTCAGATTCGAAGGAGTATTCGTAGTTCGGTGTCGAAATTTGCTTTTTCTTCAAATTGAAACTGATACTTCTCTCTGAGAGAGGTTTCATCGGCAGACCGCAGTCGGCAAGAAACAATTCTTTGTTAGAATCGATCAGGGTGACTCGAGTGGTGATCAGCGCACGTGGGTTGAGGCACAACGTCTTCACAGATTCATTGAGTTTCTTCTTGCATTCGGCGGAGCAGACGCCGAAGTCGCGATCGTCAAGGACAATGCGGTGCACCGATTTCAGTCGGCCGGCGAAGGGATCATTCTTTCCCGGGTGAGCCAACTTTTTTCTCAGCGGAAATTCTTCGTAGGGTTCACGCAGCACCAAAGCTGCATCATCTTCCACTTCGTCAATTTGCAAAGCGACGCGCCGCGGACCTGATTCATCTGCTTTGAGAGCGATCAGTTGGTTGCGCACACTGCCAAACAGCGGAGCGAGATGCGAGGAATTGAGGATCACCGGAAAGCAGAAAGCGGATGATGCAAAGCACAGCGAGCCGAGAAGAAGGACAGCGCTCGCGAGCAAAGGCAATGCGCGAGTCATTTGCCCGCGGGATGAATTCGGATGCATGGGCTCTCCTCAAGAGATTGCCGGCTCCCCATCATGCCAAGGACGTTTGTTTGCTGGCCATCCACTCTTGAATAGCCTGAAGCTCTTGGGCAAACTTTGGCGACAATCTGATTTCAAGATACCTCTTGAAGAGAGTCTCGACCACATCGACGAGGAGTTGAGTGTTGGCAATGCGTGCTTGCATATGGGTGGATGCGTCAGGTGCCTGAACAGCAGGCAACCGGACACTTCTCAAGGCCAGATCATCCGCCTTCATGGACCACATCCATTGCCGTTCCTGATCTTGAAGAATGAACTTGGCCTCATGGACGAGCTTGCCGGATTGGAGTGCGACAAGTGCCTCGGCAGCATAGGCCGGCGTTCCGCCTCGGAGCGCCTGCTCATGCGCGGAGCCTGAACTCGAACTCAAGACGAGACGGTCGTCGACGTACAATTTATAAATGCCAAGTTCTCCGAGACTGATTTCATGGCGGTAGGATTCGGTGTGATACCAGAGCCATGTCAGAAACTCGCGCCCGAGGAAGGCTTGATTGGTTTGAAGATAGCGCAGGCTTTCCAAAGGGAGCGTCAGATCCATAAAAATCATCCCGAGGTTGCGAAACGTCACACTGTTCATGCAAGTTGGTGGGGAAGCTAATAGGGGAAGTTCCTAATGTCCAGTCACTCTCCGGTCTATACTGTGGCACATCGGTGCATCCAAAAGGCCATTGAAATGTGCCTTGATTTCAGCACGCGGCCTGTGGGTCAGCTGAGGAAGGGCGATAAGACGTGGGTCACTGATGCTGATCTGACGATTGAAAATGAACTCCGCAATCTCATCCGCTCGGCTTTTCCGGAGCACCGCATCATCGGTGAGGAGCACGGAGATGATGACCCCAAAACGGCCGTGTCGGCTGAGTGGTCTTGGATTCTCGATCCCATCGATGGCACTTTCAGTTTCGTTCATGGTGTCCCGTTTTATTCTTCTCTCCTTGCCGTTTTGAAGAACGGAGTGCCTCACATCGGTTTTGCCGCTCTGCCTGAGCTTGGCATTGTGATGAGTGCAGAACGAGGCAAAGGGGTTTGGATCAACGGTGTTCCTTATGTTCGTCCGGCACGCATCGGACAGGAGGCGATTGAATTGGTGGCCACGGCCGACCCGTATCGGTTCGGCATGGAGAAAGTCGGGCATCTCTTGCCGTATTTTTATACGGGTGAAATCAAGAGCAGGACGTACCCCGACGCTTTGGGGTACTACATGTTACTGCGGGGGGCCGTGCGGGCGTTTGTCGATCCCAAAGTAGAAATTTGGGATGTGGCCCCTTTCCATGTGATTCTCCCTGAGGCTGGTTTCGCTATTCACAGTTGGTCGCGCACGGCGGAATCGGCGCGGCTCGAACGGGGGTCGAGCGTGGCGTATCCGTTGGACAGTCAGGGTCAGCCCGTCGCTGTTGCCGATGTCTTGAGCGTATTGAAAGGGGCCAAGGGTTCATGAGCTTCATCGTTCGTTCCATCCTTTTGGTCGGCTGTGTCATGAGTTTTGCAGTCCAAGGTTGCATGACCACGACCCGTCCCGCCGACAACGTTGTTCTTGAACGGAGTGAATTGGGACGGCCCAAATGGGTTTCTGATCCTGCCGATATTGAACCGCTCCACGAGCGATGGTTTGTTTTTGAGAAACACGACCTCATCCGATTGGACCTTGGGATCCGTCAGGCCCAGACGGCCGCCCTGTCCGCACATTGTCAATTGATTGCCGAACGCATGCGCTTTGAAATCGAAGGCGTGCGCGATGAACTTCTTGCGCAGCGTAAAAAAGTGGCAACTGACAAAAGTAAAGAGTCGGGCTCGGGGGCGGCTTGGGCGGGGGTGAGCCCTGAAGGCCAGAAGGCCATCAATGGTGTGCTCGAACAGCTGGCACAAAGTCAGGACTGTCCCGAGCTCGAGCTCAAGGACGTTTATTGGGAAAAATTGCGCAAATCTTCGCCCGATGGTCCGGTGGCAAGTTATAGCATATACGTCCTTCTGCGTCTGAAATTGATTCCTTTTGACGAAACGCTTGCCATGACAGCCGAGTCTCTTAAACTCAGCGGTCAGGCCGACGTCCAGCCTCTTGCCGAGGCATTGAGAGGTCGAATGAGCAACAGCACCCAACGAGGTACAAACGAATGAGCGGATCGGGCAAATGGCTCATCATTACTGAGAAACCGAGTGTGGCAGGTGATATTGCCAAGGCCTTGGGGGGCTTTGAAAAAAAGGCGGACTACTACGACAGCGATGCCTACCTGATGACGTGGGCCATTGGTCATCTGGTGGAACTGCTCTCGCCCGAGGATCTCGATCCCAAGTACAAGCGTTGGCTGTTGCAGGACCTCCCTATTTTACCTGAGCACTTCAACTACAAGCCGAAGGAAGGCCAGAAGGAGCGCCTCGAGACCATCAAATCACTGGCCAACCGCCAGAGCGTTGTCGGACTCATCAACGCATGCGATGCCGGTCGCGAGGGTGAACTCATTTTCCGAGAGCTTTATGATTTCTCCGGCACTAAAAAACCAATGCGCCGGCTGTGGCTCCAGAGCATGACCCACGATGCCATCCGCAAAGAATTCAAATCTCTTCGCGAAGGCAAAGAGTATGAAAATTTGGGTGACGCAGCACGGTGCCGAGCGGAAAGTGATTGGCTCATCGGGATGAATGCCACGCGCGCAGTCACACGGCGTTTGAAGCCAAAAGCGCAGAAAGGCGTCAGCTGGAGTGTGGGGCGTGTTCAAACACCCACCCTCGCCTTGGTTGTGAAGCGGGAGGCTGAAATCCTCCGCCACCGGCCGGAGCCCTACTGGACACTTGAGGGCCGCTTTTCCACCGATACACATGAATATTCCGGACATTGGTTCGACCCCAGCTTCAAGCGGGCTGTAGTGGATGAAGAAGATGTTTCTGTCCGAGAAAAGGAAGATCGCATTTTCTCCCAACAGCAACTGGAGAAAATTCTGTCCGTTGTGCAGGCCAACAGGGCCAATGCCACTGCGACAGAAACAAGAAAGGAATCAAAGGAAATTGCTCCGCAGATGTTTGACCTCACGACCCTCCAGCGGGAAGCAAACCGTCGGTTCGGGATGTCGGCCAGCCGCACGCTTCAGGCAGCGCAACGACTTTATGAAAAACACAAGATCCTCACTTACCCGCGTACTGACTCAAAGAACCTCCCCGAAGATTACGTCGAAAATGTGATGACCGTCCTCAAAAAATACGGCGATTCTCAACTCGACGTCGCAGGTGTGAGCCGCCGCATTCTCGCTCGCGGTCTTCTGAACAAGGAACGCGTTTTTAACAACAAAGGAATTTCGGACCACTTTGCCATTGTCCCAACGGGTGAAATTCCCTCGGCGGCACTTGAAGGCGATGACCGAAGAATTTTTGAGTTGGTTGTGAAGCGTTTTCTTGCCGCATTTATGTCGCCGGCCGTGTATGCCAAAGTGGAACGCATCACCAAAATCTCTGATCAGCATTTCAGAACTCGGGTCTCTGATTTGCAGGAGCAAGGGTGGCGCGAAGTGTATGGCAAGGACTCTGAGGATGAACCCAGCCTGCCCAAATTGAACGCCCGCGATTCTCAAACCCCGACACCGGTGAAAACCGAGGATATCTCGTCGCTAGAAAATGCCACCAAACCACCTCCCCGTCTGACGGAAGCAAAACTTTTGAGCCTGATGGAGCACTGTGGTCGGACGGTGGAAGATGAAGATATTGCCGATGCGTTGCGCGACAAAGGTATTGGTACCCCCGCAACGCGCGCGGATATCATCGAAAACTTGATCGGCAAAGAGTACGTCGCGCGCAATGGAAAAGCGCTCCGTGCCACTTCGAAGGGAATGCGACTTCTCGACGTTCTCAACCGAGTGCCCGTGGATGGCCTTGCGAGTGTTGAACTCACGGGTGAAATGGAATTCTCGTTGAAGCAAATGGAGCGCGGTGCCAAAACGCGTCGCGACTTTATGAAGGAAATGGCCGACTACACGCGTGAGATTGTCGAGAAAACGCGAGGCTTTGATTACGAACAGATCTATTCCAAAGATCCCTCTTTGGGAACGTGTCCGGCTTGTAAAAAGGGCACGGTCTCCGAGTCTTTTTGGGGATACAAGTGCAATCAAAAAGAAGATTGCAATTTCATCATCTGGAAAGAAAAGAACCAGCGTTACCTCGACCGCAGCTTGGTGGCTGATCTTTTGAAAAACAAGACAGTCGGACCTGTCGAGTTCACGACTTTGAGCGGTTCCGCGTATTCGAGCTTCCTCACAGTCACAGAAAAAGGGGTGCTGTTTTCCGATGAGCAGGGTCATCCCATGGAAGCTCTCCCCGGCGCGGAGGTGAAGGTTCTTCATGAAGAAAATCTCCCCCAGACGTTCCTCGCCTTGCCGGGACGCCTCATTGAAACCGAAACATCCTATGTTTGTGAGTTTGGTGTGACTGCAGAAGCGGTCACTCCGGCAGATGAAACTGCTGCAACCGATAAAAAGCCCACGCGCAAGAAGTCGACGAAAACCCCGACGACAGCGCGCAAGGCAGCCCCCAAGAAGCCAAAGAGACTGACGGCTCGAATGCCGAAAACATTGTGCGGGCACGCTGTTTCGCGCGAAGAATTCAAGTCGTTCATCCTGACCGGCGTAACCCCGCCCATCACCGACTTCAAATCCAAGAAAGGCCGACCTTTTGCGGCCAGCTTGCATTTGAAGACCAACGGCAACTTTGAGTTCAAGTTCGAGTCTCGGAAAAAACTGTTGGGGGAAGGGGACAAGCCCAAATCCCGCAGTAAAAAGCCGACGACCAAGGCAAAAGTAATCAAAAAGACTGCGAAAGCCGAATCTGCCTCGGCCGAGTAGTTGCGGGCAAACACGAGCGCGCGCTTTCGATAGCCGCGCTGGTTTGAAAGGCTTGACGAACCCCACGGGCTCGGGCTATGGCCGAAGCCGGTGTGGCAGGGTAGCTCAGTTGGTTAGAGCGGAGGTCTCATAATCCTCAGGTCGGCGGTTCAATTCCGCCTCCTGTCACCACTCTCATCCGTTCCGAACTCTTGTCCCTACATCCGCACCGCACTTCACTCTGCCTCTTCCAAATCTGCAGACAAACTGAGCCAAACTGCACTCAAGGGTTCAGTTGTTCCAGTGGCATCGATTCTGATGTTCTTGGTCTTTTTTAACCTTCCGATTTTGAATCCGACGGATGTGCTCAAGCCAGACAGGTTGACCCCTCCCCAATCGGCGCTCATCCATTCCGAGCGGAATTGCCACCCTGTTTCCATTGCCAGCAGCGTGCTGTCACCGTCATCGAGACGTTGGTGCCTGAGCGCAATTCGACCTTTTATCCCATCCAATTGCGGGCGCAGTGCGGTGAGTTCCAACTCGGGCTCGACAAAAATTCCTTCACCGGAGGGGGCCCAGACGGCGAGGGTCGTGAGCTCTCTGTCGTAGGACCAGCGCGTCTTGATGTGACCCCAGCCGACCGCTGTGCCCCAACGGCACTGGTACGACTTGCAAGCCTGTGGGAGCTGGAGTGATGCGCCGATGAGCGACACAAGCCGATCACTTCTCGCCACTTGGGTCTCTCCCTTGAGGGAGGTGTTGACGAGCACGTTGGCAGATTCTTTTTCCGAGAGGATCTCTGCACGAAATTCAGTGTTGAGTGGACCGAGAAAATGATGGCGTGCTTGCACTGCGGCAAGAAAGGTCGAGGGCAACCGGTCAGTCCACTTGTCAGAGACAGGGAGCCCGCCCAAAAGAAACTTTCCTGTCCAGAGTCCTTTCCACAGAGACAGCTCAACAGCCTCTCTTCCGCCGGCGGGGTGCGCCGTGCCTGTCGTCCCTGATGGGTTCGAGCCGAGAGTGGAATCGATAGCCCCCGTCTGACCTTCCGGCTCGGGTTCGGGAAGAATTTCCACTTTAGGGAGTGGAGAGGGTCTGCGCAGGGCGTCGATTTTTTCAGGCGGTAGAAGCGTGAAACCACGATTTTCAAAAAGGCCTTCAAAGAGAGCACGCCGCGCGGCTGCACCCTCCGAGGGGTACCACCAA
>JBEGJP010000121.1:0-4327 GCA_041184525.1 Pseudomonadota bacterium | reverse complement strand
TGAATGTTCGTCGTTGCCTTGATCGCTTTATTGGACAGCTTGAAGAACGCCTCGACTGTTTCGCCGGGTTCAATCACGCCGTTGCCATTTCCATTTTGTTCGCGGTAGCGGACGTCCGAGTATTGGATCGCAAGAAAGTCAAGGTTGGGCTTGAACCAGCACAAGGGACGAACTCCGACAGTATAACCCGCTGCCGTCATACACGACGCTTTGGACGCAGAAAGTTCAGCATCCTGTCCCAACTGTCCACCGGCAGTATTGCGTCCGGGAATTTGGTTCTTGTCGAAACTCACGCCGCACAAGGCTCCGTTGAAATAGGTGTCAAGCCGGCACTGAGCTTCCGGATGGCCTGTGTAAGTGACAGTGACTTTGCGTGTGTCGGGTGTGTCAAAACGCGGCGGAGTCGAACCCGTGCGCAGTGCTCCCAGCAATGTCGCAAGGCTCTGTCCAGCTGCAGACGTGCGGTAGCACAGGTCCTGATCATCAGGCTGGCTCCATGCGGCATCGCATTTCTTCTTTTCAAATTCACCCACCAGAGTCCGGAAACGGGCATTCTCAGCAGTCTGCGGACGCCAGATTTCGCGTGCACACGATTGCGTTGCGAAATAATCAGCCTGTCCTTCAGAGGCCGCCCAGTCGCGATCTCCATAGAACGGGAAACCACCCAAATGGTGACCAAGCTCATGACACACCACCATAGCAAAGCCATCGGGTGTGACTTCGGGGCGGCGTGCCAACCCGCCATACATATTCACAATCCAGCTGGTCCCACTTTGCTGTGCACTGGCATTCACAGTCGGATCGGTCCACAAATTGTTGGACGTCAGACGACCGCCGCGAGCAGCTACAAGGGGTCGATAATAATCAATGATGGTGTTGATGATGGTGTTGAAGTCTTGCTCTGTCATGTTGGCAAGTGAATTGACGTTGTCCTGCAGATGGAGATTGTTGGGCGGAAGAATGGACGCGCGAGCTCCTTGAGCAAACAAGACACCTGCGATCAAACTTGCCGAGATACCCCACTGACGCCACGCCCCTGCAACACGACCCGATTTCCAAAACCAATTCGCAGGTACCATCTTCGATTCCTCCTTCGGTGCCTGTGCACCAAAGAAGATCATATGCCTCCCCGAAAGCAGGGGGGATGTTCCGTTTCCGTCGTGTTCCACTGAACTTTGACATGACGTTAAGAGTTTGACACGCGTCCGTCATTTGAAGGGGTGTTCTCACCAGACATCAAAGGTGCTGAACCTGCTGCCGTGAGCGCATTGACCCGCTCCGCGATTTCAGCCGGAGTCTCTTTCACAAGAATACGGGCACCGCCGAGAAAGGTGATGGACGTGTCGGGCAAACGCTCCACCCATTGAATGTTGGTCTCGTTGATAAAAACAATGGCGCCATCCAGACGAGTGACCTGAATCATATTCCGACACCTCACAGAGAGAAGGATGAACGCTGTCCGAAGTGAAACAGCGCGTGACAAAAATTCAGCTCAACTGCGCATGTTCACAAATTGGAGTGGAATTTTGAATTGACCCTGCTGGGATTTGAGAAGCGCAATCACTTCCTGAAGGTCATCAATTTTCTTGCCGGTCACACGGACCTGCTTCTCTTGGATCTGGGCTTCCACTTTCAATTTGGAGTCTTTGATCGCACGTACGATCAATTTGGCTTTCTCTTGCTCCAAGCCTTGCTTTATTTTTATGCACTGCTTGAGCATCATACCACCTGCAGCCTCCCGCTTGCCGACCTCGAGAGCACCGAGTTCCACCCCGCGTTTGAGCAACTTGCCATTCAAAGTGTCGAGTAAACTTTCCAGACGGCTCTCGGCATCCGCACTCAGTTTGATTTCAAGAGAGGTCTTGTCGAACGTCAGATCAAACTTACACCCCTTGAAATCGTAGCGGGACTGGATTTCCTTTTGAGCCTGATTGACGGCATTGTCGACTTCCTGAACGTTGATTTCCGAAACAACGTCAAAACTGGGCATGGATGCCTCCTTTACTTTGGCCCCTATTATAAGACTGCAAAGAGACTCTGACAATTGAGCGCTTGCTGAGTCGAGCAGTCGACGCTATGGCGGGAACAGGACGAGCCAGCCCTTTCTGCTCGCGATGACCAAGGAGCCACACTATGAACTGGAGACTCCCCCTCAATCAAATTGGCAGCGGATGCAGTTTTTCGTTTGGCGGACCAAAAGCAAAGGCCCGTTTTAAAGAAACCTCTCTCCACTTAGGCCAACACCACTGGCTTGAATCTATCCTCAACGAGCTCGACTGCCTGACTCCGGAATCTGAGAATTTATTTTCAATGCTTCTCGAAGTTGAAAAGCAAAGCGACGCCTACCGTGTCCGTGCCCAAGTTCAGATGTGTGCCAAAATGGAATGCGTGCGCAGTCTCACACCTTTCAGAACCAACATCACCTCCGAGTCCGAAGCATTATATGTGAGGGCAGCCGAGCAGCAGAGCCATGGCGAACACGAACTCAGCGAAAGCGAGATGGAATGCTACGAACACGATGGCGCGGCGTTGAATTTGTCCGATTTCGTGACAGATCTCATTTATACGAGTCTGCCCGATTTTCCTTTATGCCAAGAGGAGTGCCGAGGCCTCTGCAGCTCCTGCGGATGTAACCTCAATGAAACCAAAAGCTGCTGCCGATCCGAATCTTCAGCGGAAGAATGTCCCAACGCCCACTATTTCCAATGATTCAAGTTCCAGACAAAAGGGAATGCAAGAAAAGCGCCGCCATCGAAAGTGCAATGACGCTCGAAACGACGAGAACTGCGGCAGGAAGAACGCGAAGCACAAATTCTTTCAGAACCAGCCTGCGCTGCTCAATATAAATCTTTTGCATCAGATGTGTCATTTCAACCAGTCCGCCGCGGCTTTCGACTGTCGCGCGCAGGTGCTGATCACGAATGGTCGCAGGATTGCAGTAGTTCGTGGGGTTCTCAAAGGCGTCGTGCAACGAAACGCGCGTCAACACAAATTCCATCCATAGGACGTCTCTCTGGCCGGCATCCAACTGCAGTATCAACTCTCTTCTCAGGGAAGCGAATCCGAGCCACAAACGAACTCGAAAATTCCAGAGCGACGTTACCAAGCTCCGAGACAAATGAGCGTGCAAAGCTTTTCGATAGGACTCTTCGAATGTTTTCGCGGAATCAAACAAAGCCTCAATGCACTGAAGCTGAGAGAGAAAGTAGAACACTTCACTCAGTCCCACCGCGTCGGTTTCGGAGCGAAGCTGCGTGAGCAGCGCATCATCCGCTGCAAGCTCAGGTGAACGAACAGTCACCCCACTCTCCCCACGAAAGACGTTGAATTACATGAGCTCCATTTCACTGAAGCTGGCAAATCCACCAAACTCCGGCATGTATTCGACGTCGTTCTTTGGAATGAGTATTTGGCGTTCTCCCGTGCCGCCGCGTTGATACGCAGCAAAGCGAGGACAGCTTTTGAACGCTGCATCCTCAAACGGTGCAAACGTGCAGGCTGCCCCGCACGCTGACTTAACACCACAGACATCACTTAGAACCAGCTTGCCTTCTGCATCTACTACGCCTTGCTTAACGTGATACGGACAACGCTGTGCTTTCATCGCCTATCCTCCTTGACGGCAAAGTGGGCACTGAGCAGTAAAACTGCTGCTGATACGGAAACTTGTGTTGTGATTTACGCCTGCAGTAAACCATGCAGAGTACAAGGTGTCAACCCGCCGGCCAGTCAAGCTTCGGGTTTGAGTCAACTTTTCGCCAGTTCGTCACACAAGAGACACAGTCTCATCGCTGGCGAAGTAAATTTTAATCCACGTGCCCGAAAATTTTAAGACCTTCTGCGCGCCATCTCGAAACCTCACTGCCCTTGTGTCATTTGCTGTTTGTCTCTCTTTCCAGCGCGGCTCCCATTTTTCTCTGCACGTTTCAACAGGACCCGACATGAACGATCCTCACTTTTTAGAACGCAACACGATCGAGAGTCTCATCGGTAAGGCTCTCCCGAAATCATTCCCCGCAGCCTTGCGTTACGTTGGTGAGCCGTCCTTGCTCAAGCGAAGGCGCGTGGCAATCATCGGATCGCGTCATCCCACCTTTTACGGACGCGAACAGGCCGCCCACTTTGCGCGTGTTCTGGCGTCTCGTCATGTCACAGTCATCTCAGGAGCGGCCATCGGCATCGATACCATCGCCAACACAGTCGCCTTTCAGCATGGGCACAGTGTGGCAATCCTCGGGAGCGGCTTGGGAGCGGCCTATCCCCGCTCCAACTTGCAACTCTTCCAACGGATGGCCGAGTCCTCTCAGGGCCTCATTCTCAGCGAATT
>JBEGJP010000120.1:0-6743 GCA_041184525.1 Pseudomonadota bacterium | reverse complement strand
CTTCCTTCAAGCCGAACCTGATCGTTGCCCTTACCGGTGCAACCGTGCGCGATACAATCGCAACCTTCGGCACGGGCCACATCGACAGCCAACTTTGCCAGCAACGGCCGTCCCAGCGGGGTGGCCAGATGATAATCGCCCTGATAACGCGCGTTCGCCTTGATTCCTTTGGCAAGGTATTCGTAAGCAAATTCGTTTTTCGCATCGACAACCACCGCTTTGATGGCTCCCAAACGGAGCGCCTTCTGACGGATTTCCTCGAGATTGTCTGCCTGCTGACCAATGTCGATGGTCAGAGCGATGACTTCGGCCTGATATTCGTCCTGAATCCATTTGAGCATCACGCTGGTGTCCAAACCGCCCGAGTACAAAAGTACCACTTTGCGAATTTCACCTTTACGACCTTCATACGAGGAGACTTTCAAGTAAGAACTCATCTGCGGACACCTCCCAAGGCATGGACGAACAAAAGCCAAAAAAAAACCCGCTGGAAAGCGGGTTCAAACTAATGGGGAAACACGATGTCACGGGAGTCGAGTGACTGCTCACGGAACTCACGGCGACGCATAATGAACACCCCATCTGAAAAAACGATTCATAATGGGGTAAGGGAGTGGGAAAGGAATGTCAAGATGCCTTCTTGATGTCCTTAGAAGTCGGATCTTCGGAGGAGGCTTCGCCTTCTTTCGCAACACTGACGGGATACATGCTGGCTGGAGCTGCAGTCAGCGGGATGGAAGGCTCGCTCGCAGGGAACTGCGCTTTGATCTCGAGAATCTCGTCGAGATTTTCGAAAAAGATATCGACGATTTCCGGATCGAAATGGTTGCCGCTGCAGCCGCGCAATTCATCAAACACCCTGTCAATCGGCCAAGATTCTTTGTACACACGCCGAGAGCACAACGCATCGAACACATCGGCCAAAGCAACGACCCGTCCTTCGGGGGGAATGTCTTCGCCTTTGAGGCCGCGGGGGTAACCCGTGCCATCCCATTTTTCATGATGCGTGTGCGCAATTGTCGCGCCCATTTGGAGGAACGGCGAGTCTGCGTTGCGCAAGACTTCGTAGCCTTTCACGGTGTGCAATTTCATGATTTCAAATTCATCTGAAGTCAGACGCCCCGGCTTTTTCAGAACCGCATCCGGAGTTGAAATTTTACCCACGTCGTGAAGCATTGAAGCGAGTCGCATCACGTCGCAGGCGGACTCGTCGAAACCGAGCTGTTTGTAGAGAAGAACACTGTATCTGCTCATGCGTTCAATGTGTCCGCCTGTGTCGGTGTCATGATATTCAGATGCCTTCACGAACTTCTTCACCGTCTCAATGCGAGAGTTCTTCAACTCATCGGCCATCCGGATATTGCGCAAAACAACACCGCACTGGCTGGACAACGCTTTCAGATAAGCTTCCACCCGATGCGGAAAGGGTGTCACATCGCCGGTGAAATGCTCACCCGCGAGATGGTTGATCAGCTGCAAGACGCCAAGAACGTTGCCGCGCGAATCGCACATGGGAATCACGAGCATCGAACGACTGCGATAGTTGGTCATAACGTCGAAAGACGGATTGAAGGAAAATGGCGACTCCGGTGGAAGACTGTAAACATCTGGAATGTTCAGGGGCTTCTTGGAAGTGGCCACAAACCCTGCAGCTGTTTTTAAGTCAATTGGGACTGTGTAGTTTCTGAGAGGGGCTTTCACACCCCGAGCTTCAAGAACCCTATTCCTTGTGAGCTTGAACCTGAGCAGTTCATTGTCAGCCTCATAAACAGTGCAACCTTCACAGTTACCCATAATCATAGCGGTTTCAGCCATCATGTCGAGAAGCTCATCGGGATCACCCATCTCGCCCAAGGCCAGCCCTGAGGAAACGAGCAAGTTGAGGTAGTCGATGGAATCCTCAACATCCTGATTCAGCAGCTTTTGCTTATGCACTGCCATTCGTTTCCCTCTGCGCAGCTTCCCGCAAATCATGATTCCAGCCGAAACCCTCGCCCAGAATCGCTCATACGATCCGGTATCGGCCCCCTTCCGTCGAACTTTAGGTGAGACCAAAGGTCGTGCGAGGCCAAACTGACACTTCCTGAGGCGAGCTCAGCTCCAGATGTGCTGGGGGTTGTCTTTTTAGGGGATTACAGACTATGAGAGGGGCGTTTCGCAAAAGTAAGAAAATCACCTGAAATATCCTAAACCCTCCCGAGGTGACCCTATGATTGCGCGTTACAGCCGCCCCGAAATGTCCAAGCTTTGGTCCGAGGAGGCGAAATATGCCTCATGGTCTCGGGTGGAAAGAGCCCATCTGGAAGGTCTCGTGGAACGCAGAGGCGTTTCCCCGTCCGTGCTGACCTCCTTCGACGATGCAATCAAAGCAACAACCGTAGAACAGTACCTCGCACGTGAGCTCGAAACGGGACACGACGTGATCGCTTATGTTTCAGAGGTCGGCGCAGCCATGGGCGATTCCGGCCGCTGGTTGCATCAAGGTCTGACGAGTTCTGATGTTCTGGATACCGCACTGAATTTACGGATTCGGGATGCCATCGAACTTCTTTCAGCACCCCTCGCGCAAGCTCGCCAAGCTTTGGCAACACAGGCGTTTGCGCACGCAAAAACTCCCGTCATGGGCAGAACGCACGGTATTCATGCCGAGCCCTTGTCGTTCGGACAAGTCCTCGCCGGTCACTTCGAGGAATTTCAGCGCGCTCATCTTGCTCTTTTGGAAGCAAAGAAGGTGTGCGGAACCGGAAAGCTCTCCGGAGCGGTTGGCCAGTATTCCCAGCTCTCACCCGACTACGAAACTTTCGTGCTCGAAAAATTGGGACTCACTGCAGAACCGGTTGCCACACAGGTGATCCCGCGTGACCGCATTCTCCGCGTGGGTCAGGCCTGTGAAGCACTTGCCAATGCGATCGAACGCTTTGCCACCAACATGCGCCACTGGGCACGGACAGAACTCCAAGAGGTGATTGAACCCTTCGGAAGCAAGCAAAAGGGCAGTTCTGCCATGCCGCACAAAAAGAATCCTGTGCTGGCTGAAAATCTGACCGGACTTGCACGCAGCGTGCGCGGGTACGTTTCTATGCTGTCGCAAAATGTGAGCCTCTGGCATGAGCGTGACATTTCGCACAGCAGTGTCGAACGACTCGCTTTGCCGGATCTCTTTGTCACACTGGATTTCATGACCTCGCGCTGTGCCAGCCTGATTGAAAAAATGGTCGTTCAACCCGAAGTCATGAAGCGGAATCTGGAACGTCTCGGCGGTCTCTGGGCCAGCCAAAGTGTTCTCACTCATCTGACGAATGCGGGCATGAACCGCACCGAGGCATACGAACTCATCCAAAAAATTGCATTGCCGCTGAGCGCACAAGCTGCGCGTGAATCGATTGCAGCAGATGCGTTCCTCAAAGCACTGGAAAACACCAAGTCCGTGGTTGAGCTCGTAGGCAAAGAAAACCTGAGAGCCCTGTTTGAACTCGATCGTTTTCTTGCCCATACCCCTGCCCGACTGCTGCAGGTTTTCGGTGTTTCTCCGGATGAACTGACACGTTTGCATCAGGGGCAAGTCAGTCCTCGCTCGGTGCCTGCCCTGCAAAAAACATACCGTGTCACGGTCGCTCTTCACACCGACGTTCTCGACACGGAAGCAAAAACCATCGAAGAGCACATGGCAACTCAGGGCTTGAACGCGCGTCTCAAGCGGTCGAAAGTTTTCACTGTGAGCCTGCCGGAAAGCAATGATCAAGACGCACTCTTGCGCTATGTTTCAAATGTTCTGTGCAATGAGGTCATGGAGTCCATCCGCGTGGAGGTTGTTCAATGACCAGAAAAACTGCCGCGGTTCTGCAATTCCCCGGAACAAATTGCGACCACGATACTGTTCGCTGGTTGTCGCGCAATTTGGATATCAATGTCACCTTGGTGCGTTCTCAGGCGGACGTTGAAAAATTGCCTGCCCAAGAAACCTCCGTGATACTTCTTCCCGGAGGTTTTTCTTTTGGCGATTACCTGCGCGCCGGCGCACTGGCTGCGCGTTCTCCGCTCATGGAGTGGGTGCGCAAGGAAGCGGCCAAAGGAGTTGCTGTGCTCGGCATTTGCAACGGCTTCCAAATTCTCTGCGAAGCCGGTCTTCTCCCCGGCGCTTTGGCACCCAACGTTCTGCGCCAGCACGTTCATGAATTCGTGACTGTCCATGTCGAATCGCAAGCAACTTCGGCGTGGAATCCTGTCCGCGCACCGCAAGGACAACTGTTGAATCTGCCGATCTCATGCGGGATGGGAAATTTCGTGCAGCCGCGCAAAACCGGCGATTACCAAATTCTTTTTCGCTACACGCTCAACATTCTCGGCAGCAGCGAGAGCATTGCAGGAATTGCGAACCGCGACGGAAACATTGTCGGCATGATGCCGCATCCTGAACGCGCCAGCGATCCGCTTCTCGGAGCAACCGACGGACTCTACATGCTCGATGGTTTGGCGCGGCGTTTGAATATTCCGATCCGCGCCGGCAGCCCTCTGGACTTGTGGAGACACATCCACTCCGAGAACGCATCTTGAATCAGGCAGACCGAGGAATTCCATCATGACGTCACAAATTGAGTCCCCATCGGAAGAGAAAAAGTGGCAAGAACTGGCGCAGGGCTTCGGACTTTCTCACGAAGAATTTGCGCGCCTGAAAGATCTCCTCAAGCGCAAGCCCTCACTCGAGGAAATCGCCGTGGCAGGCGCACTTTGGAGTGAACACTGTTCTTACAAATCGTCACGCGTCCATCTCGCGCGCTTTCACACGCAGGAACCTTGGGTCCTTCAGGGCCCCGGAGAAAATGCGGGTATTGTTGAAGTTGCCCCCGGAGTGGGACTCGCCTTCAAAATGGAAAGCCACAATCACCCCAGCTACATTGAACCCTACCAAGGTGCAGCGACCGGTGTGGGCGGCATTCTGCGTGATGTTTTCTGCATGGGCGCGCGCCCCGTCGCGAACCTCAACTGCCTGCGCTATGGCGAAGGTGAGTACAACGCACACCTTCTGAAGCACACCGTGCGGGGCATCGGCGACTACGGAAATTCCGTGGGCGTGCCCACCGTCGGCGGCCAGACCCGCTTCCATCACGGTTACAGCAAGAACATTCTTGTCAACGCTTTCACGGCTGGCCTCGTCAAAAGCGACGCCATCTTCCGAGGCAAGCTGCAGAACGATGCGGCGCCCGTGGTGAAGCAAAAGCCCAGCGATTTGCTCCCGGGCGAAGCGCTCACACCAGAAAAAGCGTCTCAACTTTTTCCGTCCGGAGCCAATCTCATTTTGTATTTTGGCAGCGCAACCGGACGCGACGGAGTGCATGGAGCCACCATGAGCTCGGATGCTTTCGATGACTCCTCATCTGCGCTGAAACCGACAGTGCAGGTGGGCGATCCGTTTGCCGAAAAGAAGCTTCTTGAGGTCACGCTTGAACTTCTCGAAAAGAAACTCTGCATTGGTTTGCAAGACATGGGAGCCGCCGGCCTGACGTCAAGCGGTGTTGAAATGGCAGGCCGTTCCGGATGCGGCGTGGCACTCGACCTCAATAAAATCCCAGCACGCACGGCCCGACTCAAGGCATACGAATATCTGCTCTCGGAATCGCAGGAGCGGATGCTGTGCGCTGTGACTCCCGAGCAGGCCAACGAAGTACTTGCGCTCTGTGAAAAGTATCAGGTGGCGGCTGCCGTCATTGGTTCCGTCAATGACACCGGCGAATTCATCTGCGTGCATAACGATCACGTCGTGTGCGTTCTTCCCGTCGACGTTCTCACTGAGAACGCTCCCAAATACCACTGGCCTCTGCAGGACCGGAACGAGTATCTGAAGGCACACAACAAAATTGAGCGTCCCCTCGCTGACGCTCCTTCCTCTGCGCAGCCTCTCGAAAAAAGCAATCGCCTGTCTTTGAATCTTCAGCTGTCTGCCTCCACCCGCAAAACACTCGCTCAGGAAATGGAGTCGTCTCAGACATCCTTGGGTCATGTCTGGAAGAAAATCCTTCCGCACCTCGCCGAAATCTTCACTCTGCCTACATTCGCGTGCAAAGAGCCGCTCACACGGCACTATTGCTCGACAGTGCAGGGCAACACCATTGCCGGATGCCAAACCCCGCGCTCGTCGGCAGCGGCTGTCATCCGTCTCGATGACGCGTTTTCGGCCCTGTCCTTTGAGAAGGAACCTCTGGGACAAAACACACCGGCCATCGCACTCGTGGCAGGGTGTCAGGAACGGTGGATTGAAATTGACCCCCTCCACGGCGCTGCTCAAAGCACGCTGCTCTTGGCAAGACGCATTGTTGCGAGCGGTGGAAAACCTTTGGCCATGACAGACTGTCTGAATTTCGGAAGCCCCCGCCAGCCCGTGGTCATGCGACAGCTGTCGGATGCCATCGACGGCATCAACAGCATTGCCCGCGGCATGCAGATTCCCATCGTGAGCGGCAACGTCAGCCTCAACAATCAAACCGGACAAAAGCCCATCCCGCCGACACCGATGGTGGGAATGGTGGGCGTCATTTCACAATCCAATGAAACTCTCTCGGATGTTCCTGAACACGATGCTGACATTTGGTGGATTGCATCCAAGAACGTCTCCCAGCTTTCGAGTTTCGGTCTCTCAGAGTGGGCTTGGACTGTCTTCCACATGAACGCCGGCCCCGTGCCCGAACCCGACCTTTCAGCAGAGCAAAACATCTGGACTGTGCTCACCGAGCTGCACAAGAACGGCG
>JBEGJP010000119.1:0-6049 GCA_041184525.1 Pseudomonadota bacterium | reverse complement strand
GCTGCCGGAGTTCCGATCGACGGCGATTCGATGGTGAGCCGAACTCACGCACGTCTGACGCTTGAAAAGGGACGACTGTGGATTGAAGATCTGGGCAGCCGCAACGGCACCTTTGTGAACGGAAAGAAAATCATCAAGAAGACTCTCATACGTGCGGGCGATCGGGTGACTTTAGGCCAACTGAGCAGCTTTCAATGTTCGCCTTGGAACGCATTGGAACCGTCCCGCTTTGCCAGTGTCATCCTGACTCGTGTGACAAACGTTGCAGCCCGCATCAAGAAAAGCCCCAGAAAATCAATCTGGCCGCAATTCATATTGATTCAAGTTTTGATTTCCGCCGTCGTGGTTGGACTCTGGTGGGGAAATAAAAAGTCACATCTCAGTGCATCTTCTGCGCCTCGTTTTCAAGTGGAGCCGACGCTCACAGCAAAGATCGAAGCGCCTGCAGCCGTGAAAACCGTTGCAGTGATGCCCGAAGTTCCGAGGAATTTCGTCTGGGATGAAATCGTCACTGTCTCGCGTCGTTTTGGAGACACGCCTCCCTCTGTCATGGACGTGCAGTTTCAAAAAAAGGTGGAAGGCTGGATAGAGCGCTTCACCCGTGGGGATGGTCATAAGAAGCTGTTTGAAAAGAAAGAAAAATACTGGTCTGTGATTCAAGCCGCTTTGGCAGAAGAAGGTTTGCCTCCCGAGTTGGGATACTTGGTGTGGGTTGAATCTGAGTTCAACGAGACAGCACGCAGTCCGGTGGGTGCCCTCGGCTTGTGGCAATTCATGCCTGCAACAGCAAAAGATTTCGGGCTGAAGGTGGATCCCCGCATGAGGATCGATGAACGGACCGATGCCGTCAAGAGTTCGAAAGCAGCAGCCCAATATCTTTCCATGCTGCTCAAACAGTTCGGAACAGATCGGTACATGTTGGCCATCGCATCCTACAACGCAGGGCAGAATGCCGTGGAGCGCAAGGCTCTGGCTGCGCGCATCCGCCGTGCTCCCAAGCCTGACTTTTGGGCGTTGAGGGATCGGTTGCCTCAGGAGACGGTCGATTATGTGCCGAAGTTTCTCGCAGCGATCATCATCAATCGGAATCCCGAGAGGTACTGATCGGGACGTAAAATGAATCGCGTTGCCACTCTTTGAATTTCTCTTTGTTGTGACGCTCCTGAAGACTTTTTTCGCTGATGCCCTCGGCGTCGCAAACGACAATTTTGGCATGGCCTTTGTAAAAGCGCGGACGCCCCAGCAGGCGACCGGAGGATGAGGACTCGTGCTCTGTCTGTGCCTGTGCGCCGGAGTTTTTTATTTCAGCGACAAGCACACTCACGGGCAGGCTGCGGAGGTCGATTTTCATTGTTTTTGAAAATTGCATCCAAGAAGGATCTTGAAAGATTTCTGAAGGCGGCGGAGCAAAAAAATGGCACCAATCTTTGCTGTCCTTTTTTATTCCGCACGTTCCTTGGTGGGGGCAGGGACTGACGATTGAAAATGAAGTGAGAAGTTGCTCGCGGGCAGAAATGAGTTTTTTTGAACAGTAAGGCGTTCCCGGTTCCACCCAGAGAACCGCTCCCGCCTGTGACACCTGAGCGATCAGTTTTTGAGTTTGTTCTTCGTTCAGTTCGGTCAGCACATGGCTCATGAGGATGACATCGTTTCTTGAAACTTGCAGGAGGTCGGGGTGAACTTGGCTGACCTGTGCATGCGGCTGCAAGCTCTTCAGCTGCTCTGCGGCGAATTGCATGGCCGTGCGGGACCGATCTGAGAAAACAAACTGAGTGTGGGACGTGCAACCCCATTGACGCAAGACACTCTGCGTTGCAATGCCTGTTCCGCAACCCCAGTCGATCCAGCGGGTGATGTGAGAAGGAATGGACCACTTCTTCAGTTCGAGCTCCTGCAACAAGGCATCCCATTTCCATGAAATACGGCGCGCGAAGGTGCGGTGGTAGAGCGCGAGGAGCGTCGCATCGGACCAGTAATCCGCAATTCCGGGATTTTCAGGCGCATCGAGAAAAAGTTGTCTCAGGCGCTCCAATTCTTTGACTTCTGTGCGAGTATTTGGAACATCGGAACGCATGCAGCTCCCTGAGCCTTGCAGGCTTGTGACAAATGAGGTTTTTAACATGACACAACTCACCTTCCGACAAAAGGCTGAGAAGCATTGGACACCCGAACGTGTCAGCAAGGTGACCGGAGGCAAGAAGCTTCTGATCCAGCCGTTGCAGGGAGCCGAGCTCTTGCGGACGTTGGGTCTTCTTTCGAATGATGCGAGCATGCCGGCCGATGCTGTCCGGAAATATCTTCAAATCAATCATATGGTGGCCCAACTGGCACCCCTCATCAAAGATCTCAGCTCACGTTTTTCTGTTTTGCGGGTGTTGGATTGTGGGTGCGGCAATTCCTATTTAACGTTTCTTCTCGCTTGGTGCTGCAGGAACCTGTGGGACGTGCAGGTGGTCATCAAAGGGATTGACACCCGTTCTGACGTGATTGGTAAATCTGCAGAACGAGCCCGCTCGCTCGGACTTGAAGGGAGTCTCGAATTCGAGACGGTGTCGGTTCAGGAGTTCAAAAGCAAACGCGAAACATCTTTCGGCTCGGATGAGCGCAAGAGTGCGCGGTTTCATCTTGTTGTGGCATTGCATGCCTGTGATACGGCCACGGACGATGCTCTGGCCTTAGCATTTTCTGAACGCTCGGATGCGATCGCCGTGGCACCCTGTTGTCAGGCTGAGTTGGCCAACAAGTGGAGAAAATTGTCTGCAGAGAATTTTAGAAATGCGTTCTCGGTGCTCATACATTCTCCCGAGCTGAGAAGAGATTCCTGCAGCACATTCACCGACGCGATGCGGGTTCTGCTCCTGCGAGGGCAAGGATACGAGACAACCACCCATGAATTTGTTCCCTCCTCTCACACTCCGAAGAACAGATTGATTGTCGGCATACGGCGGGGGAATTATCTGGAGGCGGCACTGCGCGAGTACCATGAGCTGAAGCGCAGTTTGGGAGCCGGCATCGTTTTGGAAAACTTCCTCGGAGAAGAGGCTGCGCTGCTGCTCAAAAAAATGGATGTGATTGAAAGCTCACCTGCCCGATAACGGCAAACCGACAGGCGGCCGTTCCTCAAAAGATTTTTCGGTACACGTGGCAGTAGGGAGTCTTGGCCTGATGGAAATAATATTTCTGGTGATAATCCTCTGCGCTCCAGAACTGCGCAGCATCGCGCACCTGCGTTGCCACTGAGAACCCCTTCGCGCGCAAACTCGTCATGAGCTTTTCAGCAACCTGCTTTTCTTCCGCATTTGAACAAAACAAGGCAGAGAGGTACTGCGGACCCACATCGGGGCCCTGACCGTCCGTTTGGCTGAAGTCGTGCGTTTCGAAAAAGAGCTTGCAGAGTTGTTCGTAGCTCACCTGTTCAGGATTGTAGGTGACTTCACAGCATTCCAGATGTCCCGTTTGTCCACCGCACACCTGCTTGTAACTCGGATTCTCGATGTGACCGCCGGCGAATCCCACACGTGTTTTCAAGACTCCGGAGACTTTCGCAAAATGGTATTCGGTGCCCCAAAAGCAGCCGGACGCAAAGAGCGCCACTGCTGTGCTTTGCTCAGGCGATGGTTTGAACATCAGACTGATGGAATTGACACAGTGACGCACATTTTTGGCAGTGAAGCCTTCCCCAAGAAACACGTGGCCCAAATGGCCTCCACAGGCGTTGCAGACTATTTCGGTGCGGCGTCCGTCGGGATCGGGGATGCGTCTGACTGCTCCGGTGATTTCAGCATCGAAGCTGGGCCAACCGCAATGAGAAGCAAATTTGTCTTGCGAATGATAAAGGGGCGCGCCACAGCGCTTGCAGTGGTATGTTCCCTTCGAATTGGTCAGACAGTATTCGCCTGAAAAGGGCTTTTCTGTGCCTTTTTTCTCTATGACATCAATTTCGAAGGGAGACAGGGGACGGTTGTTCGTTGGTGCGCTCATGAGACCTCATCGAGTTCCCTTTGTTTTTCTTCGGGAACTGCAATTTCGTAAATGGTGACCATTGAATTGCGGCCTTTTACAGTGACTGAATCCAGCATACGCGGATTGAGTTCCTGCCGCTCGGAGGGGGATATATGCTGCAAAACGCCCTCACTGACAATAATGTCGACCATATATTTCTTTGTGAGACCCTCCAGCCGCGCTGCCAAGTTGACGGCATCGGAAATCACCGTGCTTGAGAGTCGCTCCGCGTAACCCACAATCCCCAGCACCATGGCGCCATAATGCAGACCAATGCCGATTTTTACTTCCTGATTCAGTATGTTGTGCCAGCGCTTGTTGAATTTTCCAACAGCGATTTGCATGTCAATGGCGCAACGGGAGGCATTCGCGGCGGAGTTCGGGAACAAGGCCATGATTGCGTCGCCGATGTACTTGTCGATGAATCCTCCGTGGTGTTTGATCACCGGAGCAATGTGCATCAAGAAACCATTGATAAACTCGAAGTTTTGCGACGGCGTCATACCCTCTGAAAGATAGGTGAAGTTGCGGATGTCCGCGAAAAGCACGGTCATGCTCAATTCGACGTGGTCTCCCAATTTGAAATCCTTCAAGCTCTCGGACTTGAGGAGACGCAGAAAGTCGCGAGGAACGAAACGCAACGAAGCACGGTGCATTTTATCGAGGTCATCGGCAGATATTTGGTTTTCGAGGTTCAGGGCAAGCGCGCTGGCCAACGTCGAAATGATGTAGTCTTCTTCCTCAGAGAGATGTGTGAGGGAAACGCCGTCGAGGCGTAAGAGCCCTTTGTAGGACAGGCTGCTGTGCAAGGGAATATAGAGTGTGTTGTCGATCAGCGAAGCATGGGTCTGCATCCGTGAAGGCTCCCATTTTGTCGCTTCGATGAATTGAACCTTCGCGCGTGCTGCTTGGGGCAGAACTTCGCGTAGTGCGCTTACCGTAGAGTTGACGGCCTCTTTCGGACTGATGGTTCTCTGCAAACTGAGAATGGCTGAAAAGAGCATCTCCAGTCGCTCTTTCATGCTTTTGCCGTAGCGCATGGTGGATGAAGTGCGTGTGCCGAGATGGTAGGCGATCACCGCCGTTTGGCTCGGCAGGAACATCAGATCTTCCCACTTCAAAACCTTGAGACTGGGGTTGACCAGCTCTGATGCATTCGAAAAGCCGAAAAGCAGCAGCGGCACGACGACACAGGCAATTCTGATCAGGTAGCTGGTGCTGCCAAAGTCATCGCTGGCCAATCCCAACTGCGAGGACGAAGCCCCACCCTGAAGCTCTGTTCGTTTCGCCCGCAAATAGAGTCCGGCGAGGAGTGCAATACAGGCAAGTCCGCAGCCCAGTGAGTCGCGCCAATGGTGTGACGTGAGCAAAAACGATTGAGGTTTTTGTCCCGAAATAGCGAATGCCAGAAGAAATCCTGCGCACATCAGAATCGCAACAGCGATCGTTGGACGCAATTTCCAAAGAGTGTCTGACGTCATGCAAAACACGTAGCGAACAAAGAGGGTGAGGATGACACCTTCCAAAACGATGCACAGGAGACTGAAAAAAATTTGCACCGGTTCTGGAAAGAGTGAGGCTTGTTGAAGGAGCGTGATGCAAAGAGCATACCCCGTCAGGACGAGGGCGTAATCAGCCAATGTGTTGAGGGTCTTTTCATTGCGGAAAACAAATCGGAAGGCGATGACGAAAATGGGCATCAGAAGTGAAACGAGGTTCCAGACCACCGTGGCCGACATGGTGAGCTGATCCAAAGAGAGGATCTCATGCATGTGTTGGTTTTCGGCAATCAGCAGGGGCCAACGTGTGGGTCCGTAGTCCGCAGTCTTGCCCGGAGCAATAAAATACTCGATTTCACCCGATTCCGGCAGAGCTCTCACAGGTTCAAAACGGCTTTGTGTGAAGCAGATCATTTTATCCGGCTGATCGGCAGGGCTAAAGTCCTCACTTCCAGCTTGTTTTGCTTCGCATTCGTACGATCCCAAAGCAACCAGTTGTGCTTGCGACGGCCATTCCGCATTCTGTTCCGTTGTTCTTCTCGCGAGCC
>JBEGJP010000118.1:0-23109 GCA_041184525.1 Pseudomonadota bacterium | reverse complement strand
AGACTTCATACAGCGTGTCGAGTGATGCATGGCTGGCTCGCATGGCTTGATGCAGAGAGTTCAAGTTCCCCGTGCTCAATGCTTTGCTCGCGGCAACAACTCTGCTGTTTTCCAACATCGCGTGCGTGGCGCGCCGTGCCAGAGTGGTGTGGTCAGGTGCACCTTCCAGAAGTGATTCGATGTGTTTCAAGTATTCGGATTCCGATCCAACGTCATGGAACCGAGGAAGTCGACCGAGCTCTCCAAGTGAGTGGGCGCCCAATCCCAAGGCCTTGTTGAGCCAACGCAATGCGCTTTCGCATGATGCGCGTCGGTCGTTGTAGGCGCTCTCAGCGAGTGAATGATTGACCCCTGTTTTGAAGATGAGGAGGACGTAATTCTGAAAATTTTCGTGCGCTTTTGCATAGGAAATATGAAAGCCTTTGGAGACAGGGAATTCGAGGAAATCAATCCGTGTGAAGTGATCCTGCCGCGAGCAAAGCACCGCCAATTGATCCATCAGGCCACAGTGCGTGCCAGCAAACTTGTGCTCCACGAGCATGGCCATACGGGCAATGGTCGACGCATCCAGCGGAGCTCCTGCAAGAAAGTTCAATTGCCCCAGAAGTGAAATGCTCAATGCGGCTGAACTGCTCAGGCCTGCTCCTTGCGGGAGTGTCGATTCAAGGACAAAACTCAGGGTTCTTCCCGTCCAAGGGGTGTTCTGGATGTGTCGGCTTTGAAGGAAAGCTTCAAAGAGAGCAAAACAACCTAAAACATAACGCGTCCAGTGGCTGGCAGAAACATCGGAGAGGGGCACCGCGGTGCTGCGTTCCAATCCTGACTGCACAACGTGATGCGCCACCTGACTCACTTCATCGCTTGCAAAGTGGACTGTTTCGCCCGCAGACCGCGATGCACAATAAATGTGACCTGTCTCCGATTTGAGAATTTGCAGTTCGCAGCGGATCCCCAGTTCCAGAGCTGCAGGCATGACCATGCCGCCATTGTAATCGGTGTGTTCGCCGATCAGATTCACGCGTCCCGGTGTGAAACTCACGAGATGCTGCAGGATCGAGCCCGGGTCGGCAGGGAAAGGTTGCACGCCGGAAATGATTTTCATGGAGAGGAGTTCCTTTTTCTCACGGTTCGAAATGACCGGGGTCGACTTCAATCTTTCTCAGCTCAGCTGCTTTCTCTTCTGGGAAGGTGTCATTGATAAAAAAACCAGTTCCACTTTCGACTCCGGCAAGATATTTCAATTTCTGAGCGGTCCGGTAGGGAGGGTACAATTCAATGTGCCAGTGGTAAGAGGGGCACGCCGTGTCACGAGCCCCCGCTTGATGATGAGCCATGATGTAGGGCATGGGAAAGCCGAACAGGCGGTCATATTTCATCAGAATAGTTTTCAGCGCCAAAGCAAGTTGTCTGCATTCTTGAGCTGTCAGTTGATGAATGAGAGGGCGGTGGGCACGAGTCGTGACGTGCACCTCATAGGGATACCGCGCCGCATAGGGAATCCATGCAACAATCTCCTCGCTCTCAAAAACGATCCTGCTTTTTTGCTTTGTTTCGTCTTGGGCCATGCTGCAGATCAGGCATGTGCCAGTTTTGCTGAAGTGGTCGTGCGCGGCACGATGCTCGTTTTCGATGAAGGGCGGGAGATGGTTGAAGGCATAGATCTGCCCATGAGGGTGATGCAGTGTAACGCCAATTTCCACGCCCTTGTTCTCGAAGGGGAAGATGAATTCAATTCCTGATTGCTGAGCAATGGAGCGGCATCTGTCCTGCCAAACGTAAACCAATCCTTCAATTTGAGAGAGCGGTTCCTGAGCCAGTGTGGAATCGTGGCGCGGTGAGTAGAGAACAACCTCGCAACGGCCCGTGGGTGAGCTTCCCGCCTGAGAGAGCCCGGGGAACATGTTCTCGAACACGGCCCAATTGTAAGGCGGCAAGCCTTGTGGAACCTCAGTGTCGAAGGTCGACCCGCTTTTGTCCGTGGTTGAAGGACACAGAGGGCAATATTCTTTGGGCGGCAGGAAAGGTCTGTCCTGACGGCTGGCAGAGATGCTCACAAATTCGCGCCGCATGGCATTCCACCGCAAGTGCGGCGGTGTCCACGTCGGCGGTCGGACAAGGCCGGGTGCTTGAGGCAACACATTCGGTTCCAACGGCTCACGGCTGTATTGAATCCAGGTGCGCCCGTCGGGCTTTTGCCATTCCAATTTGTGGAACATGGTTTCTCATCTCCGCGAAAGACGCGTTGAGTCTATAACGTTTTGATGAGACGGCAAAGGTGTGCCGGCTGAAGGCGGGATATTTGTTTCGAAGTGAGGCGGGCTGCGCTCACGCGACGGAAACGAATCCCGCGTGACCTGCCAACTCATCCGGACTGAGGATGAGATTCGGTTCGCAAAGGATGACAATCCTGTCTGTGAGTTTTCCGATACCGACAATGCACGGATTGTAAGATGGTCCGCCAATCTCCGGTGGAGGCTCAATCTGTTTGATGCGAAAATCCAGAACCTCACGCACACTGTCAACAACGATTCCCACCTGCCGCGACCAGATTTCAAGAATAATGATGCACGACTGTCGGTTGTAGTTTCCTGCAGGCAGCAGAAACTTCCGTCTCAAATCCATCACGGGAAGCACTTTTCCGCGCAGATTGATGATTCCCTTCATATAAGCAGCCATGTTGGGGACATGGGTGATGTCACTCAGTGCAATGATCTCCGACACCGCCCTGATGGGAACAGCATAAGATTCTGAAGCCAGTTGAAAGCTCAGATACAATCCTTCTTCAGCCGATTTTCTTGCTGTGCGCTCCACGATTCCGATCCTCCGCTCCCCGACAGGACTGGTATCGACCGTTTTCGGGAAAAATTTTCCATCCGAATCGGCAGAGCGTCATTCTTCTGACGTCGTATTTCCTTGTTTCAGGCCGATAAGAGCGTGCTCGAGAAAAACAAGGAGTCGATGTGGTCGCGGGTCAAGGTTTGTCAATAGGACATGAATTGAACAAAGACTCGGTCGGTTTTGACCGCCTGAGCGACTATCTGCGCAAAGAGTGCGGAATCAATTTGGCATTGACTGAGAAGAACAAGGCACTGCTGGCCAACCGCTTGAATAAAATGATCACCGCCTTTGGAATGAGTTCCTACTCGGAACTTCATTCCACGTTGGTGTCAGGACGTTCTGATGTCAAAGAAGTTTTCATCAATGCGATCACCACGAATACCACCCAGTTTTTTAGAGAAAAGAAACATTTTGATCTGTTGACTGAATCAGCACGCGGGATTTTCGATCACCGTGAAAATCGTGCGAGTCGTGAGATCCGCGTGTGGTGTGCTGCGTGCAGCAGCGGTGAAGAAGCTTATTCGATTGCCATGTGCCTGCGTTCTGTGATTCCTGAAGGAAACGAGCTCAGAATCCGTATCCTCGCAACGGATATTGATACTGAAATACTGAGAAGGGCAGTTCGAGGAGTTTACGCGGTCGATGCGATCCGCCACATCCCGGAAGTCTTCAAGACTCAATTCTTTGAGCGAGGCATGGGCTCTTCGGCCGGGCTCGTCCGTGTTCGAAAACACATCCGTGACATGATCACGTTTGCTCCATTCAATCTTGTGACTCCCATTTATGGGTTCCAGCACAAATTTGATTTTGTCTTTTGCAGGAATGTCATGATCTATTTCGACCGCAATGAGATACCGAAAACCGTTCGTAAGTTGGAAGCCAGTTTGAAAAATGGCGGGCTTCTGTTTGTCGGACATTCGGAATCTTTTGTTACTGATCATCCGGGTTTGAAACAACTTGCGCCGGCAGTGTATCGGCGATGCAACGAGTGCCGCAGAGGGGAGGCAGCATGACCTCAGTGTCGTTGGATGAATTTTTGCTCATTGTGGAAGACGATCCGGATCTGCGTGATGCTATCGCAGAATGTGTTTCCGGCTTGGGCTGCCACACACACGCTCTCGGCAATGCCGAAGACGCTCTTGAGTTTGCCCGGGCCAACAAATGTTTCGCCGTGGTCAGCGATTATCGAATGCCGGGGATCAACGGTATTGAATTTTGTAAGAGACTCAAAAACGATTCTCCCAGAATCAAGTTCGTTATTCTGACCGGCTATGCAGACAAGCAGACAGTTTTGGAGGGCCTTCGTGTCGGTATTGACGATCTTCTCGAGAAACCTCAAGACCTCGCACGGCTTCGTGAGCAGGCAGAGTCTTATGTGCGTGGACGGCTTTCCGAATTGAAAAAAGAGAAAGAGGAGTCGCTCGAGCTTCGGCAGGTTTTCTGCGACGAGGCCAATGAGCTTTCCCGTGACTTTGAAGGGATGATCTTCCGACTCGAAGAGAAGCCATTCCAAAATGAAGCAGTCGACGTTCTGCTGCGCAAGGTTCACACCCTGAAGGGCTCGGCCGCTGCAGTGACCGGTGCCGAAAAAATTACCGTAGTGAGCCACGCTTATGAAAATCTGCTGCACTCGTTGAAAGCGGGTCGAAGAGCGCCCTCACAGGTCCTGACGCAGGTCCTTCTTCAGGGTGCTGATGTGATCAAAAGTTTGATTTCTGATTTTGAAAATTTCAGAGAACGACCGGTCAACATCCAGCCTTTTGTTGAAGCCCTGAACAAGTGGACTGATGGGCGTGTCGATGGTCTTGCTTCAACACCTTCAGTGCAGATCATCGCCTCCGATTCGGCTGAACCGTCTCCTGACGATGACGGCATTGTTTGGCTCAACGAAACAGCATCACCTGAGCAGTCATCAATTGAAACGTCATCTCCATCCGTAACGACGGAGTCGCGTGAGACAATTGCAGAGAAGACCGATGAAGAAATGCCGCTGCCTTCTCAACTGGCATGGCGTCCTGAATTGCTTGTCAATGACACCGAAGATGATGACAAGCTTCTGGTTTCGATTGATAAACTGAATTCCTTCATGGAGCTGTCCGGCGAGCTTGTGGTTCTCAAGAATGGTTATCACGCCACCATCAAGCAAGTGCTCAAATGCGCCATTCCGCTTGAGCAGAAACAACGCCTTGAAGAGATGAATCATTCACTTGACAAAATCTCTGAAGAAATTCAGGGGCAAATCATGGAAATCCGCAAAGTCCAGTTGCGGGAAGCTTTCCAGAAATTCCCACGTATCGTGCGTCAATCGGCACAGGAACTGCGCAAGCAGGTGCGTATCGAAATGACAGGTACCGAATTGGGTGTCGACAGAAGCATCGCAAAGGCACTCTCGAGCGCGCTTGTTCATGCTGTCCGCAACGCCGTCGATCATGGCATTGAGGCTCCGGACGTTCGGGTTCAGAAAAACAAGTCCGAAGTCGGGCTCGTCAGCATTCTGGCCAATCAGGCGGGCGATAGAATTCACATCACCATTCAGGATGACGGAGCAGGAATCGACCCTGAGGTGGTCAGAAGAAAAGCAATTGAGAATGGGATCATTTCGAGGGAAGAAGCGTTTTCGATGCAGGCAGCTGATGTTGTGGAGCTTGTTTTTAGGCCCGGATTCTCTACCGCGGAGAAGGTCACGCAAGTTTCGGGTCGCGGCATTGGCATGGATGTGATCCGAACAGAAATACAGAAGCTGGGTGGCACCTGCACATTGCATTCTACTTCAGAGACAGGCACTCAACTGAAGATTGTCATCCCTGTCCCTAAAACAGTTCTCGTCGAGAACACTCTCCTTGCCGAGAGCGGTGGACATCAAATCGTAGTCCCTCTCGCGAGTATTTCTAAAATCACTCCAATCACCGATTTGATTCTGTCACGTGTGGAGGGAAGGATGACCTGCCAGCACGACGGAATCACAATACCAGTCGGCGATTTTCTTACATTCGTAGACCCTCCGCAAAGGCGCAAGGCGAGCGTAGCCGCTGATTTTGGCAACGACAGTCTGGTTCTCATTGTGACGCACAAAGAGCACTCCCTCGCACTTGTGGTGGACAAGGTGATCGATCAGCTCGAAGCCGTCATTCGACCTTTTGACAACGTGATCGAGAGGCTGACCGGATTCAAGGGAACCAGCTTGTTGGATTCCGAGAGTGTGGCATTCGTTCTGGATGCCGAGTCATTGTTGGGGGCCGCATATGCAGCTTAATGAAGGCTTTATTGCCGATCTTCAGGAAGCACTGGATGTCAAAAGGAGCAAAGGCCCTCAGACAGGTTTTCTGCTTGTGCAGGTCGCAGAGCAGAAATTCGGAATTCCGATGTCTCAGGTTGTGGAGGTCTTGGAATCACGCCGCTGGAATCCATTGCCTGTCGTGCGGCCCAACTTGCTGGGTGTCGTCAATCTGAGAGGCATCGTGTTC
The DNA here is from genome assembly GCA_041184525.1 of Pseudomonadota bacterium. GTDB lineage: Bacteria > Bdellovibrionota_B > Oligoflexia > Silvanigrellales > Silvanigrellaceae > RFOM01. The sequence continues at coordinate 16,807 of JBEGJP010000118.1, read as the reverse complement.
ACAATTTATCATTTGGCCAGCCTGTTGGGGAAAGGTGCTTCGTCGCCTGCACGGCCGGGAGAGGGCTGCATCATTGTCGTCTTTGACGGCAAACGCCGTTTCGGATTGTGGGTTGAAAAGATGCTGTATGTTCAGGATTTCCCGAGCAGCGAATTGCATGCTCTGAACGATGAGAATCTCCTCGTCACTCATTTGTATGTTGTAGAGCAGGAATCTATTTTAATGGTCGACACCAAAAGAGTGGCATAATGAGTCAGCTTTATCTGTTTCCAGGCCAATTCGTCGTGATGTCGGAAAAAGCAACCGTCACGACCGTTTTGGGCTCCTGTGTTGCAGTTGCACTTTTCGATGCCAAAAAGCGCATTGCGGGAATGAATCATTTCCTTCTTCCTCAGGCGAAGAATATGGAGCAGGAAAATAGCGGCCTGCGTTACGGAATTTTTTCGCTTTCAAAAATGCTCGATGAAATGCTCCATTTGGGAGCCAGCCAAGAACATCTGCAGGCCAAAGTCTACGGCGGAGCGCGCGTTTTAGAGAATGTCGGTTTGGGCGACAGCGTGGGCCGGCAGAATATCGATTGTGCATTGAATTGGCTCGGCGAGAAAAAAATTCCAGTCGTATCGAACGACATCGGCGGCACTGCCGGAAGAAAAATAATCCTCAACACATTCGATTTTTCCGTCAAGGTACAGCTGCTCAACGGGATTAAAACAGTGGATCCGTCCGGCAGCAATGTTCAGTTGATCGCACGTCCCGCGCGTGTTGTGATTGTCGACAGCTCGGCCTCCGGACGAACACTGTTGAGTCGGATTTTGGCTCAGTCCGGACGCGTGGAGGTTGTGGGTGTGGCCTGCGATGCCTTCGAGGCGCGCGAGGTCATTGTGGAACAGGAACCTGACGTCGTTCTGCTCGACCTTGAAATCCCGGGGCTCTCCGCACTCAAGTTTCTTGAAAAACTCATGCACTATTTTCCCACTCCGACAATCATGCTCTCAGCCGGAAGTGCAAGCGAACCGGATGCGATGCAGGCCATCGAGCTCGGAGCGCAGGAAGTCATCCAAAAGCCCACACAATTCGATCCCGCAGCGTTGGGATGTTACTCAGATGCTTTGCTGCAGAAAGTTTTAGCGTCTGCCAGCACGTCGGAGCGTCTCAAAAAGCAAGTTTCAATTTCCTCGGCAGAGTCTTTGGTGCAAGTGAAGCATGAGTTTTCTTCCCTTGACGAGGTCGGTCTGATTCTCGTTGGAGGCAATGGAGGAGCACATCGGGAACTTGCATTGCTCCTTCAGGTTTTGCCTGCCAATGCTCCTCCAGTTCTGGTGGCCGTGAGTTCAGTTGCCGCTCACCTGTCTGGTTATTTCGACAAGTGGAAAACAACGTCGCAAATGCAGTTGCAGCCAGCAGTCGATGGTCTCAAACCACGGCAGGGCAATGTTTATTTTGCAACTGCGAATGAACATCTTCATTTGGAGGACGTGCAGGGAGAATGGACGCTGAAGCTGTCTCACGGGGCTCCCCAATGCTTGCAGCAGCCCTCTTCCGAGATTTTGTTTCAGTCTGTCATCTCAGCTCTTTCGCCTGAACAAGTGAAGAAGACCATCTGTTTTTTGTTCAGCGGGCTCGGGGTCGACGGTGTTCAGGGGCTGCTCCTGCTGCGTGAGCGCGGTGCGCGCACTGTCGTCATCCATCCGGGGGCGAGTGTTTTTCCCTTTCTTCCCCAAAGTGCCATTGCCGCAGGCGCCGCCGACGACGTTGTTCAGCCGGAAGAGTTGAAAATGCTCTTTGCCGCACTCCGAGGGCGGACTGCGAGCTGACCCCTTCTCAGTGGGTGCTAAAGAATTTCCAGTGATATTCGGATTTTGAGTTGTCAGGATTGCGGGGGCATCTCACGAAGAACTGTTGCAAACCTTTGTTGACAAGGCTAGCGTGCCGGAACTGCAGGCCGGAGACGCCGGAGCATTTGTTTCATTTTTTCGGGGGCTTGATTGGTGGAGAACGGATCGCATTGGAAGCCGCGCTCGTGGGAGCAGTTCCAAGCCCAACAACTGCCGCGCTATCCCGACCTTCTCGAGTTGGAAAGGGCACTCGAACAGCTGCAAACGCGCCCTCCGCTGGTCGAAGCCTCCGAAGTCATTCAATTGAGCCAGCGTATTGCTGATGCTGGGCAGGGCAAGAGATTCATTGTTCAAGCAGGTGAGTGTGCCGAGCGCTTCATCGATTGTCAGCCCGAAATCGTAACGCAGAAAGTCCAGCTTCTTCTTCAGCTCACTGCTCTCGCCGCGCAAGGTCTGAGAAAACCTGTCGTGTCGATCGGCAGATTGGCAGGGCAATTCGGTAAACCCCGTTCCGATGAGTTCGAAGTTCGCGGAGCCGACACCTTACCGACTTACCGCGGCGACATCATCAACGGCTACGAATTTTCAGCCTCATCCCGCACGCCATCACCCTCACGCATGCTGGAGGCATATCAGTGTGCTTCCGCGACTCTTGATTGGATTCGCTCCACGCGAGCGCACTCTGCTTCCGCTGCTTCGCCATCTGAAGGTACTATTTACTCCTCTCATGAGGCCTTACTCTTGCCTTTTGAGTCTGCGCTCACGCGCTGGTCCGATGAATTTTCTGGCTATTTCAATCAAGGGGCGCATTTTTTGTGGCTCGGTGAAAGAACGCGTCAGCCGGAAGGTGCACACGTGGAGTATCTGCGTGGGATTCGCAATCCGATAGGAATTAAAGTGGGCCCTGCCATGAGTCCGAGTGAGCTTGTCGAACTCATCGCTCTTCTCAATCCAAGCAATGCATGGGGTCGTATCACTCTCATCACGCGCTTGGGGGCCGGCAAGGTGTCTGAGCTTTTGCCTGATTTTATTACAGCAGTGAGAGGCGCTTGCCGGAACGTGACATGGTCCTGCGATCCGATGCATGGGAACATCGTCAGAATGTCTGACGGTCTAAAGACCAGATACTTTGATAGCATCATGTCTGAGGTTCTGTTGTCTCAGAAGGTTCACCGCGACATGGGTTCGTGGCTGGCCGGATTGCATCTCGAGAGCACGGCCGAGGATGTGACGGAATGCGTCGGAGGAGAAGTGCCTGTTCGTGAAGAGCAGCTCTCACTCAACTACCAGACGTACTGCGATCCTCGACTGAATTATGCCCAAAGTTTGGAGCTCGTGGTGCGATTCTGCGAATCCTTCAGAGGCCTCACTGATCACGAGGTCGTTAGTGCTCATGAAAAATCTTTGCGCGCTGCCGAGAATTCGGCTCCTTCTTCTCATCCTGCCCCTGTGTGAATCGTTGAATCCCAGATGCGCTGCTGCGGCCTCGGCCAACTCAGCAACTGAGTCGGGGCCTTCCGTCGGACGCTATTCCGTATTGGGACCTTGGAGTCTTTCTGCAGGTTTTCCGAACGGAGGTTCGGTGTGGGGTTCTCCCGCTTTGAGTGTGCGTCACGAGTGGAGTGATGGAGAATTTGTGACCTTCGGTCTTCAGCTCTCCTCCGACAAAGCATCCAAGGCCGACACCGCGGGCGTGTTGGGCAAGTGGAATCATATGATTTTCACACCAGTCGGACGCGCATTTCCCTATGCTTTCCTTCAACTGGGAGGGCAATCCCAGAAAAAATCCGAGAGCGCTGCGACTGAGTCAAACATACTTGCCGCAACCGGATTGGGAGTCGAAGTTTCTCTCGTGCGAGAGATCTCGGCTTCATTCGAGACAGGCTTTGGCGGGGTTTTTTGGCCGTCGAGCCGCTTGAATTACAACACGGCGACGACTCAAATATCTTTGCATTTTCATTTTCAGGAATGACTTTCGATGCGGAAGTTGAGACGTCATTTTGTACTTTTTTCTTTGCTTTTGAATAGCGTCTCTTGTGCAAAAGACACAACAGGCGGCTCAGTGCCCGTTCACGAGACCGGATGGTCCTTCGATTTGACCTTCTCCGGTCTGACTCTGCTGTCCGATTCCAACGGCATGCCGGCAGCTCAATTGCGTGAACAACTTCTCACGGTATTGAATCAGCCATTCCGATTTCGCGATCCTGTTCAGCTGGGGAGTTCCTTTCCGGTGCCTGCATCTTTGCATCAGCTTGGAGGGCGTTTTTGGCAAGCGTCCGGCACACAGAGCCGAACGTTGGATTGGCAAATTCAAAGACCCGTGCAAAACGGTCTGCATTGGGCCCATTGCCGAGGAACAGGCGCATTCGGTTCAGATTCTGTGAATTGCGAAACCAAACAACTCCTCGAGTGTCTTGAATTTCAGTCTGAATCGGAAATCCGGCAACAAGGAGTGTCGCAGAGCCGCTCAGGCTATGACAGGAGTTTGCTGATGGCATGGCTTCGTGCCTGCGGCATCTCAGGTCAATTTGAGTCCGATTTCGGATCGTCTGCGGTGTTTGCCCGAGACAATGGAAAGCTGTCTTTTTATCCGTCACCTCTCCTCTCGTTGCAAATTTACAAGGGTAGCTGGGCGAACTACGAGAGAGCCGTTGTCAATGCCGTTGCCGCGGCCAGCATTCCCGCGGTGACGCCCTGCGTACGCTCAGATGGTGCTTGTGTCGCGAGTCCTGTTGCCGAGAGCGCGTGTCAGGGGTGTGCGCAGCTCGAGAAAGGCAGCCTGTATACAGTTTTTTATATTGAAGGTTTGCGGCAAGACTACACGTCAGTTCAATCGGTGATGTATGTGCCCTGACGTCGCTCAGTGCGACAGGGACAGGAAAAGCAAATGAGCGAGAGGAATCCCGAAGAGGAGTGAATCGATCCTGTCGAGCATCCCGCCATGACCCGGCAGCAGACTTCCGCTGTCCTTCACGTTGGCCGTTCTTTTAAGTGCGCTCTCCGCAAGGTCACCGACTTGTCCGGAGGCACCCACAATGAGAGCGATAAGAAATGCCAGCAGCGGCGAGAAGGGCAAGTTGAAGTAGGAACACACTCCCAAGCCTGTGAGTGCGCTGAACCCAAGTCCGCCCAGTGCGCCCTCGACCGTTTTCTTCGGTGAAACTTTCGGAATGAGTTTGCGTTTGCCGAAGAGACGACCCGTAAAATAAGCGCCCACGTCACCCATCAGGATGCAGGCAAGGCTGAAATAAAGCGCGATCCCGCGCGGGCTTCCGGGGATGTCAATTTGACTCAATCGCATCATGATGATGCCGGGAATGGAAATATAAACAAAACCGGCGAGCACGTTCATCAACTTGTGAGTGGAATGTTCGAGATCAATTTCGCGGCGGTAAAAAAATGCCGAACCGCATACGGTGCACAGAGCAATCCAAGCGAAGACAAGTGATGAACCCAGCGCAGGTTGGCTGCCGAGGAGCTCGGGCCCGTACCATTCGATCGGGACGCACAGGGCGTAGCAAGTGCCGATGCCCCAGTGTTCACGCCGCAGGGCAGGGTGAGGACGTTCCGAGGCTGCCTGACCGTCAATCACATGCCACCGCATGGCCACAAATTCGGCACCGGCAAAAAGTGTCCCCAATGAAAACAAAATGACCGGCATGGCTAGATAGGGGGTAAATGTGACGCACCAAAAGAGCACGAGCACAAGAACAAAGGCGGTCAGAATTCGGACCCTCAGCATCGCACGGTGCTTCCTTCTGGGCAGAAAACGTAAATTTTAAAAATTCAAGAAAACTCCCTGACATGGATAACCTTTCGGCGGTTGTGTGTCCAGCCGAGCAGACGCGGGTTCGCGGTCAGGTAGAGTTTGCCCGACGGACTCGTGTCGGCACTTGCATTACGACACAGCAGAATAGGGTAAGCTGGGAGCACGGAGGCGCGATCTCATATGGCTTCAAAATTCCACAACCCGACACCGCGAGTTGCTCAAGGCAAGGGAACGGACGTTCCAAATACTCTTCTCTCTCAGATGGAATCTTTGCAATCGGAACTGCTCGCACTCGCATTGCGTGCGGAACAGGAAATTGAAGCGAGTTTGAGGGCCAACCCGCAGCCCGTCTACGATTTGCTGAATTCATTCGGCAAGAAAGCGGCAGCTCAAAGCGGTGCGGTCTGGTTTGACGGAGTTGAAAAAGAGGGAATCGCGTTGGCGGGACTCTCCCCTGTCGACCTCCTTCCGGCGGATAAAATTCAGTGTGGACTTGCTCTTTCAGGACGAGAAATGTCTTTTGATTTTACTCAAAGCAGAGTCTACTTGCCGGTGGTGATTTTTGAAAATCCCATTTTGGTGGCCGTCTTCCAGATCCCCGGCTTGAGTTCAAAAAACTATGAACACGTCTGTTCGCTCGCGGCAGAGCATATTTGCGCATTGCGGAACCAGATGAAAAATACGGGCCAACCGCAGGGCAAAAAATACGAAACGGCCTCGTGATCCGAGGATGGAGACAGAATGAAAATGGATATGCGTAAAACCTTTCAGAGCCTTCTATTGAGCACCGGAAATGCTGTGAAGGTGGCAGTGATCGACAGCGGCATCAATCCTCAATTCCCCGCGCTGCGCGGCAAATCAGGAAAAGTTTTTGATTGCGCTTTGGGGACAAAAGGGCTTGAGCTTAGAGAAGTGCAAGCGGGTGAAAATTCTGATCGCACTGGGCATGGGAGTCTCGTCCAGAGCTGTCTGGTTTCTGTGGCACCCGATGCGCAGATCGACCACTTTCGCGTACTCGACGAAAACAATGTCTCCGACAGTTCCCTCTTGTGTTACGTGATCGACCATGTGATCGACAAAGGCTATCAGGTCGTCAACGTCAGTTTGGGAACTTCCAGCGAATACCATCTGCCATGGCTCGTATCACTGATGAAACGTGCGTATGAATCGAATGTTGTTGTTGTTGCTGCATGCAGCAATGTCGGCAATTGGCTTTATCCCGCGACGTTCACCTACTGTGTGTCCGTCAATGCAATGCCTGCAGCACACGCCATGCAAGTTCGATTCCATCCGGGGTCGGTCATTGAGTTCTCTGGGCTGGGAGTGAATGTTCCAGTCGCCGGACCGCAGGACCAATCTCTTTTCGTTTCCGGTTCCAGTTACGCGGCTGGCCACATCAGTGGACTTTGCGCGCGCATTCTTGAAATCAAACCCGATTGCAGTCCGCTGGATGTGAAACTCCTGTTGAGGGAGTACGCGCAGTCTATGGATGGGCGTTCTCAGGTGGCTTGACTTTTTTGGGGCGAGGGCCGAACAGAGCGCTGCCAATACGGATGTGGGTCGCACCACATCGGATGGCAATCTCAAGATCTTCACTCATTCCCAAGGACACTTGCATCGGCCGAGCCTGACGCGAAGGGTCTCTGGGAGCGAATTTTTCCCACAATTGGTGCGCTCTTTGAATGAACCTCTCATACAAAAAGTGCAGCCGATCGTTTGAGGCATCGGCTGGTCCCATTCCCATGAAGCCCTCCCAGACGATGGCGGGGTTCTGAGAGAGTGCTTGGCAAAGCTCCTGAGCCTGCTCATAGGGGCAGCCCGATTTATTCAAATCATGTTCGTCGACTTGAATTTGCAAAAACACGTGGAGGGGATGAAGCACGGATGCGCCCTTGGCGAGCTCACTCAAGAGCGGGAGCCGATCCACACCATGAATAAATTGCGCCACCTGAGCAATTTTTTTTGCTTTGTTTGACTGAATCTTGCCAATGAAATGCCATCGGATGTCAGTGAGATCCTGCAGCTCATCCGCTTTTGCCAAAAGCTCTTGTGCATAGTTTTCAGCAAAGTCTCTGAGGCCTAGAGCATAGAAACTGCGAATGGCAGCGGCGGGGTGTCCCTTGCTCACTGCGATCAAGCCCACGGTGCCGTTTGAGCTTGCCGACTGGAGAAGAGCTGTCGCCATGCGCGAACGGACGTGTTCCAACCTTTGTTGTGTCTCACTCTCGTAGGCTGAAAAAGATCTCATAACCGAAGTTCTCTTCATTCATACAAAGCGGGGAAAAACTTTCGAAGCGCCAGTACCACTTGGCTCATGGGGAGGCCCACGACGTTGGTGTAGCTTCCTTCGATCGATTCTACGAAGGTCAAAGCGTGTCCCTGGATGCCATAGGAACCCGCTTTGTCGAAGGGTTCGCCGCTTGCGATATAGCGTTCGATTTCGTCGGCAAACAAAGTGCGAAACAAAACCTGTGTTTGGACAACCTGACAATCCAGCATTTCACCCGTTGTCCCGTTGCAAATCGCAAAGCCGGTCATGACGCGGTGAGTCGTGGACGAGAGTTTTCCCAGCATCCGACGTGCATCTGCGGCATCGACCGGTTTTTCAAGCACCTCGTTGTCATACGCAACAACAATGGTATCAGCCGCAAGTACAATGGAACTTGCGACTGAAAGCGGCTGCGTGTCACACACGGCAAGGGCTTTTTCTCGCGCGTTCCTCTGCACATAATCTTCCGGACGTTCGCCTTGTCGTCTTTTTTCTTCGATGCTCGAGATGATCACATCATGTTGCAGACCAGCCGCATTCAGAAGCTCTTTTCGGCGGGGTGAGGCACTGGCAAGGATAATTTTTTCAAACATTTCGGTCTCCCTCAGCAGGCTTTGCCCACCAGCGCCCCAGAGTCAAGCCATCTGATGGGCAGAAGGTTGCTGCAATGACAAATATACCCCCCACTGGGCGAGGCATGTCCATAATCTCGGTGTCTGAAAGCCTACACTTCCCTCTGAGGCGGGTGAGTTATGGATTTTGCTCAAGACTCAGTCAAAAAAACAAGGGCGGAGCGGGCTCTCTGGGTGGCGAGGCTGGCTCAGATTTGGCACGTGATTCATGCTGCATTGGAACAAGGCCAGCCTCTGCCCCAAGGCGAAATCACTGCATTTGCAGAAACGGTAAAGGATCTGCGCAAGCTCCTGACGGGTGAACAATGGCTGTCAGTCGATACAGCACTCGCTGATGTTGAGTCCTACCTCATTTCCCGCGACCCAGCGGCCGATCCTCTTTCCGCCGACGATCTTTACTGCTTGGCCCAATTGCAACTCCTTTTGGAAAAACTTTTAGTAGGCGAGCCGCGGCAGGATGAAGTTGAGTTGAAATCTGAATGCATTGTTGTCACCCAGCGCTTCCGATTGAATTCTATCCAGAGGCGGACGGAAGAGAAATTGGCCGAAGAGGTTGAAAACAGCGCAGAGCATGTTCGTTCGGAGGAAAGAAACTCCCTGTTGGCTTTGTCTCAAAGTGAATTGTCGCTTTTTCTCATTGTCTGTGAAGATCATGCTGCTGTTATTGAAAATCGCCTCCACACGATCTCTGCATTGGCATTGAAACGAGTTTTTGGGCAGAAATCTTGTTATATCTTTGCCACTGACCTCGAATCAGAACTTGTCCAAGACATTGTTGAAGTTCCTCTCATTGCTCTTGAAAAGAATTCTGAATTGGAAAATCAAATCACCAGTCTTCTGAAAGAAGTTGCTGAATCGGAAGCCAATCCCTCAGCCATTGAGCCGACGGGAACGGTCGACGCTCCAGTCAAGTCAGCAGATGTGGTTCCCGACAGAACTCAAGAATTTTCTACCACTCATTCTGAATCACCCTATCACATGGCGAGTCAGGACATCGTCGATGATTTTATCGACAATGCAGAAAAACTTTTGGAATCTTTGACTGAATCTCTTCTGGCTTTTGAGAAGAATTCTTTTCAATCAGAGACACTCGATGAAATGTTCCGTCACGCGCACACGCTCAAAGGCACTGCGGCCATGCTGGGCTATCGAGTGATAGAAAAACTCTGCCATTCGATGGAAAATTTGCTCGACAGAATGAGAAAAAAGCAGGTCAGCCCGCAACGAAATCTTGTGGATGTTTTGTTTTCAGGGCTTGATCGCCTTCGAGATCTGATCTCACTCTTGCGCACAGGGGCAAGTCCCGTTTGTCCTATTGATGACGTTTTGCAACTTTTCGAAAAGGGCGATGAATCGCATGCCCAAGACGCGGCGCATGGCGGCGTCGAACTCGTCCTAAATTCTTCAGTGAATGAGTCTCCTGACGGAGGACACTCTTCGGGTGAAAGATCCAAGCCGTCCGACACGAGCGGCTCGTCGAACACGTCCATCCGTATTGATCTGAAAAGGCTCGATACGCTTGTCAATTTGGTCGGCGAACTCGCGGTCGACAAAGCTCGATTCGCGCGAATTGAAGAACTTATGAAGGCGCGTGCAGGAAGCACAGAATTCAGTCGCCTGATGTCGGAAAGTCTATTGATTCTGGATAGACACATGAATGAGGCTCAGACCCTCATTATGAAGATGAGAATGATCCCCATCAGCACCACATTTTCGAAGTTTACGCGTGTCGTTCGCGATATTTCAAAACAGTCCGGAAAAGATGTCGAACTGGTCACTGTCGGCGGAGAAACAGAACTCGACAAGACGATGGTGGAAGAGTTGTATGACCCGCTTGTTCATCTCATCAGAAACAGTGTTGATCATGGGATTGAGTCGCCCGATGTCCGTGAATCAAGTGGCAAGGCGTCGAGAGGCACTGTGCGTTTGTCGGCATCTCAGCAAGGCAATTTGATTTTTGTACGAGTTGAAGATGACGGGAGAGGATTGGATGTTGAAAAGATCCGTCGGAGGGCCATCGAGAGAGGGCTGATCAAAGATTCTGACCCGATGTCTCATCAAGATTGTGTCAATCTTATTTTCGAACCTGGTTTCAGCACCGCCGATGCGGTGACCGCACTGTCGGGACGTGGTGTTGGTTTGGACGTTGTCAAAAAGAACATCCAAAAACTGAAGGGGATGATCGAACTCCATACAGAACAGGGTCAAGGAACAACGTTCACCATAAAATTGCCCATGACTCTGGCTCTTGTGCCGAGTCTGATGGTCGATGCAGGAGGTGAGCGTTTTGCTGTTCCCCTCGTGAATGTCATCGAAAGTTTGAGGATTTCAACTGACAAAATTCGAAAAGTGGGACGTCAGGAGTTTGTTAAAATCAGGGATGAACTCGTGCCATTGGTCGACCTGTCGCAGGTGTTCGGCACATCCGAACGGCAAAATAATCAGACTTCCCGTTCCGATGTCCCCACAAGTACGATGGCCGCGTTACGCAAATCCTTTGTGTTTGTCATGATCGGTTCAGGTCATCAGCGTTTGGGGATTATTGTCGACAGGCTTCTCGGACAACAAGAGATTGTCATCAAGTCACTCGGAGATCTCCTTGGCAAGGTTTTCGGAGTGGCGGGCGGGTGCGTTCTTGAAGACGGTCGGGTAGCACTTGTTCTGGACATAGCAGAAGTCATTTCAGATCTTTCGGCGACACGAGGTGGTTATGAGACAAGAGCTTCTTGAAAGGCTCGGGCCCATGGGATGGGGTCGTCCTCAGGAACGCAGTGAGCCCCGTTCCCCGCAAAGTCGATTTCTTGTCGTGAAGGTGGCACAACAGGAGTTCTTGTTGTCGGTTGGAGTTGTGCGTGAAATCATCCATGCTCCTCTGATGACGTCTCTCCCAAGAACTTCCCCTGAGATTCTGGGCATCATATCTCTCCGTGGGGAAATGCTCCCCGTGCTGGATTTGGACCGCATCTTGGGTTTGTCTGCTCCTTCGGAACATGCTCCGCTTCGCTGTCTGATTTTGTCTTCAGCGCGCGGTTCCTTTGGACTTCTGGTCGATGACGTCGAGGAGTTCACTCACCTGCTTCCTCATGAGTTGGGTCTCATGACATCAGAGTCTTTGGCAGAGGAATTTCGAGTGGTCAGTTCAGTGGCGATGGATGGTGAATTGGCCCGTCCTGTTCTGGATATTGAACTGATTCTGAGCACAGTTTTTGGTGAAAGGAAGTCCGATGGGAATGAAAGTCATTGATCGCTTTTCACGTCAGTGTTTGGCGCACCTCAATGCCGCTCGCCGCGGGACTCTCGCAGCGCTGGTCCTGCTTTCTGCGGGGTTGCTGTCCTGTGTCCCCGACAAACAGGCTCCCGTTAAAATCAAAGTCCTGAGTTTGAATCCGGAGGAGTATTTTGGAACTCAGATTCAGCTCAAAGGAAAGGTTGTCGCTCTGGGACCTGCAGAAGCGTATTGGGTTGTGGAAGACGAGACGGGCAGAGTTCTGGTGGGAACAGAAAGAATTGCTCGAAAAATGGGCTGTCAAAGTCAGTCTCAAGTGGAACTGGAGGGGACGCTTCTCAAACTCAAAAGTGTTTCCCAGCCTTACTTCTCAATGAAGAAACTGATAAGCTGCATACCTTGAATGACTTTCGACAGGGTGGGAGTATGCGTTTGTCTCCCGTGTGGTTTGCGGCTTCAGCAGTGTTGCTGGTGTCATGCAGTTATCTCAAATTAGGCCGCAAGCAGGAGCTCCTTTTGGATGCTCCCTCAGATGTTGAGTTGGTGGTCTATCGCCAAATCGGCAAAAACGGTCAGCGAGTCATGAGTCCCATGGGGCTCATTCGCGGCGGAAAGCCCATGGAGCTCGACGCGGGCCATTACTTGATCGCCAACGAATGTTCCGGTTTTGAATTCACTCAGGGGTTGGACAAACCAACTAAAATCCCACTGCGCAGACTTTCTCTCATTCTGCATGGTGAAAAGGGAACACAAGCGGCAGATTGGGCACCTGCGGCGGGCAGCGGAGTTCAAGCGGCTGGGGCTGTACCGACGGCACCCGCTGACGCGAGTCAAGACGCTGCGGCAGCCGCGACGACTCCACTTCCAGCAAGTCGTGCAGGGCCGGCGAGTCCGGCACCCGCAACAGCCGCAACAGCCGCAACACCCTCAGCAGCCGCGAGTCCATCCCTTCCGGTGACAGCCACAGGTTCCGTGGGCAGCGTGCCGCCGGCAAAGGGCCAGAATTCGCGTTTTTCCGTGCACACCATGTGTGTCGATCCCTTGGATGGTCAAAGGAATGAATGGAACAACCGACGCGAGTTCAATCTTCTTCCGGGAACAACTGAAATCCGAGTGGGAGGCCGACTCATCAAGTTTGAAAATCACGGAGAGACGAGTGAAAAGTACTCCGTCGATTTGTACCCCCTTTCTCTGGTCTCTGACTTTAAAAACATCGAAGCCCGTTTCTACCTGACACCCGAGGAAAAAGAGCAAAAGAGCGAGAATTCCGTGATTGGAATTTCTGCCAACGGAACGACGTGGTTGATCCCGGGTGACTACTCGTTGGAGGTGAATGGAACTCACCGCCGAATCGCGATTGAAAAAGATGCGCTCACGGAGGTTTCCGTGGGAGTTCTCAGGGTTGAAATGCCGAAAAATTTCCCAATCGAAGATCGACTCAAAGCGGGCGGACAGCCTGTGTTTGTCTACTTGGACACCGGTGCTCTTCTGAACTTGGACACGGATTACCTCGTTTTTCCGGGAAGCTACACTGTGAGCATTGAGGGATCTGAAGTGCAGGATGTCTTCACGGTGGAAGCGGGTGAAAAAACTGTCGTGAAAACGTTTGCGGCGAGAATCGATTCTCCTGAATGCACGGCCTCTGCAACGGGCTGCAAAAGTGCCCCGCGGATCACAATCCACCGCGATCAAAAACCCTACGCGCTCATGCTGGTGGAACCGAAACTTCCGTTTTTATTGCTTGAGGGCACGTACGAGTATGGCGTTGAGGGGATGCGCGGGATAAAAAAGAACTTGCAACGTAAATCAGATTCCCTTGCAGGCGAGTCTTTGGCACGCGTTCGCATCAAATGGGACGTTCGGCCCACACAAGGCCGCAATCGCACCGATCTTGTCCGTCTTGAAAGCCGAGGCTCGAATGTTTTCGGTCGTTCGCTCGACCTTCTCTTTCACAAGCCAGAAGAAATCTATGTTCCCTCCGGTTCCTACGATCTCACTTATTTTGTCGGCGATCCTCTGCTCGAGCGAAGCAAATCGCGCATGTCGCTTTCGTTGGAACCGGGACAAACCAAGGACGTTGTGGTTCCGCTCTACGTGGAGAAGGCGAACAAGTCCGATGATGTTGTGCCCTCGGGGATGAGCGCGCGGGGAGCACTTCCCTTGGACAATCCGGCGTCAGGCACGTCGTCATCGCCTCAATCCGATGGGTCTGCATCCGATGCGCCAGCAACGCTTCCGCAGAGTCTCACACCTCTACGCCGCTGAGTCACAATGGTTTGCAGCTGATGTATCGGTCGAGCACGCCGTCCAAACTTTTGAGCAGCAAATTCGATCGAATTTGAATGTAGTCGTCCCGCACCTCGGGTGACCGAGGGACCTGTAAAAGTGCATTCCAGTATGCGGAAAACGAACTGTACTCCTCTTGTCCCCATTTGAACGAGGTGTCATTGTAAAGTGCTTCAAGCGACTGCCGTGCTGAGGCGTTTTGTTTCTCATCATTTTCATCAGCAGCATAAACAGACATGAGCACAACTCGGGTGTCTTTTCCCAGTTCTGTTCTGGCTTTGGAAATTTCGCTGGGAATGCGCTCCGTGGGAAGCCCGTCCGTCAGCAGGATCATCAGCCCGAGCCGCGTGTCATCTGCTCTTTTGTTCTTTTCTGAAACAAGGAGCTCCTTCGCAGCATGGAAGGCAGTCACATAAGGCGTCATCCCGCGTGTGTAGTGCGTGAATTTGAGCATATTCCAGATCTGACTGTTCCAATCAGGTGATTGAACGACGTTGGCTAGATTGGTCATGGCATCACTCAAACCAGTTCCTGCTCCGTTGTGAAAAACCGGAGTTTTCAGATCCGAGGTGGTCGATTTGTAGCCCACAGGCTGATTCGGCGGAGCAAATGGGAAGTGTGCGACTCCCACATCAATACCGGCAAAACTGGCATCTTTCTTTTTTGCTGCATCAGCAGCCCTTTGAAGTTTCAATATCGATTTGTAAACGGCAACCTGTCTGTCAGTGAATGCGTCCGAGTTCGTGAGGTGCGACATATCTGAGTCTCTGAGAAGATATTTATTTTCTGAGAAGCTCTTCAGCGGATCTGTGCCGAGCAGGTCATTTCCAGTCTGCACTTCGTCTGGACTTGCGTTGTTCGATGCTGTGTTGTCTACAATGAAAGCGACGCGAAGAGGGCGAAATTCTTCACTGCAGGCCGGCCATTCCGGAGCCAGCGATTTCGCACCGAGTGGTGTGGGAGAAACTGAGCTTGTGTAGACCGATGACATATTTGTGCTGCAGGCACTCACCGAAGCCAGAGAAGTCAATCCCAAGAGAAGAGCAGCATTGAGTATGACAAGCGAGCGAGTTGTGTCTTTCATGACTACCTCATCAGGCCAACTCTCTATTATCGGCGTTTCTCCATAAAATCTTTAAGCACCAATTCAGTATACCCAAGGCCTTCAACAGGTTGTCTAAAACTTTCCTTCTGCCCTGAGCTGCTCCAGAGCGCTTTGACTCCACCTTCCCAGTAGGGACGTCCCAGCCCACCTGTTCCACCCGAGACCTCCTGCTCAGGGAACCAAGATTCCGTGCGCACGGATTGCCTGTCTTTAGAGCCCGGCAATGTGAATTCAATATTGAACTTCTGCGGGTAACAGCGTCCGGAGTCGAGACATTTGCTTTCCTGCGGATCTATCGAAACATTCTCCAAAAGAGTTGATTTTTTTGACTCCTCTTGCCACATCTCTCCGCCTGCGGGGCGAAATTTTCCGTTTTCAAAAATCTGATAAATCATTAGTGCACGGGCGTTGTTGAATGTCAGTCCAAACCAGCGCCAGCCCACGTTGTTCACGTTTTTGACGTGAATTTCATGGTCGAACCACAATCTGCCGCACACGGTCTGGAATTCAGTGCGGTTGTCTGGAGAGCGGTAGATGCGTTGGCCCGAGGCAACTACGAAGGGGATGGTGTAATAAAAGTTTTCCGACGTGTCCGTCTTCTTCAGAATTCCGTTATTTCCGTGAAACCAAAGGCTGCTTTTGTCGAAGGTCAGTTGAAGCTGATAGGTGCTCTCGCGGACATCAAAATTCAATCCCCAATCCACTTTCTGAGGAGAATGCCCCAAATGAAGAAAATTCCAGTTCCCGAGTGCGATGTTGAGCAATCCTTGTGAGACAAAAGCGAGCGGATGCCGTTTTGAATTGTCTGTGAAGACGGCGACTCGTTCGCTGGAATGATGCGTGTTTTCATCCAGTCGCGACTCAGATGCGTGGCTGAGCAGGCCACGTGGTTGCATCGCGTCGGAAAGAAAGAAAGTCGACTGAACCGCATAATTGGGTTGTCCTCGGAGCTTGAGAACATCTTTCAAAGTATTGCATGACGTGTTGCTGTCTGCCTTCCAAAGGTGGCCAGTCAAGTACCACCATTCCAATGGAGTGGGTGAATTTGCCCCGTGCTGCTGGCGAATTTCTATTGACTGACGAAGTGCTTCGTAAATGCTGTCCATGTGTTTTTCCTATTCCCGCGCCAGCGAGCCAAGGCTGATGTTCTTCTTCATGGTGAAGGTTTGTAGCTTTCCGCTTAAAAAGCCGCTCAAAGTTGCGACTGCAACAATCAGCAAGGGCAACTGCCAAGGAATGTGGAGGCTGAGCGAATAGCCAAACGAATGATAGTTCACGGCGTAAACAAGCACCGCCGACAAAATCCATCCTCCCGCGAGAGAGGCCAGCGCAGCCAACAATGCCAGCAGTGCAGACCACCATGAAAAGCGCTTGAGGATGACATCTTCTCCCACCCCGAGCGCCCAGTGCAGACTCCATTCACGGTTTCTCAAAAGAATTTGCAAATTCAGGCAACTGACTGCCGACACCACTGCAACAATGCTGCACAGCACATAGAGGGCATCGGTAATGCGAAAGGTGTTGTCAAACGTGTTCAAAATTCTCTTCTGAAGATCATCCAAAGTCTCGAGGGCAAGATTTCCCTGAGATCTTTCGACCATCGTGCGCAGTTCGCGGGTCAATCTTTGCGCATCATTCGAGAGGGTATCTTTGAGATACACGTTGCTGAAAGAGGGCTTTGGAGG
>JBEGJP010000117.1:0-4295 GCA_041184525.1 Pseudomonadota bacterium | reverse complement strand
TGCCGAGCTCGTGGAAAAAGCATTGAAGTCAGGGTCGCAGTTTTCCATTGAACAGCAAGAAATGAATTCGGCCCGCGTCCGGATTTTCATGAGCCAAGTGGGTTGGGGCGATGTGCATGGTGACATGTTGGATGTTCTCAGCCAGAGCGGTCTCAAGAAATTGAATCTCGACCCTACCGGCAAAGTGTCTTTTGAAGGCCGTACGACTCTCAATGGCCAATCGGGTTCAGTGCGCGGCAACAGCGGCATGAAATGGGCCTTTGCCAATGACGGTGAGTTTCTGGTCGGCACGGCAGGACAATATCTTTTTAAAGGTGTGCAGTTCTCGGCAGCATCGTCTTTTGAATCGGATGAGTTTGGTGAGCTGAGTTTCACGGATGACGATCAAACCACGTGGTCGGGCAACACGCTGGCCGTGACTCATGTGCCCGACGGTTTCTTCATCAAGGATATCCCCGTCCGCTGGGAGAAGTTCAACGACGTCAAACAGGATGTTCTCATCCGCAACGCAACTGAGGCGCGCAATCTGGTTTTCAACGGAACACGCACTCTCAAGCTCAACAGCACATTCTTCGATACAGCAGCGCGTCACACACCATTGTTTGTGGAAGATGCGAAAATTGTCGGCGCTGTCGGCCGGCTCATCAACTCATTCGGTTCAATGGTGATGACTCAGCCCACCTCGGCCACACCCTTGGCCCAAATCGCGCTCCAGCAGGCCTCCAGTGTCGTGTGCCGCATTGAGATGTCAGGCACTCCTGCCATCGACCTGACTCTCGACAAGCGCTTCGGAATTCAAAATGTTTTCACGAATGAGAAAAGCAATGCACAGATGGATTTCTACGGGATCAACATCAAGGCGCGCGTCGGATTGCCGATTTCATTCAACCTGAAGAGGGTGGATATCGAACCCACGCGGATTGTCATCAAAGGTGTGCCTGTGGTGGGTGATGTGTCCATCCCGTTGCCGGGAAGCGACAAAAAGTTCGGCAAGGAACTCAAGAAGCTCGAGTGCGCGGAGCGTTGAGACACGCGCCTCGGGTGACGTCAGAAGTTTCTTCAAACCACAGGGGACGTCGGCATTCGGCGTCCCCATTATAGTTGGTGAGAATCTCTTCGCCCTGCCGAATGTCGCGCAAAGCAACAAAGCGGATTTTCAGTTCGCTGTAGAGGCGCACATAGCGCGCGTTCGGCTGGGTGGACGAATGGTTGTAGAGCGAGCCATGGCCCAAGCAAATGGCGCAACCGTCGTGTCCGTCCACTTTCCACTGGAAAAAGTATTCAAACAAAATAGTGTTCTTGATGGATTCGAGCTGTTCGGACGGAACGACAATGACGGGCGCTTCTTCCAGCAGTGTGCCTGCCGGAATGAATGCTGTTGCAAAAACGCCCCGTCCACGCGCGGTGGTGTAACCCATTGTGATCATGTGTTGCAGCGTAGCATTGAACCTGTCAGGTCCTGAAATGTTTCGCTGCGAGCGACGCGAATGTCAGATTCGTGGCACGCTCGAATGCGACAATGCCGCTCACCGAGCAGGCCACCACGCCCTGTCCGGGGAAGACGGTGTCGCCCATCAAAAGCAGTTTTGTTCTTTTGTTGATCGGATGGACGAGCTGCGCCGGAGGAGCGCCGAACATAAAATTGCGGTGTGTGAGCGGGAATCCGCCGACCTGTCCGTGTGCACGGCCGGTGTACTTTGCAAAAGTCGCAGGCAGCGCACTTTCCACATGAGAGAGTTTCGATCGGAGAGCCTCTTCGATGCGGGCGACAAGCTGAGCTGTGAACAAATTGCGTTCTTCAGAAGAGTAGTCACGAGCTTCGACGTGCAAGGTGGCCGTAAGGACGCGTTGGCCTGCGGGGTGCGCGGGATCATCACGTGCCGGAATTGAAACATACAAGGAACTCTGCAGGAGCGGATGCTCGGTCGGGGAGGGAAAGATTTGATGGAAGAGGGGGCCGTCATCCCACTCCGGCTTGTCCTCCACAAGGGCGTACACCGCCCAAGCCCCCCAGCCGCGCTCGTGTGCTGATTTTTTTTTCCATGTTTGAAAAATCCTCGTGCGCCGCACGGGATCGTTTTCCGGAAAAAGCGATCCGCACAGATCCCAGAGTGTGAGATTCAACATCAAAGACTCTGTGGCCAGATATTGAATGACGTCTCCCGAATGCGTGTTGCGGCACGAGAGAAGAAAGCCGTCGCTGTGTGTTTCAATCCGCACCAATTGATGATGGGGGAGGTAGCTGCCTTGATGCTCTTCGAACGAAGACAGCAGCGGGCGGAAGTACGCACGCATGCCTTTGCGGCAGCGGTAAATCCCACGTGAGAGGATGGATATTCCCATCGCTGCCGCCAGCCAAGGAGAATGTTCGGGTGTGGATTGTGTGGTGTCGACGAGCAGCCCGCGGATCACATCGTCGGCAAGTCCTTCCTTCGCAATCCCATGGCGTCGCATCATGTGCCGTGCAGAGGCGAGGAACAAATAGGGGAACGTGATTTTCTTTCTCAGCGGAACTTGAAGGAAGAGTTTGAGGGCACGCAGCACGTCGCGGAAGTTTTGCGGAGGAAAGCGCGGGATGTCGGCGAGCAGCTTCCACATCCAGTCGGCTTCTTTGGCACAGGTGCCGAGAAACTTTTTGAGACGGTCGATGTCGTTCTGTTCCGAGGGTGTGGGGGGTCGCTCCGCATTCCAGACAACGTTGCCGTCCGCATGGAGAACAACCCTGCGGGCAAGGGCAGGCCAGTGCTGGGTGATGCTGTCAATCTTCTGGAAAATCTGCTCTGCAGGCGCCTGATCCTTTGCCGGAGCCAGAGAGTAGAGACGTTCCTGCAAAGCTCCTGAGGCGCATTCAATCAGTTGTGTGGCACCGGCATCAAAGGTGCGGCGCGGCTGGCCCCGTGAGAAGTAACCGGCACTGCCGCCCATTTCGGAGTGCTGTTCGAACCAGATTGTTTGTCCTGCGCAGTTCGCAGCTGCAAAACATTTGGCCGCGGCGCTGCCTGCAGCACCGGCACCGACAATCACAAATTTGCTTTGTCTCAGAGTGGTCTCCGTAGAGCCTCCGAAAAGCACGGGGTGAGAGGTGTCTCAGCCGGGAGGCCAGTGGAGAGGGCGGCCTCCCAACACATGGCAGTGCAGGTAGTCCACCGTTTGTCCACCATCGGAGCCATTGTTGAACACGAGGCGATAGCCGCTGCCATCGATGCCCAGCATTTGAGCCACCGTGCGCGCCGTGAGCAAAACGCGACCGAGCACAAGCGTGTTTTCCTCTGTGGCATGCGCGACGTTCACAATTTTGGTTTTTGGAATCACCAGCACATGCACGGGTGCTTGTGGGGCGATGTCATGGAAAGCGAGGGTGTGTTCGTCTTCGTAAACTTTCTTACACGGTATTTCACCGGCAAGGATGCGCTCGAAAATGGTCTTGGTTGCGGCGCTCATTTTTTCACCGCCCTGAAATTCACAAGCAATGCAAAGGTGTCTTCATTGCCCACGGCACCCATCATGGCACTGTAGGGTGTGATTCCGAAATCACTGAACTTGAGTGTGCCAGCGGCCTCAGCCAGAAGCTCTTGGCCCTGCAGAGTGAGGTTGGTTGCAAATTCCCGCGTCACAGTCGCGCCGCGGATCGTGATGGCCACTGTCGCCTGCTTGCTGAATTTCTTTTCACCCACAGTGGCGGGAGTGTCAGAAATTTTCTCTACGCGGGCTGTGATTTCAGGAAATTTGCGTTCGTTGAGTTGTCCTTCGTCCAGCATATTCTCACGTATGGTTTCGCGGTTGGAGTCCGAAAGCGATTCGAAGGGCTGTGCAAGCCATCCCATGCTTTGAACCACGGGAAACCAACGTTTTTGCAAATCAGACCGGTCCACTTCCAAGTCGGCAGCCTTGGTCTTGAATTGGAATTCGCCTTTGTTGAGCTGGCTCGGATCGGCCTTCAGTTTGGCATCAAACTGGCGAGCTGCAATGAAATGGTTGTGCGCAAAAGCAGATGCCACACCTTTTTTGCGGGTGACGATAGCAAAGACGGAATCTTCCGGTTTCAATGCAAACTCCCACACTGGCGGTACCGTGGGAGCCACCTGTGGTGACGCAGTTGCTGATGCGCTCGGGACAGAAGGGCTGACTTTGCGGTGGGCCTTCGAAGAGGCTGCCAGCGCTTCGTGGTGCAGGCCCGCAGATGCAATAGCAACGAAAAAGAATTGGCGAAGGAACAACATCTTGGAGATCCTTTCTGAACGGATTTTAATTTTCATTCGTTGGGAGGCGTCTCAAGTGAAAACGAAGATCGCAAT
>JBEGJP010000116.1:0-3249 GCA_041184525.1 Pseudomonadota bacterium | reverse complement strand
GCGTTCACGGCTGATGATTCAGCCCGGCAAAGATACGGGGCTTCAATATGGCGACCTTCTGCGTTTGGGAAGAAGGAGAGCTATGCAGCCCGCGCTTCAAGACGAGGGTCAGCTCCCCGGAGTGTCGCTGCTCGTCCCCGATGATCTCTACCGCCCTGTTTTGTCACCTTCTGAGAACATTGATGCAAGGGAATATCTTTTTACCTCTCTGCTGATTCAAAGACGTGAATTTTCTATTTCCCTCGACCCCGGTGACTATGTTGTCGGTCTTTGGCGCGACGGCACAATGCACCGCTGCACCGATAAACTTCTTGTCAAATCGAGCGAAGAAGCTCTCCTCGTCTGCGACCCTGACATGCAAAGTCTGCGACTCCCTGAAAAGGGTTTTTCCTCTCTCAATCCTTTGCTCGGTTCTAATGACAAAATGAAGACTCTCGTTTTCGATGGAAGTTTTTTTCCTTCAAAACTGATGGGCAATCCATCTTTCCGAGGTTGGATGTCAAAAACAGGCCTGACGCGATTCATTCGCGCGGGGCGAACCGTAGACAATCAACAGCAACAAATTCAGTTTCTTTTACAACCGCTTTTGCAGGATTTCTTGGGAAAGAGCATCCGCAAACCGGAAGGGCCTTACATTGGCGATTTTCGTCTGACCCAGAAAAAAGAAACCGATGAAAAGATGGGGCATGCTAATTTCGCGCGCCTCCTCTTTGCTCAACAAGGACTGAACATTGAGGCCATTGCAGAGCGTGTTTTCTTACCGGCACTGAGCCAAACTATTCCCATGGCTGGAACCACAGAACGCGGATTTCTTGAGGGTGTCGTTCCCTTTACTTTCCGGACAACACTCCGCATCGAAAACTCGCAAAATTTCCGGACCGAAGGTGCGGAGTCGCTGGTCTCGAATGGAGCAGAAATACTTTGGATTGAACCTGTACCGGCCATGTCCGGAGCGACGTTGAAGTTGGGGCAGCAGCAGCACGTTCGCGTCCGCCTCACTGTCCCGCCCGAAGACACGACTGAAAATTTCGGGATGTTCATCAATGGGGAAAAATACAAGACGTGGGCAGTCGACAGAATGATGGACAAACGAAAGTTCAGAACTCTTGAAATCGATGAAAAGATATCGCTGCAAAGTGATTTCCATATTGCATTCGCCTCGTGGGGAAAGAATTACTTGCCGGAATTCATGTTTGGTATCCGACAGCTCCCTGCACTCGCTTTCACTCGAAACTATTGCATAGACGTGAATGAAAACGGCATTTGTGACAAATAGAAAAAAATGAGAGTACCATGAAAGCAGCGCATTTTTCTCTTGAAAAAGACTTCAGCCAAAGAGAATTGCTCATCAAAGAACCGGATCGTCTGGAACATCTCGCGGCACTGATCGATCACACTTTACTCAAAATGAACGCCGTGACCGGCGACTTCAAAAAACTTGTCCGTGAGGCAATGGATCATCAGTTTTGCTCGGTTTGCATCCCGAGCAGTGCCATCGAAATTGCACTTGCTGAATTCAAAGTTGGATCGCCGATAAGCACATCGCCACTGGTGTGCACGGTGGTCGGATTCCCCCATGGCAACACAACCACCGACGCTAAAATTTGCGAGACGACAGCCGCTCTCGAACAAGGTGCTGATGAATTTGACTTCGTGCAGAATGTCACTTGGGCTCGGGATCATGAGTGGAACAGGCTGAAACAGGAGGCCGAGGGCATTGTTCGTGCCGCCCAAGGCAGGTTGGTCAAGGTGATTCTGGAAACATCCTTGCTTTCCGACGAAGAAATTTTCATGTCGGCCAGTGCTGCTGCAGACGCAGGTGTCCATGTTCTGAAAACCTCTACCGGATTTGGTACCCGCGGTGCATCTGAAAACGACCTGAAGATTCTCTCCGACGTCATTGTCAGGCACCAGAAGAAAACGGGACTAAAGCTGGGTCTCAAAGCGAGCGGTGGCGTCCGCAGTCTGGCCGATGCAATGAATTTCATCCGATGCGGGGCCACACGGCTGGGCACAAGTTCAGGAGCTCTTCTGCTCAAACGGCAATCCACCGAGGGTGAATCCGTCTATTGAATTTTTAAACTCAACGCGGAGTCCGCCGACCATGTTTTTACCTCAAGAAATCATCCGAAAGAAACGCGACAAAAATTCACTTTCGCCTGAGGAAATTGATTTTTTTATTGATGCCTTTGCTCACGGCCAACTGCCCGACTATCAAATGGCGGCGCTGGCCATGGCGATTGTCCTCAATGGAATGAGCCCCGAGGAAACGGCTCACCTTTTGAGGGCCATGATCCGCAGCGGTGAGAAAATGGATTGGACCGCTCTCAGAAAGCAAGGCGTGCCCTGCGTCGATAAACACTCGACAGGCGGCGTCGGCGATAAGACGTCACTGATCATCCTCCCGTTGCTTGTTGCAGATGGCCTTGCTGTCCCTATGGTCGCAGGACGTGGCTTGGGACACACCGGCGGAACCGTGGACAAACTGGAATCCATTCCCGGATTCATGGCTCAGCCCGGAAGTGAGTTGTTCAAGCAGTGGTTGCTTTCGCGGCGCGGTGCGTTTGGTGCTCAAACAGACAATTTCGTTCCGGCAGACAAAAAGCTCTACGCATTGCGCGATGTGACAGCCACTGTGGAAAGCATCCCGCTCATCACCGCGAGTATTATGTCCAAGAAGTTGGCCGAGGACCTCGATGCCCTCGTGTTGGATGTGAAATTCGGATCAGGCGCCTTTCTTCCTTCCAAAGAAGCGGCGCGTGAACTCGCACTCTCCCTTGTGCACGCGGGACAGGCCGCAGGATGCCGTGTGGAAGCAGCACTCACGAACATGGATGAACCACTGGGTCGTGCCGCAGGGCACGCCTGTGAAGTTGTTGAGTGCCTCGACATCCTTCAAGACAACGGCGCAAACGACACTCGCGAGCTGAGTTTGCAGCTTGCCGCTCGCGCCGCCGTGTTGGGGCATCAGGACAGCCACACCGACGCACACGAACGCGCTTACAATCGAATGAAGGCACATCTTTCGAGCGGACGCGCGTACGAGGTGTTTCTTGAACTTGCACAGCAGCAAGGGGCACACCTTTCAGCTTTGGAACGTGCCAACACGGAATGGATTGACAGTGGAATGGTCGACATTCCGGTGCTCACTGAGCATGCACACACGATGCGCGTCTCGACCATTGACACACGCGCACTTGGGCTGCTGTTGATCGAAATGGGAGCCGGCAGAAGGAAAAAAGAAGATGC
>JBEGJP010000115.1:0-19866 GCA_041184525.1 Pseudomonadota bacterium | reverse complement strand
TCTGCTTGTCCGTCTATTCATTTCACCCCCGAGACGCGTCCAGTTTTCACTTTGTTCTGACCTCATTGGTGCCCGGCGGACAAAGTTTCAGCAATGCCTTGGGGGCATTCGGAGCGAATGTCGCGGAATGGCTCATCCAACTTTTCGGAGTGGGTGCATACGTTTTTACCGCAGTTGCTTTTATTCATTCCCTGCAGCTCTTCCAAAGGCCGCGCGTGCGTTCGCGCTGGCTCATGCGCCTGTTCGGATATCCACAACTCATCCTCTGTTATCTGGGGCTGATGAGTTCAGTTCGGGGCGAAGTGAACTTGTTTCACGTGTCTTTTCCAGTGGCAGGATGGGTGGGGCAGTCCGTGATGGCATCGCTTCTTCCTTCCTTTGGTCTCAGCGGCGTGAGAATTCTTTTGACAGCGGGATTTCTCACGAGTTTGCCTCTGTGCTTGGGCGTGAACCCTGTGACTGCGGTTCTTTGGATGGTCGGCAAATTGCCGTGGAAACGTTTGCGCGAAATTGCAAAAGAAGTTGAGCCGGATGCGCAAAAGAGTGTTCTTGAGCAACCTCAGCAGCCTCTTGCCGTGCAGGAGAGAGCAGATGTTGTTGCAGCATCGGCCGCGCCGGTCGAGAGAAGACAACCTGCGGAGGAACGCGCGAACGCGTTTGCCGGACCCGCTGCGATACAGCGTGGATTGAGTTCTGAACAAGGCTCATCTGTCCTGCATTCGGGAAAAAAAGCTTCCGTTGTGGGACCATCGGCGTTGCCCGTCCGCACTGCAGCCAAACTCCCCTCGTCTGTTGAAAACGGTGAGAGTGGAGTGAGTGCCCGCGTGTTTGAGGAGCTTCTGGCCCTGCTGCCTGAGGGGCAGTCGGCACAAGGTGATGCCATTTCGGTGCAAAAGGGCTTGGAAACGCAGTCGCACCTTCTGGCAATGAAGCTGGGCACCTTTGGGGTGACGGGGCGCGTGGTGAAAAGTCAGCCCGGTCCGGTCGTGAACGTTCACGAATTCGAGCCCGCAGCCGGAATCAAGGTCACCAAAGTTCTTTCACTCCAAGACGATTTGGCATTGGGTCTGAAAGCGCAAAGTGTGCTGATGGCACCGCAGCCCGGAAAAAGCACAATCGGCATTGAGGTTCCCGCCCCGATTCGGGAAACTGTGGCATTACGCGATGTCATGCAAACGAGTTCTCTGCGCGACATGGGAGTTCCTCTTCCCATGGCATTGGGCAAGAATGTCGATGGCTCAGCGCTCGTTGCGGATTTGAGTGGAATGCCTCATCTGTTGGTTGCGGGTGCCACGGGTTCAGGAAAGTCAGTCGGAATCAACGCCGTTCTTCTGAGCCTGATGATGGCCCGTACACCCGAACAAGTTCGCTTCATTCTCGTCGATCCCAAGATGCTTGAATTGTCGAATTATGATGGCATCGGCCACCTTCTCATGCCTGTTGTGACGGACCCTTCCAAGGCGGCCGGCGCATTGAAGTGGGCGATAGACGAGATGGAAAGGCGCTATTTGCTGATGCGAAAGGCTGCGGTCAGAAATATAGCCGCTTTCAATGCCGAAGTGCATGCAAACAGGTTGACCGCCGAGCAGCTCGAGGGTGAGAGCCCGACGGCGTTGCCCTATATTGTTGTCGTGATCGATGAGCTTTGCGATCTCATGATGACAGCCCCGCGTGACATCGAGGATTCGATCCAACGGCTTGCCCAGAAAGCGCGCGCGGCAGGAATTCATCTCATTCTTGCCACTCAAAGACCCAGTGTCGACGTGATCACCGGTGTGATCAAAGCAAACCTGCCTTGCCGAATTTCCTTTCAAGTGGCTTCAAAACACGACAGCCGTACTATTATTGAAAGTGTGGGTGCAGAGCGATTGCTGGGACGTGGAGATATGTTGTTCCTTCCACCCGGAACAAACCGCATTGTCCGCGGTCATGGCGCCTACATCGGTGACCGCGAGATCAATCAGTTGAGTGAGCGCCTCCGTCAGCTGTATCCGGTGCGATACGATACGGAAACGATGGCTGCCGTTCAGCGCAATGCTCAGCAGATCAGTCAAAAGAATGACAGCGGCAAGGGTGACAAATTTGACGAGTCGGGTGTCGACGGCACGCAGTTGGATGAAAATGATCTCTACGACAAGGCCATTGATTTTGCTGTCAGCTCCGGAACCGTGTCGACTTCGAGCCTGCAGAGAAATTTCAGAATTGGTTACAATCGGGCAGCGCGATTGATGGATCGAATGGTGAAAGATGGATTGGTCGGACCCAGTGATGTTGCTGGAAAGCCAAGACAAGTCATTTCGAACGAGCGCGGTGTGATTTCATAGAAAGAAGAACTTATGAAGCTCATACGGATCTCTATGGTCACTTTGATTGCGTGCGTCGCCGGATGCACGAGTCTTAACAATGATACGCCCGAAGCCAGAGGCCAGACGGCGAGTTTGGAATTGGCGCGTCAAATGGTCGGTCAGGGCGAGTACCAAAGAGCCATACAGTTTCTGCTGCCACGCTCGCGGCAGTCGGAGGCAACAGCGGAAGTTCACAATCTGCTTGGCTTGTCGTTCCTCGGTATCAAAAATCCGAGTGTGGCATTGAAGAGCTTTCAGGCCGCATTGAAAGCAGATACATCAGACGATGATATCCGTGTGAGTATAGGCTACACCCAGATTCTGCTCGGTCGTCTTGAAGAGTCGAGAAAGACATTCAACGAAATAATAGAACGCAAACAATACCCGATGATGGAAAAAGTTTATCTCAACATGGGATTGAGTTATCTGCAGGAACAAAAATGCGACAAAGCCGTTCCTTTGTTCAAGGCAGCACTTGATATCGATCCCACATACTCGGCGCCCTATTTCAACATTGGAAAATGTGAAGTTCTGAATGGAAAATTCAAAGAGGCTCAGGCTGCATTTCAGAGGTCAGTGGACTTCTGTCAGGGTTGCATAGAACCTCAATTGGAGCTTGCGGCTGTGAGCCTCCGTTTGGGAGATCACAAGAAGGCGCAGGGTTATCTCGAAAAAATTTTACAGGCGAAACCGACTGGTGTCATCGAGAAAAGAGCGATGACACTCAAAAAACAAATCAAGCGATAATTTGAAAGGTCAAATTCAAGTGATGGGAACAGAGATGGAAACCACAGGCAATCGCACTGCGCTCGGAGTTTCTGCAGATGTTGCTCAACTCGTTGGACATCGCCTGAAGCGAGCCAGAGAGAACACGGGGCGAAGCACTGCGGTGTTGTCATCAAAGATAAAAGTCCGCGAGCATTACATCATTGCCATTGAAGAAGGGCAGTGGAATGAGCTTCCACCCGGATTGAATGGTCGTGGTCTCATTCGCATTTATGCCAGAGAGCTTTCCGTTTCTGTTCCAGAGCTCGATCAGGCCGCCAATCAGTCTGTGATGCCTGCGGAGCAGGACGCCCAAGCGCCTTATCAACTGGGTCATAAAAAAGATTCAGCTTTTGAGAGGGATTCTGTCACGGTCCGCTCGAGTGGCGATGTTCAGACTCATCATCAACGGAGCTCAGGTGCGATCGCAGGTTCTGCACAGCCGTTCGCGGCGAGTGCGGCGACAAGCAGAAGCGTGCGTTCGAACGAGAATCCCTTCGGACAGGGTCGACAGGCATCACCTTCTGCATCGAAACGAGTGATGGATTTGGCTCCAGACGAAGCACCTCTGGATGTGGTGACTCCGGACGTTGCAAGCATATTGGGAATCACCCTCGAAGGGTTCGACGATCTCAAGCAGAGTGCTGCAGTTCCCAATGCCCAACGTGTTGACCTCGTTGAAACACGGGGCTTGAATCCGGTCTCGACGGCACCATCTGCTGCGACAATGCAGCAACAGCAGCCGGCCATCGAAACACCAGCCAATCATAAGCCACAGAGTGACATGCCGCCGGTGTCAGCGGGTGAGCCTGTCGCTCTCAGTCGAGAACTCAAATCTTCTGTGATCACCGAAAAAGAAGAAGCCCCTCTCGTTATGGCAGAGGGCTCGGTGGGAGATTTCACGAAGAAACCGGACCCTGTCCCGACTCCTGAAGATGTCCCTCAAAAATCAGACGAAACGAAGCCTGCAATGGAACTGAAGGATGTCGCGGTTTCTGAAGTGCAAGATTCAGATTCGCCTGTTCCCGAAAGCGCCGGTGTATCGGCTGCGCAGGAGTATTTGGGCCTCCAAACCTCAACGGTTGATGCCAAGGCCGACTCTTCTGAAGTTGTTGAAAAGGCCAAGTCACCGTTGCGTTGGGCCCTCGGGCTGGCGGCGGCATGTGTAGCTGCCTTGGTTCTAGGCCAATTGTTGCTGCGCACCCCTGAGCCTCAAACAACTGCGACCGAAGGTGAGACCTCAGGGGAACAAAACGTTGCGGCTCAGATTGAAATTCCGAAGGATGCTCCGGCAGCTGCTTCTTCGGCTGCGTCGACGGCTGTGGCGCCTGATGCGCCCAAAGCCGTCGAACAGGTCGCAACAGTTGCCGCAACAACTGCCAAGGCCTCAACATCCGCTGCCAACGCAGAGCCAGCGAAACAGCAGACGGCTCCGGTCAAGAACGCAGTGATGCCGCCTGCTGCTGTGGCCACTGCCGCAGCGGCTGTGCCGACTCCCCCTGCTGTGTCAGCAGCACCGGTGTCACCTGCGGCGAGCGAGGCCGAAGCCGAGGAAGTTGAACCCCAAGAGAGCCGAGCGGCACCTGCTGTGAGTGCAGCGACAGGAGCCCGTGCAGCGGTTTTGACCTTAATTGATGCAATTGATGTTCAAGTGACGGCTGATGGCAAGAGGATCTATTCAGGCAAGCAGAACGCCGGAAAACTTGAGATAAAGTTCAATAAAAATGCGGAAATTATCGTTCAGGACGGGTCCAAAGTGAAACTCAAGTATGCCGGTTGGGACCATGGGGCACTGGGGCAGTCTGGCCGGAAAAGAAGAATCGTCTTGCGTGCGGATGCCTTTTCCTCTCCTGCGGGAGAAAACTGAGCGGGCGCAGTTGAAGCGTGATTCGTTTCAAGCCACTCTGGGCCAGCGACAGGAGTGGATGAAGCATGCGCCCAGAGATTTCCAATTCTCATAAAAATACGACAACAGAAAAACTGGCCTCACAGATTCTGCTTTATAAGGAACTCTATTATCTGGGGCGTCCTGCCATCAGCGACGAGGCGTTTGATGCTTTGGAAAATGAACTCCGCAGCCTTGATCCGCATCATCCAGCTCTCAGTTTCGTAGGATATGAAGTCAAAGAGACTGTAGGAAAAGTACCGCACCGCCCTCCCATGCTTTCGCTGTCCAAGACGTATGAACCTTCCGAATTGCCGGATTTTGCCGAAGGCAGGGAAATTGTCATCAGTGACAAAGTCGATGGCATGGCTTTGTCATTGGAATACGATTTTTCAGGACGTCTGGTGCGCGCCAGCACGCGCGGAAATGGCCAATGGGGAGAAGATGTCACTGCACATGTGATGCATGTCTTGAATGTGCCTAAACACATCCGAATGCCGGAAACCAATGGCGCGATGAGATTTGAAATACGAGGTGAAATGTACTTCCCGATACAGGAATTCGAACGTTTTTCTGATCGGTTTGACAGTTACCGCAATGCGGTGCCCGGGACATTTGGCAGGAAAGAAGTGGATGAGGCCGTTGATGTTTTAAATGTGCTGCGTTTTCGCTCCTACGACCTGATCGGATATCAGCGCAGCGGACAGGGAGCCGACGAGCAACTGATGGAAGCGGAGCAAATGGTTCTCATCTTGGGAACCACCTATTTTGAAAAGCTCAAATGGCTTGAATCAGTTGGTTTCGATACAGGCCTGCCAGAAAAGACAACTCGGTTGTTGGCAGGAACAGAGGTGCGAGAATCTCTGTCTGACCAAGTCATAGCCGCCTTCAAGCAAGCGCGCGATCATCAGATCGACGGAATTGTTCTTCGACTCAATGACGAGCCATTGTTCGAAGCGTTGGGGACAACCAGTCATCATCCGCGTGGAAGTCTTGCTTTCAAAATGGAAGGCGAGTCGGCGGTAACAGAAATATTGGCAATTGAGACAAGCATCGGACGCAGTGGAAAGGTCACATTTCGGGCGCAAGTGCAACCGGTTCAACTGTCTGGTGCGATGATTTCTTATGCAACGCTGCACAATGCTGATTTCATTCGTGCTGGGGGCTATGCACCAGGTGCTCTTGTTCGGATCACCCGCAGCGGCGAAGTCATTCCGTCCATCATTGGCCTCGAGAAACCTGCACCTCAGCCGTACCAGTTTCCGGAGGCATGTCCTTGCGGCTTTCCGCTTTTGAGCGCGGGCCCTGATATGTTTTGCTCACAGAACATCTCCTGCGCACCCAAAGATCAGGAAAGTTTTCTTTATTTTGCTCAGACTCTCGAAATCCAAGGGCTTTCCGAGAAAACAGTCGCAAAATTGAGGGAAGCTGGATTGATTTCGAATCCAGCAGATTTTTTTAAGTTGAAGGTGGAAGAGGTCCTTGAGCTCGAGGGTTTTGCGAAACGTTCAGCAGAGAATCTCGTGGCATCGATTCAGGCAAAAAAGAAGATACCGCTTGCTGTTTTTCTCGCTGCCCTTGGTTTGAAGAGAGGTGGGATAGTCAAATGTCGTGAAGTGGCCTCACGATATTCCTCTTTGCAGAATGTTATGAATGCAACTCCGGATGAGCTTTCTTTGGAACGGGGCTGGGCCGGCAAATCAGCGGCCGATTTTATAGAGTCCCTGCATTCCAGAAAAAATTGGATTGATGCGCTTTTGCAGGTTGTCCAAGTCGAAGATGACGAGAGCCTTCAGAAAAAAGCGTTGTTTGTTGATCATCCACTGTCAGGCAAGAATTTATGCATCACTGGCTCTCTCTCTCAGCCAAGAGAGATCTACGTTAAAAAATTGGAAAACGTGGGGGCCAAGGTTGCCAGCAGCGTGACATCAAAAACACATTTTCTTGTTTGCAACGAGGCTTCGGGCTCCTCGAAGTATGCTCAGGCTACCAAACTGGGAATACCAATTATTGCTGAAGAAGAGCTCAACAGGATGCTCAGCGCAGAGAAGTGATAGAAAATGATTCTGGAATTCAAGGAGACAATCCGCCTGTGCTCAGAAGCATCTGGTCGTGGAAATGTTTGCGGTACTTGATAAAGTTTCGGTTGAAGTTTTGATCGCGGGAGTTGAGAGACTGTCCATAGGGTGTTCGAACAGAACCCTCGATAGTGGCATCGTCGAAGTTGACTTCAGTTTTGGATTTGTATTTTACAGTCTTGCTGCTCTCCAAACTTTTTTTATCGCGTTTGCCTGCTGCCAAGGCCCTTGAGTCGGGGGCAAGCAACAAGAAAATCGCAAGAGCAAAAGCAGTGATTTGAGGAAACACTTTCATCGCACCCCTCCTTTAGGTCCTGTCGGAAGATTACCAGAATTTCTGTAGTTTTTGGTCGATCAGACGGTTTCCTGACCCGACGGTCGTTGCAGCAGTCATTTTCTTTTTTCCATCGTTATTCCGGTGGCTTGGGTTATAAGATGGACCAGTACAATGCAAAAGAGAAAGTGATGCGAGTTCTTTTCCGGATGTGAAGTGAGCCCGTGCGCAAGCGCGAGGGCACTCTCCGCCGGAGGCACCGAAGCAGGCCCTGCGGAGAATGCTTCCGCAATGCATTTGAGTGCATGGAGAGCATAAGAGAAGAGCTTGCAGAGGAATGAAACCGGCATGTGCCATTGGAACAAGACGGCAAAATCGATGGCCAAGCTCAACGGCGTGATAAAAATTAAAACGAGCGGGCCCGCAATCAAATTGGCTTGTATTTGATCCATGATATTTTGTGATGGCCAGTAGACGGAACATAGAAGAGACATGAAGCAACTTGTCGCTGCTGTGACGGTCACCCAGATGGAAAATGTGAACAGCAATTTCTGCATCTTTGATGCGAAGTTGTTTTCATTTTCACCTTTTTTCTCATTTTCCTTCAGACATCCTGCAACAAGATGTGAACTCAGTTTGAGGACCAGACCTCCCAGAAGTGACAATTGGAATGACAAGTCCGTGGCTGGATTCTGACCGATCAGGGCGAGTGTCAGCCACGGCAGCGCGGGCCAAAGAAGGCTGAGCCAGACCGCACGGGATGCCGGATATGAATTTGCTTCTCGGGCAGTGAAGAGAAAGAATTTGATGGTTGTGAAAGAAAGGACACGTCCCAACGCGCCAGTGGATTGATAAAGTCCGACAAGAAAAAGCACGACGCCAAATTGAAGGATCGCGCCGCCATTGCGGATGAATTTGAGCGCAGCCATTGAGATGTGTTTTTGGCGTTTGCCCCAGATGAGAATGACTATGGAAAGGATGGAGTGGGTGAGAGCAAAGGCTGCAGGTCCTGTTTGTCCGCCAGAGATGGCCAAAAGATGTGTCAGGCCGGACGATTGAAACTGAAATTTCAAAAGGGGATCGCTGATGCGCCGGTTCGCCAGAAAGTTGCATTTGAGCTCTTCAAGATCAGCCTGAATCGGGATTGTCACGAGCTCTTTTCTCAGCACTCGGAAGAGATTTGACTCTGACCACAGGACGAGGAGTGTGTCTCTGGGGTGGCTCTTGGGCAATGCCATGAGTGCGAACACTGTGAGGATGAGCGAGAAAGTCGGAATTAAAGCAGAAAGAAGTGTGAGCTGGCTGCTCGGGGGGGCTGACGGGTTGAATCTCATAAACTTCAGGTTTGGCATCACGCTTCCATGCGTGAATCCGTTGTTGTCTTCAAACCTGATTGTGTCGGGCTACTGATTTTCGAAGGAGGGACTGAAAATCAGGCAGGGCCTTGGCTTGCAAGCCTGAGGACCACGCCGCGATCGCGGCCTTCCCCTCTGCTTTCAGTGTCGAGCCCGAGTTCGACCGCAAGCGAGTGCTGCTGTCTTCTGATGAAACTGTTGCTCGGCTTCAAGGCCACTTCAGAGAGATTGGGGTTGCTCTGCAACTGACTTGCAGCTTCGCGGACCTCTTGCAGGGCGTGGGTCAGCTGTTCTTCGCTCGTAGGTGCGTTGTTGGGCCGACCTTCGCGTTCGGGCCCTGCATGACGACGTGGATTTTGATGACGCTCTCCGCCGTGTGCAGAGGCTTCACGTGGACTCTGATGACGCTCTCCGCTGTGTGCAGAGGCTTCACGTGGACGTTCAGCACTGCCTGACGCAGCCCGTTCAGGTTTGCCGGAGCGTTGGGGTGCTTCACGTTTGCCTTCACCAGAGGGGTTGTTTCTCTCTCTGCGTGAGTCGCGTTGGGGACGGTCTCCTCCGCCGCCAAACGAGGGTCTATCACCTCGCGCGCTGCGCTGGAGCGGCTTGAAAGCCTTGGCATAGGCTTCACCGACAGGAGGCCGAATACGCCAGTCAATTTCTGTCGAGGCAGCTGCCTGCTGGTATTTCCAATAGGCAAATCCCATCGCCGTATCGGCATATTCACCGAATACAGAGTGGATAGCATCGGCAAGAAGATCCCAAATTTCACAAGACCAGATGTTTTCCTGTTCTGTGGCAGATGCCGGCTCAATTCCGGCGAGCGGGAATCCGGCAAAGGCTTCTTGCTTATCGCTTGCTGAAGAGAGGAGTTCACCGAGGTATCGGGTTCTGCTCGAGAGAAGAGCCTTTGAGACAGGGACTTCTGTTGAGTACTCGGGAGGTTCCGATGGAATGCTGGGAAGATGAAGCCCAAAGGTTTCCTTGCAAGCCGTCTCGAGGTCGGCAAACAACGTTGCAATTGCGCACGTGAAATAAGCCACCGTATCGAGATTGAGGGGTTCGTGACGGCGAAACTGAGGAGTCACCCTGATGTGATGCTCCATGATGGCACGGACCAATTGCTGGAAATCGTTCCAAGTGGGTTGCTCAGGCCTTTTGTGTCCGCCGATAAGAAAGGGTTCAAAACGGATGTGTGAGTTGAATGAGCCGTCTTTCTTCGAACGGGCTGCAAATTCGGACTGACAGGCGTATAGAAAGGAATCGTTAGTCAGGTGTATTTGGGGGTTGGGACTCACGAGAGCCTCTCCTTAGGAGTGATGAGAGTTGACAGTCATCGGACGATTAGCCGCATTGCGTGAGAAATTGGCAAAGGTACCGACGTCTCCTGGGGTGTATATCCATAAATCCGCCGACGGGAAAGTTTTGTACGTCGGTAAAGCAAAAAATCTTCAGAATCGTTTGAGAAGTTATTTCAGCGGGTTAGACCGTCACACCCCGAAAACAAAAGCCTTGGTGGCCCGGATCAACGATTTTGAGTTCATCGTCGTGGACAACGAGAACGAATCGTTGCTGCTCGAAAACAACCTCATCAAACACCACAAACCACCTTACAATATTCTGTTGAGGGACGACAAAACCTATCCCTATCTGAAAGTGACTCTGGATGAAGAATGGCCGCGTGTGCTGCAAACCCGCAGACGAAAAAACGACGGCGGGGTTTATTTTGGTCCCTATTCAAATGCAGCCGAATTGCATGCAACGCAGGGCGTCATTCAAAGGTTTTTTCCGCTAGTAAAGTGCACCCCGCAGGTGTTCAAAACAGTCACGAGGCCGTGCAATTATTTTCACATCAAGCGCTGTTTGGGGCCATGCAAACTGCCCGTGGAAAAAGCAAACTATCAGGCACTTGTGGAACGGGTTGTTGCTCTGCTGTCCGGCAAAACTCAGGAGCTCACCCAAGTCATCAAGAATGATATGACTGTGGCCGCAAAAAATATGAATTTTGAAGTGGCAGCGTCACTGCGGGACCAGTTGCGCGCTTTGGAGAAGCTGGCTCAGCAACAGAGTGTGACTCTGCTCCCCGGTTTCAATGCCGATGTCTTCGACTTTGCATGGAGCAAAGAGACCATTGCAGTCTACATGGCGATTGTCCGAGACGGGAAATTGATTGGCGCCCATTCGCACTTGATTCGCGATGGGCTTGAGCGGCTGGCGGGGCCTGACGCAGGAACGGCAGAACAACGCTCTGATCTTCAATTGAAAGCAGAATTTGTCCAGCAGGTCTTGGGTCAGTTCTACGTGTCACATGAGATTCCAGCGAGCATTTTTCTTCCGGCCGGCGAGAAATTTTTGAACGAGGAGCGTCTCAAGCATCTTGAGCAGTTTTTGATATTGCTTGAGTCAGACAAAGCACAACGAGAAGGACGCACAGAAAATCCCATTGAAATTTGCATGGGAATAAAGCCCTCTGAAGCTAAAAAAATGCGAGGTGCGCAGAGGAAGATTTTTATTGAATCGTTTCAGGGTTTGTGCACCATGGTCAGTGAAAATGCCAGCAGAAAGCTGCACGACAGTTTGAGCTCAGACGAGACTTCGCAAAGGCGCATGCAGGCACTTCAAGAATTTCTCACCTTGCCGCAAATTCCGACTTGGATTGAATGCTATGACATTTCGACTTTTCAAGGAGGATCGACTGTGGCATCCGGTGTGGTGTTCAGGGATGGTCAGCCCGCAAAACCGGAGTATCGCAAATACATCATCCGCGATGTCGTCGGACAAGACGACTTTGCAAGCTTAAGAGAAGTCATTCGAAGACGCTTCAAAAATGAACGCAGGACTGAAGTTCCTGATGTCTTGCTTATTGATGGAGGCGAGCCTCAGGTGCGTGAGGTGGGGTGGCTTTTGAAAAGTCTGGGACTTGATTCCGTGCCTCTCTATGGAATTGCAAAATCGCGCACAGCAAGGAGTTTTAGCTCTCAAAAGGTCACGATGAGCTCTGAGCGTATCGTTGTACCAAGACGGGATGAGCAAAACCTTCTCCTTCCCGATGTTGAGCCCGAAACACGGATTTTGAAGACGGCGTCGCCGGAATATCAGCTTGTGACTCAACTGCGAAATGAAGCGCACCGATTTGCCATCAGTTTTCACCGGAAGAAGAGAGACAAGTTGAGTTTGCGCAGCGTCCTTTCGGAGATCTCCGGTTTGGGACCAAAAAGAAGAAAAAATTTGCTTATGGAATTCGGCACAATCGAAAAAATT
This sequence comes from Pseudomonadota bacterium, assembly GCA_041184525.1. Lineage (GTDB taxonomy): Bacteria > Bdellovibrionota_B > Oligoflexia > Silvanigrellales > Silvanigrellaceae > RFOM01. The sequence goes on along the minus strand of JBEGJP010000115.1, from coordinate 7,903 downwards.
TCTGAGGCTTCTTTGGAGTGCCTTATGGAAAGAGGAAAATTGCCGGAAGCTGTGGCCTCGAATGTTTTGGAATTTTTTAAGAATATAAGAAAGGCCAAGGTCAGTGAAGCTTCAGGCAGTGAAGTCGATTGAACACATAGAGTCCGTATAGGTTTTATCAGTTGTTCTTGTTTCGCTTTCGCCAGTCTTTTGGACTTTCGTAAGATGAAAATTTCCAAATTCCTTTTCTCGCTTTTTGTGCCTCCGATTGTGCTTTTTGGTATCCGTCGATATCGAGGTTGCGCGGTGCCTTTCCGCGGTACACTTCTGCCCAGCCCTCTGAAACCATGGTGAGGTTCGCGTTTTGGTTTCCGATCATAATCTCGGCAAGATTCCTTCCGTAAGGGTCGCTGCCGTAGTTTTTCAGAGTGACTGACTTTCCGGCGACAAGAGAGTTGAGAAAGTTTTTGGCTTCTTCTCCCCCCGGCTGTCCTTCGGTGATCTTTTTGCGCCGTTTCTTAGAATTCTCTGGGGCATCAATTCCCACCAGACGCACTTTGATTTCAATTGCGTCAGCTCCTTTAAGACGGCACGTATCACCATCATTGCACGAAACCACCATGTAGGTGGGAGTTTGCACGGCGCTGTTGTTATGAGAGTTGCCCCGCTCTGTGCCGGTCACTTGGGCAGAGATGTTCAGTGGAGTGAGGGCGAACAGGATGGCAATGAGAAGAGAGACTCTGCTATTTTTTGACCAATTGCTCATGGAGATTCTCCAGTTTAGAAATCGTGAGCGAGAATCGACTGCCATACCAGCTCATAGCTTGTCCGTCGACTTTCAGAAATTTCAGATCTGTTTTTGAGGACTGCAAAAAATTTTCGATATGCCGATTTTTGAACGGGAACGGCTCCGAAGAAAAAAGCAGCCAATCGGGTGATAAATTGATCAGTTCATCAGGCTGTACGACTGGATAACGCTCATGCAACTCTCTTCCGGTGTTGACGACATTTTCGCCTTGGATGAGTGACAGCGTCCGTGAAATATATGTTTTGTCTCCGGCCACCATCCATGGATTCATCCAGATAAAATAAGCGAAACGAAAGGGTTCTATCCCCTGCATTTTGCTTTTCAGCATGTCCAGTTGCTGTTGCGTGGATCGGCACCAGTCCGCAGCCTGATCTTGGAAATTGAAAGTTTGGCCGAGCTTTTCGATCAGGGCAAAGTTCTCTTCCGGTGATTCCAAAAAGGTCTCGACCAATTGAAATGCTTGACTCTGTGAGAGTTTCTTGAGCTCTTCAATCATCGATGCGGTGTTCTCTTCCAAATTCACAATCACATGCGTGGGTTGGAGATCGATGATCTTTTTCAAATCTGCGTCTTTCGTGCCACCTACAGACTGGGCGGTTCTGCGCAGTGAACGCGGTTCGACACAGAAACTGGTGCAACCCAAAATGGAGTCCTGCAACCCGAAATGACAAAGCGTCTCAGTGAGGCTTGGGACGAGAGAAACAATTCTGTACCGGTCAGAATTTTTCATCGCATATATATGTTTTGTCGAGGTTCTGCGGGTGGAAGCGATGTCAGTTTGATATCAACCATCCATTGGAGGATCGCTCGGCGCGTGTAGCGGATGTCATAGGCTTTCAGTATTTGATAGATGGCATACATGAAATCACGTGCCGAAGGGAATCGTTTGTTGGCTTGAATGCTGAGGGCTGTTTTCAGCATCCGCTTGAGATAATCGTCAACCTGCGGATCGCCGCTGGCGGGGATGCGGATGGGAAGGGCCTTCATGCGTGCCATCACATCTTTGGGGTCAGGGTTGGTGAACAGCCTTTCACCGAGAAGCAACTCGTGGAGAATGAGACCAGCGTTGTAGATGTCGGCAGCCCGCGTCATGGGATCGCGGAGAAGACGCTCCGGCGCTTGATAACCGGGGGTTCCCACGGTCATCCCTTCGTAATTTTCAACCTCTTGTTTGCAACTCAATCCGAAGTCGGCAAGGACCGTTCGTCCTGTGATTTCCAGAATGATGTTGGCAGGGGTGAGGTCGGAATGGACGATATCCAAACAGTGGATGTGGTCGAGGCCTTGGAGAAGATCCAATGCAATAGAGCAGGCAATCAGAGGCGGAACCGGCCCCACTTTTCGGAGCAGGTAGTGGCAATTCAGACCTTCGATGAATTCGGTGATGATGTGAGCATGAGGGGGTGTGAGGTTCGCCTCTTTGAACTTGACGCAATGTTTGTGTGACACCTGCGCATGCATCAGGATCTCTTTGTGAAACAAACCCAGCAACTTCGGATTGTTTTGATATTTGTCATGGAGTCTTTTGAGCGCAACAATTTCACCGGTTCGGGTGTCCTTGGCTCGATAGACTTCTCCGAGACCGCCTGAGCCAACGAGCTGGATGATTTCACAATGTCCGATTTTATTTGGAATCATACTTTCGAAGCCCCTTCCATCACCTTCGCGTGGCTCGGGCGGACACTGTCTTTTTGCGGCGAGTTTGTGTTCTGATTTTCAGTTTTGTTCTTTGACTGTCGCTTGGGTTTTCTTTTGCTGCGTGTCTTGGCCTTGAAGCGTTCCAATGAGTTCAATGAGGAATAACCCGCGAGTTGTGCGACCTGTTGGGCACTTAAACCGAATTCGAGCCATCGTAGGATGGCATGGTTGCGCAGGCTTTCTGAGTTGTACGGGACGCCCAAAATTTCCTCGCAGATCTCGTAGACGATGAACTTGATGCCATGTCGATGCAGGCCGTCGGATTTGAGTTTACGACTGACGTTGAGGAATCCGAAGAAGAGTTTATCCTGCAAGCCGGAATTGAGATTGAGTTGAAGCCGTGTTTCACGAAGACGCCACAGTGCTTGGGCAATGTCAGAGTTTCCTTTGACAACGCGTTGGTTGTGACCTGTGACGTGGAGCGTGACTGATGCAGATTCTTGTTTTGGATCGCCCTCAAAAAGCACATCGGACCAGCGCATTTGGGAGGCCTCACTGGCCTTGAGTCCGCACTCTCCCAAGAGTTGAATCAGGGCAAGATCTCTCACGGCTTTGGGGTCGGCTGCACGATCTTTGGAGCTGAGTGTATTCAAGAGACGGAAATAATGCTCCGGTCGGATGATGAGAAGATCGTGAGCCGGTTGACGAGGCGATTTCGTTTCAAGCAAAGGCGAGCGTTCGATGACTTTTTCCTTGATGAGGAAGTGCAGGAATGTTCTGACACTCATCAAAGCTCTGCGAATACTCGCGGGCGATTTGCGACCGTGGTTGTTGAGATAGGCGATCCAGCGTTCCTGAAAATGCGATTGAAAGTCACGGGGATCGATTTTTTCTTCCAGCAGGAATTGACAGAAAATTGAGAGGTCGTTTCGGTAGGCCGAAATGGTGTGAACTGACTTGCCGTTTTGCTTGAGGCGATTGAGAAAGCGCAACAATAAAGGGCTCAACTTGTCGGCTCTGAAAACAACCAGCTGAGCTTCAGATCTCCCAGTCGGGTTCGAATTTTCAGGCACAGTCATCATTTCACTTTTGTCCTTGTGCGAAAAAACGGTCCACGATGCGCTTGGGGGCCAGTTCCAGGAGCATATCACTGCCGAGCTGAGACGTGGAGAGGATGTCAAAATGTGCGGCCATTGAAAGCTGAGGTGAGGTATGGATGGACGCTGAAACGCGGCGGGCCATGTTGCCCAGTATTTTGGGTGCCACGAAAACATGCAACACGTCGAGGAGATCGGCCTGTAGGAAGGCAGAGAGCAGCTGCGCTCCTCCTTCGACAAAGATGCTTTGTGGACTGCGGCCGAACCAAGATTTGAATTCGGTGCTGCTCCAAAGTTCCTTCATTGCATCAGCAAGTGGCGATTTGTTTTGCGGAAGAGGATCATAGGGTAAAATTGTGAGACCAGCAGGTCCTCGACTTTCGATCTGACTTGCGTGAGACCGCGGGCAAACCAAAGCCACTTTTCGATCTGAAGAAGCCTCTTTCAACTTTGACCAAGAGGCCATGAAAGCAGTTGATTTTGGATCACATTCGCCCAGCAAGTCCATGATGCAGATCGAGGGTTGACGTTCGCTGGGCCGCCAACAATCGCGCACCGTCAGCGAAGGTTGGTCCTCAAGAAAGGTGGTCAACCCGACAGCTGTGATGTCGTATTTGAGGCGTAGCCAGTGTCCATAAGCGCGAGCTTCACTGCCTGTGATCCACTTGGACTGCCCGCTTGCATCAGCCAAGGCACCATCCAGCGTCTGAGCCCATTTGCCGGCAATGAAGGGGCGACCTAAAGCATGCGCAACTAAAAAAGGGAGGTGCCAAGCCGTGATCGCTTGAACGGCTTTTCCTTGCATGACATGCACCGGAATTCCCAGTTGAGAAATGTAATTGAGCCCTCTGCCACTGACCAGAGGGTTGGGGTCTTGGGTGGCCACATGGACGCGAGAAATGCCGGACGCGTTGAAAAGCTCGCAGCACGGGGGTTGGCGGCCATGATGAGAGCAGGGTTCGAGAGTCACGTACACCTCGAGGTTGGACCGAGGCAGGCTCTTCTGTTCAAGAAGGTTGAAAGCGACCCTCTCCGCGTGCCGGCCGCCGTAGGCCTCAGTGGCACCGGTCGCGAGCAATTGATTGCCTTGGAATATGAGACAGCCGACCGCGGGGTTCGGATTGGTGATTCCTGCGCCCTGCATAGAGGCGATCAGCGCCTGCAACATTCTGTGATCGTGGGATTCGTTTGCTTTCTGGAGCGGCTCGGAGAGTGGCTCCGTCAGGACACCAGCCCCCGTCAGGCAGGAGGCCAAATGGCCACCAAGACCAAAGCCCGCGGGCAGGACGGGAGACATGTGGCTTGCCTTTCTCTGGATGGGGTGCTAGCCCAGCCAGTCGGATAGGTCACGACTGGTGAGGTGGTTTAGGCTTGGTCGGCCGACCCCAGTCTGGTTGTAGACCTGATAAAACGCGGTATTTACCGCACAACAGCATGCGAGGAGAATTACCATGCAACAGACCGCTCAGCAACGCGAAGCGATTATCAGCAAGTTCAAGCGTCACGCGAATGATACGGGCTCAACGGAAGTCCAAGTGGCATTGCTCACCGAGCGCATCAATACGCTGACCGAGCACTTCAAAGTTCACAAGAAAGACTACTCAGGACGCCGAGGACTTTTGAAGCTTGTCAGCCAGCGCCGCTGCCTGTTGGACTATCTGCGCAGCAACGATGAAGGGCGTTATACGACTCTGATCGGCGCACTGAACATCCGTAAATGAATTCTTTCGCTTCGAAACGAAGGAACGAAAAGGGCCCCCAAGCGGGGCCCTTTTTTATTTCTCCGGCGGCACGATTTCGGAATAAAGAAGTTGTCCTAATGAGCCAATCCACTCGGGAGAAAAATCAAATTTCAATTGCGTGGCAGCGAAGAGTTCAGGGAGCGTCCGTTGCGCTCCCAGCGAGAGTCCTTGGATGTAGCTCTCAACTGCCTTTCGGTAATTGGACTTGCTTGAGGCCCAGAGTTGGAGGGCTCCGGTTTGTGCGATTCCATAATCAATATAATAGAACGGAGCCGTCATGGGGTGTGGTCTGCTGAGCCATCCCAGTTCTTCTATCTCTTCGAGTCCTGACCAATCCAAATGAGGACGGTATTTGGCGGAGAGTTTGGCCCAAATTGAATTTCGCTCGCCCGCATCGAGAATCGCGTTCTCATAGACAATATGCTGCCATTCATCGATCAGTGCCATGAAGGGCCAAAATTGAAGAGCATTAAAGCAATGGAGCTTCCATGCTCTTTGCGCATCGCCGGCCCGCGGCCAGAATTCGTTGAGAAAAGGTTGTGCAAGGAATTCCAATCCCATGGAAGCAACTTCACAGAACTCCAAGCCGGGATGTCGCAGCAATGGATTTTTGATTTGGGTCGTTGCTGCTCCGTGCAGGGCGTGCCCGAATTCGTGCAGGAGAGTAAACGCATCGCGAAAGTGCCCAGCAAAATTTCCGAAGACGAAAGGCTTCTGGCTTTCAGGGAAGATGACGCAAAATGCCCCCGGAGCCTTATTGGCCCGCGGCTCAATGTCGATGTTGCCTTCAGAGCGCATTCTCCTGAAGAGCATTCCAAAGCCTGTATCGATTTGAGAAAGGATGCGTTCACAGGCGTCCAGCATGCTGGGCAGATGTCCTTGGCATGGCTGCTCAGAAGGTGTGAAAAGCGGCCAGCAATTGGAGTCCCAAGGGCGCAGAGTGGGCGTCTCCAGACTCAGAGTCTGATGAGACTGAAGGTTGGAAACCAGTGGCACGATTTTCTCAACAATGCTCTGCCGCAGCTGTCTGCACTCGGCCTCCCCGTAGTCGAATCTTCCCAAGTCAGAAAAGCACAATTCGACGTAGGACCGAGCCCCTGCTGCCTCGGCTTGCTTGAGACGATTTTTGAGGAGCTCTGTGAATAAACTCTCAAGTTGATTTTGTTGGGCTCGGATTGTCTTCCAATGGGCGTGGAACGCCTCTTTTCTGATTTCAGGACGAGGATCATTGAACTTTCCAATGACGACGCCGATGGGCATCTGACGGCCAAAAAAACTACAGGTCGCAGTCGCCGAAAATTTTTTATACTCGCGGACAAGTGCATTTTCTTCGAGTTGGAGTGCGGAGAGGCGCGGTGATGTGAATTTTCTTCGAGCGAGCAATTCGCGTGCAATTTTGCCGGAATCATCGGCATGCATCGCCGTGCGCCAAGCCGAACTCAGGTAAATATCCATAAGATCTGCTCGTGAGTCCATCAGATGTTTGAGTATGCCACTCTCGAAGCGTGCGAGGCGTGTTGTGTGTTGATTGTTGTTGATTTCGAGCGACGTCAGGAGATCGAGTTCAGTTTGAATTTCATTGACCGAATCAGAAAGCTCGGAAAAAGTCTCGAACCATTGCGAAGCAGACTGGAAATCATGAGGAGGATTGTGATGCAAAGACGCGAGGACTTTCATCACTTGCTGTTCGTCTTCGACGTCAAAGCCGGAAGGAAGTCTGAGATGAATTCTGTTTCTGTCTCTCCCAATTCTCAAGATGCTCTTCCTAAAATGTACATGCGTGGAGGATAGTTTCTTTCTGCAATTCCGCCGATTCAGATCGATTGGAGAGGATCATAACATTTTTTTCAGATGTGTTTGGTGCAATATAAAAGCTCAATATCCGATTGAATTTCTTGGGGGGCAGAATGGCCATCGTTGGATTGAACGGTGTGCCTGAAGACGCAGTTTTTGATGGTACTCGCGAGGACGCACGGTTTGACTTCGGCTGAACCGAGATCAGATGCATGAGTACCGCGAGATCGGAGTCAATCTTTCCCCACCAGCCGAGCACGGGTATCTGTTTGTTTTCGGCGGTCAGGAACTGAATTGATGGGTCATTGCCCTCATAGCCGATTTCAGTTGATATTCCTTGGTCTGCGGGAACGGCCGCCGTGCTGGAGAAAACACCCTCAGAATAAAATGAGCGCTCCAGAGAAAGGGCCTGAATCACACGAGAGCTCCCGCGCTTTGGTGCGAACAGCCATGAAATGTGAGTTTGCCTTGAATTTTCAGCAATCGATGCGCCGAGCTCGGTGATATTGCCTTTGGATGTAAACAGAGGCTTCTCTCGAACAGAATTTGAGAAGAACCGCATGAGGGAAACGCGCGTAGATTGGTCGGAGGGAGGACCGTCCAATGCATCAGATTCATACCGCGATTTGACAATTGCAATCGCAACAGGTTCACCCGTCTTCTCCATACCAATGAATGCGCCAGGTTGGACGTTGACCTGAGTGGCCTGAAACTTCCCCATGACATCCGTCGACCGAGTTGAGGGAGTCAGACGAAACCAATAAAAGGTACTTTCGTCGTCCGGACCGGAGGCGGTGGACTCATCGCTGGGAGTGGTACGCAAGACGACGTGAAATGACCCATTT
>JBEGJP010000114.1:0-17287 GCA_041184525.1 Pseudomonadota bacterium | reverse complement strand
GATGAAAAAAAATCTATTTTTTGTTCGTCTGAGGCAAGAGGAATTGCTCAAAACCCTGCTTGCGCCGCCGCAGACCCGACGGCTGCGGATCGCTGCTCGCCCAGCGCGATCCGCCGGCACGGCGTTTTGTCTTATTCCGCTTTCTCTCCTCTTCCACCAAAAGCGCCACAGTTGTTCCCTGCGCGCGCGCAATGCGCTCACGCAACGCATGCGCATAGGCAACACCCAATGCGTCACTGGCATCGTGCGGCAAATTCTCAAAAGAAATTCCCAGAAGCGACGAGAGCGCATGTGCAATGGATTCTTTGCTGGACCGGCCATGCGCCAGCACGGCCTTCTTCACAGCCGTGGGTGCGAGCTCATGGACCGCAAGTCCGCACTGATGAGAATGAGCCAGTACCACCCCTCGCGCGTGCCCTAAAAACAAAGCCGAACGGATGTTCTGAGCCACGAAAGCCTGCTCCACACAGACCGTTTCAGGCTTGTACAATTCAACAACACGAAGAAGCTCAACAGCAAGAGAAGCGAGACGCGCCGCCAAAGGGAGTTGGGGATCAAAACGCCAGACGCCGGCAGCAATGCCTTTGACGCGACCGTCAGGTGCGAGATCGACGATGCCATAGCCGGCCAGCCGAGTGCCGGGGTCAATGCCCAAAATTCTCATCGAGTGACTTCTTTGCGCAACGACAAAACGTAGTCTGCCAATGCCTTCAAGTCACTCTCGTCACTGATTTCCTTCCCATAAGCCGGCATGGCACCTTTGCCGTTCTTCACAACGCTGACAACCGCTTCGGTTGTTTGAGGGCCCTTCCATGGTCCGACAACAAAGTTCGTCGGCTGTGGGTTCATCATCCCTGCCATTGTGGTTTGAGCGCGCCCGTCGTTGCCGTGGCAGCTCGAACAAAAACGCCCGTAGAGCGCGGGGCCTGAGGGTGCAGCCGTTGCAACAGCCGCGCTGACAGCTTGAAGCTGAGGAGCGTCGGCTATCAGTTCAGGTTTTTTAGGCACACACAAAAGGACCAGCCCGCACAACACGGTGGTCACGAGTGCTCCCACTCCAAAAACCTTGGATCTCGAAAGGGACGCTGTCTTCTGTTCTGGTGCATTCATGCGTGATTCCTTCTCGCTGCACACTGTTGAATGTTCAAGGAGCCGAAAGTGCTCTGCGGCGTTCCACTGCAATGAGCAAACCAATGCAGCTCATCACGGTGAGCATATGACTTCCTCCGTAACTGACCAACGAAAGCGGCACACCCACCACAGGAAAGAAACCCAGAACCATGGCCACGTTGATGACGAAGTGGAAAAGGAAGAAACCTGCAACGCCCAAAGCAATCAGACCCGAAAAAGTATCGCGTGCCTTTTCTGCCACCTGAAAGATTTGCAGAAGCAACAATAAATAAAGTCCAAAGACGACCACACAACCCACAAACCCCTGCTCTTCTGCCCAAACAGAAAATGCAAAGTCGGTGTGACGCTCAGGAAGAAAGTTCAATTGGCTCTGCGTTCCCTGCTGAAAGCCGCGCCCCCAGACCCCGCCACTCCCGACAGCAATCATGCTCTGAATGGAGTGATAGCCGGCGCCCTTCGGGTCGCGCATCGGGTTGATGAAGTTCAACACACGGAGTTTTTGATAGTCGTAGAGGACAAAGTTCCACGCAATGATCGATAGAGTGAGCCCGGAAAAGACAACGATCGCGATGCTCGTCCAATTGATGCGAACAAAAGCCAACTGGAAACAGGCAATGAGAAGCACGAGTCCGGCCGTTCCCAAGTCGGGCTGACCCAACACCAAAAGAAAAGGAATTCCTATCACAAGAATTTGCCGCCACAGGGTGAGGAGTGTGAATTCGCTCACCCCTTTGACGAAGCCGAAACTCCGCGCCGTGATAAGAATGATCACGAATTTTGCCAACTCGCTGGGCTGGATGCGCACAGGACCAATGGCAAGCCAACGCTGAGAACCTTTGGCGATTTGGCCGCTGATATCAACTGCGAGCAAAAGGGCACAGACGATAAGGTAGCTCAACATGGAAAGACGTTCGATGGAACGAATGTCCACCATGACACCCCAGAAAATCATGGCAAAGCTTCCGAGCAACACCCACTGCAGCTGATCGTTGAAACGGGCCGGAGCAGATTCTGCACCGGTGGCACTGAAAAGATTGAACAGACCCAATCCGACCAGCAGGTAGACAGTGGCTATCAAAGACCAAGGCGTTCCGCGGAAGCGCTCCTTGATCAACTGCCAGAAGAGGATCACGGGGTTCTCCTTTCTTCAATCACTGATGTCTTCGTCGTCGTTGCGAGCGCCCTCATCACGAGACTCAATTTCGCCCTCCGCGGGTGCCTCGCGTGCCGGCGCGGCATCAGACAATGGAGTTTTGCGATCGGCAACGAGGTTGTTCTTTTTGCTCAGTGGAAACTTCTCAGGGTGTGCTTTGCGCAAATAGGCTTCAAGCACCTTCTGTACGATGGGTGCCGCCTGCGCACCACCGCCCCCGCCATCGAATTCGCTCAATGCAACCACCGCAATTTCAGGGTTGTCAGCAGGAGCATACGACGCAAACCACGCGTGGTCGCGTTGCTGAAATGAAACCTCTTCAACATCTTTTTCTTTGGTGCGTTTGAGAGCCGCGGTTTGTGCCGTTCCGGTTTTTCCGGCAACTTTAAATCCAGAAACCTGAGCGCGTTTGCCCGTTCCTGTAGGAGACATCACCACATCTTCGAGTCCGCCTCGGACAATCGCAATGTTTTCCGGTTTGAAGGCCACATTGCGCCGCAACAGGGGCTTCTCTTCAACGAGGACCTGTCCTGTGGAATCGACAATGCGCTTCAGCAGATAAGGGCGGAAGACCTTCCCGCCGTTGCCGATGGCAGCCATCATGGTGGCAATTTGAATGGGTGTCATCAGGTTGTAGCCCTGACCAATCGACACGTTGATCGTATCACCGCTCTGCCAAGGAGCTCCTTTTGTTTGAAGCTTCCACTCGGTGGAGGGGACGATGCCTGTGACCTCCATATTGAGGTCCAGTCCCGTCTTTTCACCCAAGCCAAAGGCACGCGACCATTTGGCAATGCGATCGACCCCCAACAGATTGCCGACCTGATAGAAGTAAACATCGCAGCTCTGTTCGATGGCACGCCGCAGATTCACTACGCCGTGTCCGGTTTTTTTCCAACAGCGCCACTTTCCGTTCCCCAATGCGAAAACTCCGTTGCAGGAGTACGTCCGTTGCGGGTTGGTCACGCCTTCTTCCAGCGCAGCGAGTGCTGTGATGATTTTGAAGACAGAACCCGGTGGGTAGGCGCCGCCCGTGACCTTGTCGAGCAAAGGTTTGAAGGGATTGGTTTGCAGCAACTGCCAGTCTTCGCCCGTGAGACCATCTTGGTACATGGACAAGCTGAAGTTGGGATGGCTCACATAAGCCAATATTTCACCGGTTTGGGCATTCATGGCGACAACCGCGCCGTTCTTGTTGCGGAAGGCCTCCACTGCGGCTCGTTGGATGTCGTCATCCACAGTCAGATAAAGATCGTTGCCGCGTTGACCGTTTTTCCTTGAGTTTAAACCAAAGTCCATGGTCGAAGACGATTGCAGACGACCATAGGCATCCACCTGAAGATAGTCTTTGCCCTCAAGGCCGCGCAGATTGTTTTCATATTTCTTCTCAACACCCAATTTTCCAATGATCGAACCGACGCGGTACTGATAATCGCGCGAGACACTGTTGAGATTGTCCAGTTCCCGATTGGTGACTTCACCCAAATAGCCAAACAAATGCGCGGAGTCGCTGCGCTGATAGTCGCGGCGCGGGGCGGTGTCGACATCGACGCCGGGGAGAAAGAATTTGTTGGATTCTATCATTGCAACTTCGTGGAGCGTCAGGTTGCGTTTGATGCGGACAGGCACGAAGTGAGGAATGCTTGCCGACTCTGCGAGGCGTTTTTCAATTTGCTCGAGAGGGATGCTGAACAGTTCAGACACGATTTTAAGGGTGTGTTCGCGGTTCTGAAGATACTGCGGGATAATCACCAGATCGAAGAACGGACGATTGGCAAGCATCAAGCTGCCGTTGCGATCGTAGATAAGTCCGCGCGGGGCGGGACGGGTCACTTCGCGCACGCGGTTGCGTTCAGACGCAATGAAAAAATCTTTACCCTTGAGAATTTGAAGATACCAAAGTCGTCCTGTCAGAAAGAGAACGACAAACACAAAAATAAAAATGGCGATGTAAATCCGGCGCGGCTCCACAACCAACTCGGGGCGGAAACGACTGTCAGCCATCACTCAACCCTCCCTCAGCTCTCAACCAATTCCTGACGATGATCACGTCGGGAACTGGCATCGAAGAAACCATCAATTTGGGAAAACAACGCAAAAAACGGAACGGAAAAAATCGTCGTAACAAGAAAGCCCGGAGACACACGTGCCACAAAGCTCCACACATCGACAATCCTTTGCGCCTTGCTGAAGCTTCCGTAAATGAGCACAAACTTGAGAAGAAAGACACCGGCAAAAATAAGGAACTGGCTGCTCAGTTTGTGAAGTGCAAAAAATCTGGCAAAAACGTTCGCCAACACCAAGGCAAGCAAATTATACATCAAATAAAAACCATCCGGCGCTCCCGAGAACATATGCATGAGTGCCGCCAAAATAAAAATACGCACGACGGCACCAAGCAACAGATGCTCCACGGCAATGTAAACAACAAGAACCGAGGCAAGATCGATCTGCATCCAAGGCGACTGCATACGCCCGAAGACATACGCCTGCAGATAGACCACAGTCATGGCCAGAAGGATCATCATGCCGGCATGCACCTGCCAAGCGCGGAATCGAAACATGATCAGCCTCCCGAGCGTCCGGGAACGGATTCCACCAGCTTCTTCATCCAATCGACTCCGCCGAGCTTGCGGATCACATCCACCTCCCGACTGTTTCGCAAGAGGATGAGCGCCTCGGACACCTCAGCAAAATTGACAGCGGGTTCCACTTCAATGACCTGCGTCACCCCGTCCGACTCGAGACGAATGCGGGCCACTTTGCCCACTGCGATCCCGCGCGGAAAAGGCCCAGTCAAGCCGCTTGTCACAATTTCATCGCCGACAAGAACGCGACTTCCGCGATCGGCATATTTGAAGAGCATGGTTTGCCCCGCACTGCCTTCGAGCATGCCACGCCGCCGATTGCGCGCCACAATCACATCAAGGTTGGAGTTCGGGTCGTTGAGCAGAAGGACGTCCGACGAGCCGGACATCGTGCGCATCACCACACCCACCGCTCCCTCGGAAGCGACCACTCCCATTCCCGGCTGAACACCTTCCGATTCGCCACGATTCAAACGGATTGCGCGGTACAGAAAACTCGGATCGCCGCTCTGCACCTGACCCGACACAAATTTCAAATTCACCTGACGTACAAAGTTGAGCAGCTTCTGCAGACGCTCGTTTTCCTTTTCCACTTCCTGCAGCATCTGCATCTTGACCGACAACTTGGCATTTTCAACACGCAGCTTATCGGCCTCTTCACGTGCACCGCGGAGGTCCACATAGGAGCGGACGAGGTTGCCTGACTGGTGGACCATCAGGTTGAAAACCAATTCTACCGGACGACTGGCCGTGTAAACGAGTTTCTCAACAAAGGAGAGATCCCGCCGCGCTGCCACGTCCGACGAATAAAAGGCAAAAGGAAATAAAACTGCACTCAAAACAAGCAACGCAAAACCGTATTTACGGAACAGGAGCATGCTGATTTCCACCTGCTGAGCATTTTTACCTAACGCGGCTAATTTATAGTCGATTGGTTGAAAAAGAAAGCTCGCGTGCTAAAAGATTGGAGGGCTCATTTTCAGGTCTATTGTCTTTCGCAACTCCGGCCACTGTGGACCGGATGCGCGTTTGCAACGCAGTCACACTGTGAGGAATGCATGCGGTTGTCCACGAAAACACTCCTCTCTCCGAGCGCAAAATCGCTCATTGTCGGTTCGATCATCGCTCTGGGCGTGCTCGCCTTCGCTGTCACGGGCGTCACGCCTCGAGGTTCAAGACTCGAAAGGGGAATGGCTGCACAGGTGGGCTCGCAACACGTGACCATGACCGAATTGCAACGGGTGGTCGACAACCTCAACCAGCAAAGCGGAAATGAACCGGGGCGGCGAGAGGCCAACATCCAGTCCGGCCTCAACCAAATCATCCAAGAAAAAGTCATGCTCGAGGAAGCCGACCGCTTGGGCTGGACACCGAGCGATCAGGAAGTCGCACAGTGGGTCCGACGCCGGACAGAATTCCAAAATGAGAAAACCAAGCAGTTCGATATCGCTCTCTACCGCAAATTCCTGAAAAACGGCTACATCAGTGAATTGGACTTTCACAAACAAGGGCGCGATTCCTTGTCTATGGAAAAAATGAATGCACTGATGTCTCTTCCTGAAGTGACCCCGAAGACCATCCTGACCGATCGCGCTCTGCGCGACGCCACCGAGTTCAATCTGGAATTCGCGCTCGTCCAGCCGAGCGAGGAGATTCTCAATAAGAAAATCTCTGAGGAGGCGAAGAAGTATGCTTCCGATGCCGCAAATGAAAAGGCGTTGAAAGAGGCGTGGGAAACTTCGAAGAACGAATTCATTCGCCCTGCTCAAGTCCGTGCGTTGTCCATCCTCATCTCTCACAAAGATGCCCAGCGTGCCGAAGGTGAAGCAAAAAACCGCAGCAAAGAGGATGCACGCAAACTGGCAGAGTCTGTGAATGCAAAAATTGCGTCCGGCGAGTCTTTTGCCAATATCGCAGGCAGCACGAATGACGATGCCAGTGCCAAGCAAGCCAAGGGCGACATCGGCTGGATTGATGCCAGCAACATCGACTCCGCCACTGCAACGGCTGCTTTTGCGCTGAACAAGGACAAGGTCAATTCCGACATCATCGACACACCTTTCGGTTTCCGTTTGCTGCGCTGGCAAGAGGCACGTGAACGTGTCGAACGCACTTATGAAAGCGCAAAAGAAGAATTGGCCAAGCGCAGCTTGAAAGAGAAAATCAAGACCGATCTCACGAGTGAACTTGAAAAAGAGCTCAACAAAGCTCTTGGGGAAAGCAAAGCGGCCGACGTTGAGAAAATTGCTCAAGCGAACACACTTCAATGGAAGGTAGTCAAAAAGCCTGTTACGCCGCGCGCGCGATTCATTGACGACCTCGGCGCCTCAGACCCGCTCATGGCTGTCCTGTTCACCTTGAAAAATCCCGGTGACATGGCCAAGACTGTGCTCGATTTCAGCGGCAGGAAATCCATTGTGCGCCTCGTGAGCCGCACAACTCCTGTCAACCCCGATGCCGAAAAACTCAAACGTCTGCAGCTCACCGACCGGCGCGTTGCGGCGCAAACTTACTTCTCCTCCATGCAGCGCAAGCTCTTTGACGTCTACACCGAAAACAAGGAAATCAAGAGAAACGTGGAGCTGCTGCGCTGATGAACTCAACGGACGACGCTCCTGAGCGCCGAGCCATGCCCCCGTTTCAGGGCGCCAGCGTCGATGTGGCAGTGGTGCACAAAAGAACAGCCTTGGAGCGCTACGCCAACGAGTTCAACTCGGGGGCCGGCCGCAGCTATTTTCTCCGCGAGGGGCAGAGCACTCAGGCACTTGCAGAGGCGCACGAGTCTCACTGCAAGACTCTCGACTCGCTTCTCACGCTCCTCACGCAACTCAAACTCTCTTTCTCGCTGCAAACGCTCGACGATCTTTCTCCTGCGCAAACAGCGCTTCCCGCCTATTTCAGAGGCGGCGTCTGTACGGGAGTCACTAGCAAGCTCAATCTTGTCATCAGTGTGGGCGGCGATGGGACTCTCTTGCGCACCAGTCACTTTGTCGGAGGCGACACGCGCCTTCTCGGGGTCAACTCCGTCCCGCAACACTCGGTGGGGCACCTCTGCACCCTGCGCCCCGAGACTCTGGAGGCCGGACTCACTTCCATCCTCGACGGCAAGCGCAAGCCCAAAAAAGCCCGCAGGCTTGTGGCCCGCACATCGGCGGGCCAATACCTGCCTTATGCTCTCAATGACATCTATTTTGGCCACCAACATCCCGCTTCGGCGAGCCGCTACACACTCACCATCGAGGGGCCGCACACCCGTTCTGAAAAACAAATCTCCAGCGGCATTTGGCTTGCCACGCCGGCAGGCAGTACGGCCGCCATCCGCTCTTATGGCCTCGCTCCTTTGGAAACCACCTCCCAGCAGTTCCTCCTTGCGGTGCGGGAACCCTACACCTCCCCAGCCCATCCTCTGTCCCTCACCAAACTCACTCTTGACGGCAACCACGACACGGTCACACTCCTCTCTCGAATGAGGCACGGCATCGTCTGTGTGGATGGCCCATGGACATCTGCTGCCCTAGGGTTTGGTGACACGTTGGAAGCGGGCCTGAGTGAAGAGGGAGCCTTGAGGCTTTTCCTATGAAGTCTGCCCCCTGAACCCATCGACAAAACCGGCCCACCTGTGATTAGTTGGTCGGTATTGAAAGCACAGTGCCCTGTCGGAGAGTCGGACATGAAGCATCACAGCTACGGACAAGAATTTTTCATCACCACCAAGGTGGATCAATTTGTCAATTGGGCGCGAAGAAATTCACTCTGGCCCTACCCGTTCGGAACAGCCTGCTGTGGCATCGAACTCATGTCCGTCATGGGGCCGAAGTACGACCTCTCCCGTTTTGGCGCCGAGGTGGTCCGGTTCAGCCCACGTCAGGCCGACCTTCTGGTTGTGGCAGGCACCATCACTGAGAAGATGGCTCCCGTGCTGCGCAAAATTTACGACCAGATGTCAGAGCCCAAGTGGGTTCTTTCGATGGGTGCATGCGCGTCCTCGGGTGGCTTTTACCGCGCGTATCATGTGGTGCAGGGCATCGATCGCATTGTCCCTGTTGATGTTTATGTTCCAGGGTGCCCGCCCACTCCGGAGGCAGTGATCGACGGAATCATGCAGCTGCAAGAAAAAATCAAAAAGCAGCGCGAAGAAGGCACTCCGGCTTAGAAGACGCCTGCTCTGCCGTCGTCAGATTTGAAGCGCGCGCTTTGGTGTCGAATTTGTAGAAAAATTGTAACACCCTTCACTCTGCAGCGCGCTCTCTGCTAAGAGCACTGGTGTATGTCTGGGAGGTCAAGCGCGTGTCAGACCCACGTTCCACGTCTGAAATCAAAACCCGTGTTCTGATCGTCGAAGACGATCGCGATCTCAACAATCTTCTCAAATTCACGCTCGAATCTACGGGCGACTATCAAGTCCAGTCGCACTTTGACGGCACGGGTGCTCTGGAGCTGATGCTCCAGTGGCGTCCCCAACTCGTTTTGCTTGATGTCATGTTGCCGGGAACCGAGGGGACAGAAGTCTTGAGGCAGATGCGCACGCGCGATGAACTTGCTTCAGTGCCAGTTATCCTTCTCACTGCGAAATCGCAGGAATCCGACAAAATCGACGGCTTCGAGGCTGGAGCGGATGATTATATCACCAAACCTTTTTCTCCGCGCGAGTTGCTTCTGCGCGTGCAAGCTCTTCTGCGGCGCAGTGGCGTGCTTCAAAGCAGTGCGGCAACCCTCCGCCCGTCAGCCGTAGCCAAGACGGAATCAACAACCGCCACTCCGGACACTGTCTCTGGAGACGAAAAAGAAATCAGACTGGGAATTCTCAGTATTTATCCGGAACAGTTCAAAGTGCTCGTTTCGGGCGAGCCGGTAGCACTGACAGCAACTGAATACCAACTTCTTGTGTATCTCGCTGAACGGGCAGGCCGTTTGCAGAGCCGTGATGCTCTTCTGCAGAGGGTCTGGGGATATGAAGGACAGATGAACACCCGAACGGTCGACACGCACGTCAAACGCCTGCGGCAAAAGCTGGGCGATGCTGGTGCCCTGATCGAAACCGTGCACGGCTTCGGCTACCAGCTGATCGACAACTCCCGCGGCGAAAAGAAATAATCCAATAAAAAAGACTCAATTTTTTACTGCAGACTCCGAAACCCCTGCGAGACCGAATGAGGTGGGTACCTATGAGGAGTTCGTTGTTCTATTTCGCGACTCAAACGATGGTTTGCACGACATTGCTCGTTGCTGTGAGCGCATGCACAAAATCCAACGCCAAAAAGCAAGCCTCAAGCGAAGATCTGCACCCCATTACCGCACCACCACAAACTCCGGCACTCCCCAATCCCGCAGGAACCGCCGAGGCCCTGCGTCCTCTCTATTCCATTGCGTCTCTGGGTGGAGAAGAGCTGTTTTGCCAAAATTTCTCAGCTGAACGTGCTTATGACGCAGCCGACCTTGAACCCGCACTCAATCGCATGGCCGGCGCTCAAGCAGGCATTCCAGAAGGCCTTATGAATCCGTTCACACTGCAAACCCTCGCCCTCAAACTCAACCCATCGGGCTGCAAAAAAACTCCGGAACTGCTCAAAGGCGGACACTGTGCCTTGAGCGTCGTGAAGCAATTGCCCTCAGGGGCAGTCACACTTCAAACGGAACAACGTCTGTTTTGGAAAGATATTCCGACACTCGCACAAGCGTCTTCGGCAAAAGCAACTCTCGATACCAAGGCAGGACTTCTAAGCAGCAAAAATGCTTTGTTTGCCAGCCTGCAGACGCAAATCAACCAACAAAAACTGCTGCTTCAGATCCTCGAAAAAACATCCGGTGGTTCTGCTCTTTTCACCGAAGCCCAGAATCTTCTCACCGCACTCCAAGAGCAAGCCGCGACTCTTTCCAATGAGACCAAAGACCTCGAAGAGCAAATCGCCCCCTTGCAAAACGAGTTGAACAAGCGCACGGAAGAACTGCAAACAGCCCGCGCAGCATTGAAAATGTCCTGCAATCCTTCAGGGATGGGAGCGGTCAGTGCGGTCTGGAAAGACGCTGATTAAAGTTCAGTGATGCAAATTCCGATAACTGTACGAATTTAAATTTCGGGCATTTTCGGAGAATACAACTGTGGTATCGACGCGTTGGCATCAACCCTATCGCTGGATTACGACGCTACTTCTTGCGTGCACCGGTTGCAATTCAAATCAATTTTCGGCGCAACAGCCACGACCCGTGAGCCCAGTAAAGAAATCGATCGAAGAGGAACCAGCGCCATCGGACAGCGACGTGCGGATTAAAGGTTTGCCTACGAACAGCGATAAAAATTTCCCGCAGAACGAATCGTTTCTTCCCACCGGAAAATCGCTGGATTTGTACGTCATCATGGACAAATCCAGCTCACTCTGGAGGGATGTAGATGAAAAGGAAAACAAAATCGCTGGGACAGACCCGACATGCAAACGCCTCGATGCGCTTCTCGACCTCATTGACGAAATGCGCAAAAAATTGGTGGCAAAAGAGCAAGTCCGTCTCACCATCATCACCTTTGGAACCAATCCGGCTCACTTTAACATGGCAGATTTCAATCCCATGAGACTCGACCCTAGCGCTCGGGAAAGCGTTCTCAAAACTCTGAAACCGATGGACGACCTTCTTAGCCATCCTCGAAGTGCGATTGATGCGGAATTCCGCGCTGGAGTCTGCAACGACAGCAAAGATCCGCAGTTCACGCACTATGCATCCGGAATCAAGGAAGCCCTCAATTCCAAATTCGGACTGACCGCTCTCAAAAAATACGACGTTGAAACAGCACTCTTCTTTTCCGACGGCGCAGCCAACGATCCCACCGAAGAGGAATTGAAGGACGCGATCGATAAACTGAACAACGCATTTCCGGGACGCCTGTGGGGCGTGATGCTGGGTGAGGGCACGGGCAAATGCACCCTCACAAAAGCAGGTGGTGCGAAATTGTCTGCTAAGGAGTGCATGGTCATGCTTGTGGGCGCTGATCTCAGCAAATTTCTTCTTGTTAAATCGGCAGCCGGACTCTCGGCCGCCCTCACAGGACTCATTGAAAAGAAATAAACCTTGTACTTCTTTTTATTGGAAGGATGGAGCGAGCAATGAAATACGCAAAATACAAATACGGAGCACTCGCAGGATCGTTGCTGACTGTGGCGGCAGGTTGCGACACCGCGCCACCCTTACCCAAGCCCGCCAAAGGCTATTACAGCAAAGAGACACTGGGTGAATTGCCCATAGCGCCTCAGGCACAGAAGGCACCCGACGTCATTTCCCTCGTGCAACCGGCGGGTGAAACTCCAGTGTACCGGACGAAAGTGGCGACGACACTCAGCGCCGGCACCATGACCTGCGAATTGAAAGCAGGAGAATTGATTCATGCCATCGGGGATGCTGACACCCGTTTTCTTGCTCAGGTCGACAAAACATCGTTGAGCAAACCTTGCGAAAACTCCGGTGATGCTGATTTTGTGGAAGGCTATATCGAGAAGAAAGATCTCGATTTCGTTTCCATGCCGTCGCCCTTGCCTCAAGCCTCGAATCAGGGCGTCGAGCAAGTGAGCACACCAACGGCACAGCAACAAACGGAAACCACCTCAATGTCACCCAACAAGTGCGAAAAGGTGAAATACGGCAGCAAGGTGAAGTCAGGTAAAACCGCAGCGCTGGTTCAGTTTGCCCAAACCTTTGGTGGAAAAAACCGTATCCCCGGCGCTTTATGGCGAAAAGGTGGAGAGGAGTTTTTCCTGAAAGTCGAAGGCCAAGCCGATGCATGGAAGGTACAGGCCTTCAATACAAGCAAGAACAAAAAGATGGACGCCAAGGTGATGAACTCCGGTGCGCTTGAAAAAATGGACGGAGGAGTCATCATCCCGTTTGAGAAATTCGTAGAAGACCCCAACGAATGGCGCGGTGCCAACATCGAAATCATCATCACCCCGCAAACGCGTGCGGGCGTGGAAGGCTCGGAAACCTGCAAGCAAAAAATCAACCTGATGAGCCCGCTCGTATTGGACTTTTCGGGAAGACCCTTCATTCGCACTCAGGCTCTCACGCAATCGGGAGTGGAATTCGACCTCGATGCCGACGGACAGTCCGAGCAAACCGGCTGGATTGACGGATCAAGCGCAGCGTTTTTGGTCCTCGACATCAACGGCAACGGTCGCATCGACAACGGCTCCGAAATGTTCGGAGAAGCCACCCGCATAGCTGGAGCAAAGAAAAACGCGCCGGAAGGATTTGCCGCATTGACCCAGTACGATCTCAATGGCGATCATAAAATTGATGCACGGGATGCCATCTATGGAAAACTGCAGCTGTGGTTTGATCGCAATGGCAATGGCGTGACTGACGCCGGCGAACTTGTTTCGCTTGCGAAAAAACAAGTCTCGTTCATCTCTCTCAAGAGCGTTGCACAGCCTCGTTCACAGGCCCTGCAGCACCTCGAGAGCATTCCCAATGACGTGCGCACCAGTGCTTCATTTGAGGCAGCAGGCTGTCCCGCATCGGGGTGCAGAGTGTACGACATCTACTTTGGAACCGCTCACAGCCTAACCATTTCGCAGAAATGAGAAAGGGGTCCGCGTGAAACAAAACAAGAAAGCAACAGCTCTGATCACTTTGGGTGCGCTTGGGGTCTTTTCTGGATGCAACACGGAGCCTCCGCTCCCCAAGGCTGCCAGAGGCTACTACAAAAAGGAAACCCTCGGTGAATTGCCCATCGCACCGAACTCCAACAAAGCACCTGACGTGATTTCTCTTGTGCAACCCGCGGGAGAAACACCCGAATACCGCACGAAAGTGGCCACAAGCATCCGTGTCGGCGATACGATGAACTGCCAATTGAAGGCGGGCTCCATCGTCAATGCCATTGCCGATGCCGACACTCAATTTCTTGTGCAAGCGGAGAAGTCCTCATTGAGTGAGCCCTGTGCAAATTCTGGTGACGCCACTTATGTGGAGGGCTACGTCAACAAATCAGATTTGGAATTTGTGTCGATGCCCTCCAGCTCAGGACAGGCGGTGAATCAGGGGATCGAAAGCACGGCGCAACCGGCTCCGACTGCAACCGCACCGGTGAGTGGCGGGACGGAAACATCGACTTCATATAATGGGTGCACAAGCGTGAAGTTCGGTTCCCGTGTGGAGGGAGTCGACAAAGAAACAAAACAACTCATCGCAAAAAAAGCCAAAAAAGGACGAATTCCCGGCAAACTGTGGCGCGAAGGCGGAGAAGAGTTTTTTCTGCAGATCAACGGCAGTGCCGCCTTCTGGAAAGTTCAGGCTTTCGACAAAAGCAAAAACCGTACGATGACTGCCAAATCGATCAGTTCCGCATCACTTCAAAAAGTGGGGAACAATGAGGTTATTCTGCCTTTCAATAACTTCGTAGAAAATCCGAATCAGTGGAAGGGAGTCGACATAGAAATCGTCGTGACTCCGCAATCGAGTCAGGGAGTCGAGGGGACCCAGAAGTGTGTTCAGGAAGTGCGCCTTGCCAGCCCGCTCGTGCTTGATTTTTCCGGCCGAAAGATGATCAGCACTCTGGCTCTGAGCAAATCAAATGTGGAATTCGATCTCAATGCCGATGGGTATGCTGAACAGGTGGGATGGGTCGACGGACGCACGGCGGCGTTTTTGGTTCTTGACCTCAATGGCAACGGACGTGTCGACAATGGAAGGGAGTTGTTCGGCGAAGCCACGCGTTTGGTGCAGGACAACAAAAGCGCTGAAGAAGGCTTCTCGGCTCTTGCACAATATGATGTCAATAAAGACCAAAAAATTGATGAAAAGGATCCTGTCTTCAGCAAGCTTCGCCTGTGGTTCGATGCCAACGGCAACGGGCGGACGGATGCCAACGAACTCGTGCCTCTGAGCCAGAAAAACGTTTCTTTTATTTCAATTGAAAACAAAGCAGTCCCGACGGCTCAAGCATTGCAGCACCTCAAGGGGATCCCCAACGATGTGCGCACGCAGGCCGTCTTTGGAGCTGCAGGGTGTCCTGCGGGAGGCTGCAAGATTTACGACATTTACTTCGGTTCAGTGAGCAGCTCATTGGTGTCGCAAAAGTAATCAAGGTATCCCAAAACGCCGCTTTCAGAAGGGTGTATGAGCAGCAATCCGGCGTGTCGTCCGGTGACGAGGAATCGTGACGGTAAAAACGGTTCCCGCACCGGGCTCGCTGCGCAACTGAATGCTGCCGCCATGTGCTTGAACCACATGCTTCACGATGGCCAGACCAAGGCCTGATCCCCCACCCAATCGCGCGTGGCTTTTGTCCACGCGATAAAAACGTTCAAAGGCACGAAGCTGCGCTGCGTGAGGAATCCCGAGACCGGAATCTTCCACATAGAAAACCCAATCCTCGTCCTGTGCGCGCACTGAAACCTTCACGTAGCCGCCGCGCCTGTTGTACTTGATGCCGTTGTCCACCAAATTCAAAAGCACTGAGTCGAAACGCTGACCGTCGACAAGCAAATCACCCACGTTTTGAGCCACGTCGATCACGACACTCACGCCGGCTTCCTTCGCCTTGAGGCTGAGGGTGTCCTTCACGCGGATGAGTGCCGCCCTCACATCGTAGGGCTTGAGCGACAGCGGGAGTTGATTGTTTTCGAGATTGGACAGAAGGATCATATCCTGCAGAAGAGTCGACACCTGCTCCGAGTTCCTGATGATCACACCGAGAAACTGCTGCGCGGTCTCTTTGTTCATTGTGCCAAACTGATCTTGGAGAATCTCCGCATACCCGCGGATCGATGCAATCGGCGTTTTGAGTTCATGACTCACATTCGCAAAAAACTCGCGGCGGAACTGTTCGAGACGGTGCAGATCGCTCACATCAAACAGGAAAATAAAACACACCGGATGCTGTGTTCCCGAGGGGACGTGCACCATCTTGGCACGCACACGCTTGGCTTCGGTCGCATCGAGATGAATAGATTCCACAACCTCTGCTTCCACATCGGCAGTCGAATCGTACTTTCGACAGCGCTCCAGAAAACCCTGAAAGCGATCATTCAATTCAACACTGCGCAAAACTTCAATCAACTCTCGTCCCACGGGATCGCCGTAATATTCGAGCCAGCGGCGCACGGTGTTGTTGATCTTCAGAATCTTTCCCTCAAGCGTGCAGAGCACGACGCCTTCGCCGATGGCATTGAAAAGCTCATCAATCCGGCTGTTTTGTTCCCTTGCTTCCTGAATCGACAAATTCATTCGCCGCCCCATGCCCTGAATGGCGCGGGCCAGTCGCGCATATTCATCGGCACCCAAAACAGGCGCGACGGTGCCGCTGAGATCGAAACCACCTTGACGGGTGAGTTGCTGCAGCGAGCGCAGCGGGATGTCGACAAGCTTTTGCAAAACAACGAAAGCAAGAGCAGCACAAATGAGAAACAACAACGGTCCTGACATCGCATCAGAGAGCACGTACTCCAGCAATAGAATCAGAACAAAAACAAACCAAATACGAATATGAACCGAGAGCGGAAGCAGAACCCGAAGAAGAATCCCTGCATTTTCGAAAAATCGGCGTGCTTTTTTTCCGGAATCGGACAGACGATGGAGCAGTTCGGGAGAAAAGGAGCGCACGCCTGTCATATCGAAACCACTCCGTCCGCAGCGGTGCAATCGAAAAGAAGTGTCACAGGACCATCGTTGGTCAGAGTGACCTGCATATCAGCGCCAAAAACACCCGAGAGCACCGGTCGTCCGAGAGCAGCGACACGCACAGAGGCAAGGAAATCATCAAAGCACAATTTCGCAGAGGCCGCATTCAAGGCAGCCGAATAACTGGGCCGGTTGCCCTTGCGCGTGTCCGCAAAAAGGGTGAACTGACTGACAAGATAAATGCCCGAGCCGGCGCCCTGCTGCAGAAGCGATTCGTTCATTTTTCCTTCGGCATCAGTGAACACACGCAACAAAGACACCTTCTCCCACCAACGACGGAATAAAGGTTCAAGCGCAGCACGCCGTTCACCTTCCGGAGTCGAAAGCAAGCGCTCCACACCAGAGGAGTCAAGGGAAGGTGCTCCTGCTGCCGCCGCAAAACCCACCAAGGCTACGAATCCTCCTGCCAAGGTGCCGCACGATTCACCCGCGATACGAACCTCCGCATGGGTGCAACGCTGCAACACGGTCCGCAAACGGAGTTGAGAAAAATAAGATGTCTCAGAGACTCTTTGCGACGACACCGACCAGCCTTTCCACGTCTTGAACGCTGTGCTGTGTGCTCAGGAAACCGACCTCATAACCGCTGGGCCCCATGTAAATGCCCTCTTCCAACCAACGATGATAGACCTTGTTGAACATCGACATGTCACAGGCCGAGACTTCGGCAAAATCGCGCGGCGCGCGTGTCGCTCCGAAAAAGAAACAGAAGAAGGAAGACTTTCTCACGTAAGCCAGACGTCCGGATGCC
>JBEGJP010000113.1:0-5310 GCA_041184525.1 Pseudomonadota bacterium | reverse complement strand
GAGGCGGTGGCGGCGGCGGAGGCGGAGGCGGTGTGACTCGAGGACGCACCGCGGGAATCTGAGGTTCTGTGATTGAAGTCTCTTCACCCAACTCGTCGGTCTGCTGCGGAGAGTTTTTAGATGACCCTCCAAGGCTCGGATTGGAGAGTGGAGGAGTGCCTGAGCTTGGCAGAGCATCTTCCGATTGCGTGACCGCTGGAAAAACCTTCTTCACCATCGGTAAAACAGCTGTCGCTTCGGTCATGGTGGGTTCACGAAAATCGGCAAGATTGCGCTCAAGCTCCGTAAGGTAACGGTCAAGCCTCCGCGCAATCCGTCTGAGAATCAACTCTTCGGACTCTTTTCTTTCCCCGCCGCGATGCATGGTTTCCAAGACTCCTCACTCCGATCCAAATGCCATAGTCAGCCTACCAAGTTGCCGGCTCGATTGACAGTCAGAGTTGGATTGTGGAGTTGTTGATTTGTCACCCTCCCCACCATTCAGCCATTGAATTGGCATCGAAGAAACGAGGGGGCTTCGGTTACACTGGTGCAATTGAAGAGCCACTGCCAGCATTGGCAAGAAAGGCTGATGGCAGAGCCAGAGGCGGGTGAAAAGCATGCAAAAAATTCTAGGCTTGGATTTTGGAAGTTACAGCGTCAAAGCAATTCTCATTACGCATACTTTCAATGCCTACAAGGTGGAACGATTTTATGAGGTCGCGGTGCCTGAAATCGAAGGTATCGATCAGGAGCTCATCGAGTACACTGCAATCAGACAACTCCTGAACGAAAATTCCATTGAATTCGATAGAACATTCACAGCCCTGAATGGTCTGATGGTTTCAACACGGACGTTCGTTTTTCAAAATGTAAAAAAGAGGGACATCCCTCTCGTTGTGCAGAATGAGCTCGAAACTTCAGCACCGTTCAATCTCGAAGACACAATTATCGACCAGCAGGTGATTGAAACTGTCAACGGAGCCACCAGTGTTCTCTCGGCCATGTGCCGAAAGGAAAACATCGAAGCATTTTTGGGCGGTCTTAAAGACCTCGAGCTCGAGCCCAAGGTGATTGATGTCGATTACTTGACGTATATGAACTTGTTTCCCTTTCTTCAGCTGGAAACCACGCCGCAATCCTCGATTCCTGATGAATCGCGCATGCCCATCCACGACTTCGGCGAAAGTTGCAAACTCATTCTTGACATCGGTCATATGAAGACCGCCATGATACTCATCAACAACAACAAATTCGTGACTGCGCGCACCATACGCATGGGTGGACGCTACATTACAGAGATGCTCTCAAAAGCCTTGGGAATCACGTACGGTGAAGCGCAAAGACTCAAGCACGCAGTGAGCTATCTTGAGTACCGGCAGGATGCCAAACCGCAGCCTGGACGGGAAAAAGAATTTGAAGTTGCCCAGCAGATGGGTCTCGCAGCCACCGACCTTGTCAAAGAGGTGATCCGGACACTGCACTCTTTCAAGGCTCAGGAACGCCTCGTTCCTTCAGAAATCTTCATCACAGGCGGAACAGCCTGTATCAAAAACATAGCTACTTTTCTTCAGGACTCCATTGAACTTCCCATCCGTCCGCTCAACTTCGACAAAAACAGACTCAAGTTGGATGAGGCAGACGATGAAAAATCGGCAATTTTGTCTCAGGCGCTTGCGATTGCACTTCGTGGCGTGCCAAGCAAACTTCAGTCGCAGATCAACCTTCGCAAGGGTGAACTCGCGCTCGTCGGCAGCTATGATGCCGTCTTCAAGCAAATCTCCAATTTTACCCTGCTTGCGGTAGGGCTCATCTTCTGTCTCGCAGGGAGTTATGGACTTCGCTGGTGGCTTTACAACGATCAAATTGCTGCGCTCAAAAAGCAGTTTCAGACGGAAGTGAAGCAAACATTAGGGAACGAACCTGGAGTACTTAAAAATATTGCAGCAGAGACCAACTGGAGCATGAAGCGCTATTCCGACAAGGCGTTCCAGCTGATGGACGAGGATTCGAAATCAAAAAAGGCAGCAATCGAGAATTTTCTCAACTTAAAAAGCGCCGTTCCTCTTAAGATTCTCAGGGATGTTTCAAATACGATCGACAAGTCAATCACGCTCGATCTCACAAACTTTCATGTCAAATCTTCCGGACAAGTGACCATTGAAGGGGAAACGGTCGATCTTGCGACTGCCGAGAAAATCGGAAGCCTGATCAAGGGAATTCGGAGTCTGGATGGTGTGAAAATGAATGATCCGGAGCGTATTCCCGGCTCTGATAAAGTGAAGTTCAGTATTTCAGCAACTGCGAAAGAGGTGAATTGAAATGAGCGTTGGATTGACCGATGTTCAAGAGGGTGGAAGTGAAAAAATTCCGCGCTGGTTGCTTCCTTTTCGTGATCTTTTGTTTGGAAAGCAAAATGAGCGCGTTGAATATTTCATGGACAGCTATTTCAAGCTCCCTCCTGAGGGACGTACGGCTGTCATGGGAGGCGGGATTCTGCTGGCGGCCCTGCTCGTTCTGAGTTTTATCGGGATCTATTTGTCTGCGTTGAGCGGCTTGCAGTCGCGTTTGGACGAGTCATTTCAGGCAGTAAATAAATTACGTGCGAAACAGGTCGATTTTGCGGTGACCAAGAGAAAATTTGATGAACTGGACAGGCGTATCGCAAATATCACTCAGAGTTTGCAAATATTGACTGTTCTTGAGGAGAAGGCCAAATCACTCGAGTTTCAGATCAGCGGGAACAATAAAACCGACAAGCCTTCCGGTGAAAAAGACTTTATTCGCGGAACACCTCTAGCAGATAAATTCAAAGCAACCCGCTCGGAATTCAGGGTTTCCAATGTGAGTTTGAAGAAGGTCATCGATTTCGTAGTTGCAATTGAATCTGACGATAAACTTTTAAGAGTCAGTGATCTGCGCATCAAGGGGCTCTATCAGAACAAGCTGTTCTTTGATGCAACGTTTGCTGTGGATGGAATTGAGCTAAAAAAATAGTCGCATAAAGGGTGTTTTGAATGGATAAGTCGCAGCAAAAAAACAGCCTTGTTGCAGATGATATAGCCGCCATAGATGCAGAGGCCAATGAGGAATCTCCTTCTCAGGTCGCTCGCAGAAACACTTTGCTGAGCAACGATGTCTGGACTGATGGACCGTCAGCCCGTGTCAGAAAGTCAAAAAGGGTGAAGACTCTGACTCTGTATGCGTTCGTTGGAGTTCTCTCATTTCTCCTTTTTCTCTATCTTTCTTTTCCCTTCAATGTGGTGAAGGAAGTCTTGGTGGGCAAGGTGAATGAGGTGTTTATTCAATCAAAATTGCCCGTCAGAATGGCGGTCGGGAACTTTGGTATGAAGCTGCCGGTGGGAATCGCACTGGAGGATATACAGCTCAACAATGTGAATGACCCTTCTGCTTCGTTAAAAATTGGCAAGGCCTCAGTTGTTCTCTCTGTGCTCTCTCCCTTACTCGGGAACTTGGCAGCAGACGTGAGACTGGAGCAGTCAGGCGGGAGTGTGGATGTCGAAGTGAATCAAAGCATTCGAGGCATCATAGCGGCCTTGAGTTCCCGAAGCACCAAGTTGCCGGGTGGGCACCTCCGACTCGAATTCAAAAAGTTTGAACTCAAGCCTCTGATCGCGAGTGCACTGGCGTTTGTGCGATCCGGTAACAACCCAGCTCTCCAGACGATCCAGCCGTTTTTGAGGACTGAAGTCAGTGGACTTCTGTCGGGCAAAATTTCCTTGGATGTCCCGACGTCTTCTGATTCCGCCGAAAAAATCGAGTCGGATGTCGATCTTCGCTTCAATAATGCTTACTTCGAGATGAAGGACGAAACTCTGGCGATACCGAGACAGGATTTCTCTGAGGCAGTGATTAAGGCAAAGCTTGCCAAGAAGTCGCTTGAGATTCTTCCCGAAACAAAAATCATTTCGAACGACTTGGGAGTCCGTCTTTCAGGACGCTTGAGTATTTCAGATCGCATGGATGTGACCGACGTCAAATTGAATTTGGGGCTCACGCTCAAAGGTAAAATTGAGGAAAACTTCAAAACTTTGTTGCCCGTTCTCCTCGGTTGTGACCTTTCAAAAATGGCGGGTGGTCAAATGAACGTCGAACTGAGCGGCCACTTCTCTGCATTGACCTGCTCCTGATCGCAGTATTGGTTCATTCGGAATATCGAAACACGCGATCTTGCAGAGCAGGAATTCGCGTCCGAGCCGATGCGATTGTTTCCTTATCAATTTCGACAGTGAGCGAGCCTACTTCCTCGTCGAGACTTGAAATCACTTTTCCCCAAGGATCAATCACCATGCTGTGTCCCCAGTTTCTCTTCCGACCTTCGGAGTGAAAACCTGTTTGGTTGCAGGCTACAACGTAGCATTGATTTTCAATCGCACGCGCCCTTAAAAGCACTTCCCAGTGATCTTTTCCCGTCTGGTGAGTGAAGGCTGCAGGGACAAAAAGGAGATCAATGGGACCGGAGCGATGAATCTCGCGTCGGACGATTTCTGGAAAACGCAAATCATAGCAGATGATCGTCATGCAGTGCCACGTTTCGTTTCCAGAAACGATATTGAAAGTGCTGCTGTCGTTTCCGGCTTCAAAGACGTCTGATTCACAATAGAGAGGTGCGCCTTGCGGATCTCGCAGATTGAACAAATGCACCTTCCTGTAAACATTCAGAAGAGCACCTTCAGGAGAGAAGGCGCATGCGGTGTTGAACACCTTGTCAGGTTGAGGCGATGTTTCGGCATGCGTGCCTGCAATAAGGTAATTTTTGGAAGAGCGGGCCCAGTTTGCCAGAGTTCTGAATATTCCATCGCCGAGCGTTTGCGCACTCTCGCGTCTCAATGCGTCGCTTCCCATCACGGCAAACACTTCAGGAAGAACGCAGACTCCCGGCTCGGGCTCTGCGTGAGGAATATTTGCCAGCAATTGTTCGATTTGATTCAGGTTGAACGTCACGTCCGAGTTCGGATTGGTTTGCAAACAACTGATTTTCATACGAGGCCTATATTAGTTCTGACTTTTGAGAAAGTTGCGCAAGCGCTCTTCAGGAGTACTGCCGGGTTGCTCATCGACTTTGCTAGCCAAGCTGCCCACCGAGCTCAGGCCGTCGTTGGGTGTGTCCAGTGCCCCTGATGCATCTTTGCTTCCCTGCAGCGCGTTGTAAATCGTCAGGGCGTCGCTGTCACTCATCTGATCCACTTTTTCGTCAGACACCTGTCCTGAAGTGTCACCTGCGACCTTTTTCGCCACCGTTACTGCGAGTGTCGTTTGAGCTATTGCGAGCTGATAGTTCTGCTCGTCCGTCCGATTTTCAGCAGGAAT
>JBEGJP010000112.1:0-16081 GCA_041184525.1 Pseudomonadota bacterium | reverse complement strand
ACTCCTGCGAATAATTTTGTCGGCACGGCATCATTCAACTACAAAGTGAAAACTTGCTACGGTGGAAACACGAGCCTCTGCACATGGCAAACCAGTTGGAGTAAGTACCGTCTGGAGGTTTCTGAGCGGGATACCAAGCCTGTCTCGAAGTCTGGATCGAGTGTCGTGGGGCAGGGTGGTATCGCACCCATCGTATTCACCTACGAAAGCCCTGCCTCCAATTGGAATGGTACGACACCTCCGACAACCGAAGGGAAGTATTTTAAGAAGACGTTCCGTACCACAGCGCATGACAATTGGTGGAAGACCCGACATACGAAACGAGTACTGACATCAAATCTGACGGGTGCGAGCTCTTCTGATTTCTCCTGCGACTGGAGCACGGGAGTTTGTGTCGGGATGTTCAATGCGGCGCCGGGTTTCGTGGGGGCCGGAAGTTTCGATTATCAGCTCCGCCATAGTGAAGGGTATACGGTTTATGCTAATTACAACACAGG
The DNA here is from genome assembly GCA_041184525.1 of Pseudomonadota bacterium. Taxonomy (GTDB): domain Bacteria; phylum Bdellovibrionota_B; class Oligoflexia; order Silvanigrellales; family Silvanigrellaceae; genus RFOM01. The sequence continues at coordinate 15,584 of JBEGJP010000112.1, read as the reverse complement.
CTGGGGAAGTTCGTACAACTACGCAGATGAATTGATGGTGGACAGCGACGTCACACAATGGAATGTGACCGTGAAGGGCATCCCGGTGCCTACTGGTTTGAGTCTGATCACGGCCATCAATTCGCCACTGACTATTACAATCAAGCGTGGCGCAGGTCTTGGGTACACTCATTTGGAGAATTCTCCTGCCAGCGCTATCACGGTGAAGAATTCCAATTTGCAGGGTGGAACACTCTCTGATTTCACCTGTGACGCCAATGGCGACTGCACAGCAACATTCACCCCTGCCAGCAATTATCAAGGCGCTGCCTCGTTCGAATACTATGTGACCGATAGCCAGACTCCGAACAGCTACTCGTCGTCCATTGGCGGTACAGTGAGTATTCAGGTGGCTCCGGCGATTCTTCTTTCCGACATCACACGCACGGGCCTCACCGAAGGTCAGACTCAGGCCCTGTCGATTGTCAGGCAGGCGTACCCTGCATCAGGCGCATTGACGGGTGAGGGTTATGCTCACAAAGACAATCAGGCAGCAACAACGCTCACAGCCACCAGCTTCTCCAGTGGCAGTTTGAGCGGAACTGGCGTGAGTTGTGCGAGTGGCACCTGTACGGTGAACTGTGCCAGCGATGGTGACAGTGATGCCAATGCATGTTCCTTCAATTTTGTTCCTTCGAGCAGTTCTTTTTATGGCACGGCAACGTTCAATTATAAATTGACGGTGGGCAGTACGATCTCTGACAACAAAGCAGTCAGCCTGAGCTACAAAGCCCGGCCCACATTGAAGGGGACAGCGTTGGCAGTGACAGGCATCCAAGGCCAGAACACGACAATCCTCATCGACTACAATGCTGTCACTACAGGTGAGTACGGCTACACCCATCCGACAGGCGGAAAAGCATCCGCCGTGACACTGGCATCACTGACGAATGTTTCCCAAGTGGGCACACCGAGCTGTGATGCCAATGGGCTGTGCACTGTGGTCGTGAAACATGCCACCGATGGTTATGGCGCAGCGAGCTTCACATACAATGTAAGCGTGGATGGCTTGCAAGCCACAGCAGCGCGCACAGTGAATCTGACCTACCTCGAAGTGCCAGTGGCAGTTGCTGGAAAATCAGTCACGACCGATGTGAATACGGTCTCGACAATTGTATTCAACAAGGGTGATGAATACACGATGGCATCCTCGGCCGTGGCTTCGAGAATTGTGACTTCGAATGCCCAGAACGGAACGATCGTGGACACCGATGGAACGACTGCCAAATCTGATTTCACATGTGATGGCAGCGGCAATTGCACCATCAGGTTCAAGCCTGCAACCGGTTACACAGGCAATGCGGGGTCGTTCGACTTCGTCGTCTTCAATGGTGTTGCCGCTTCTGTCGTGAGAACTTTCAGCGTGAAAGTGGATGGCGCACCGAGCACACAAAGTCGGACTCTCACGGGCGGTCAAGGCGGTGTGGCGCGCGCCATTACAATTTCACTGGGCAACGGCTACACCGATGCCAACAACGACCTCGCCACCTCGCTCGAGATTCAAAACATCGCCAATGCGACGGTCAGTGCCTTCTCGTGTGATGTTTCCGGTGTTTGCTCAGGCACCCTGACACCCCAGCTCACCTTCACTGGAAATGCATCATTTGAGTTCCGAGTGACGACCGTTGACACATCGCGCAGTCCGAATGTCTCCAAGACCAGCGGATGGTCGACAGTCACATTGTCCACCGTGGCTGCCGATGAGGCTCCCGTGGCGAGCGGACGTGTCATCAGCAGCGCAAGTCGTTCGAGTCAGAGTGTGACCATCGGGCTGAACACGGGATATACGGATGCCAATTCCGACAAGGCAACGGCACTCACTTTAGTGTCAGTTGATGGCGCAACGGCAACCGTGCCCAGCTGTGATTCCGGAACCGGAAACTGCACATTCACGGTGACAGCGCTCTCCGGAACTTTTGGACAGGCCATCTTGCAATACAACGTGACTGCCAACAGCAAGACGAGCAATACGGCTGTTCTTGCTTTGAACTACTCCGCACAGGCCTCCGGTTGTATTACGAATCTGAGCTGGAGTTCCCTCTCGCTGTCCGACACATGCGGCCTGACTTTGGCAGCGTCTTCAACTTTGAATGCGTGTTCTTTGAGTCTGCAATCTGGTTTCATTCGCAATTTGGGAACGGGCAGTGTTGCAGCCAATGCGGGTGGTATGTCGACCACGATCACTGAATTCCCCTCCACAGAACGTTCTTTCGCTGCTTCTTGGCAGGTGACTTCCGACCAAGATGATGTGGGCCTGCTGCAGCGATCTTTGAGAATGACGACAACGGCGGCTTCGAATTTGCGCACTCCGACTTTGGCTTCAACTCCTTTACGTGCACAGGGCATGGAAGGCGGGCAAGTCCCCGTGGCCGGATGCACTGGAACGTGCACCATCGACAACTCGGTCGGTCAGGCATCACTTTCCACACTGGCAGGGGGTTCTCTCGCGGCGGGGGCTCAATTTGCCTGTGCGACGGAAGGAAGCAGTGCCCGCTGTTGGGGTAAAAACACATACGGTCAATTGGGCAATGGCAACACCACCGATCAGTCCTATGCGGTATCCGTAAATACCACCGGACTGGGTGGCGCAGGGATCGTTTCAATGAGTGCCGGCCTCGATTTTGCCTGCGGGCTTTTGTCGACGGGCGAAGTGGCCTGCTGGGGACGCAACGACAAAGGCCAGTTGGGCAACGCGACAAACACAAACAGTTCGACCCCTGTTTACGTTCAGAAGGCTGGTGCGACCCGATTGACAAACATTGTCTCGTTGGCGGCGGGCGACGCTCATGTGTGTGCGGTCAGCGGCACCAAGAGCGTCTGGTGTTGGGGTGATGGAGCTTCGGGCGCTTTGGGTGTGGGTGATGTCGTGGCACGCAACACGGCGGCCTTGGTGAAATCATCCGGTGCTGCTGCGGCGGCGAACTTCACCAATGCTCTTGCGGTCAGCAGCAAGGGACAGCAATCGTGTGTGGTACAGGAGAGCGGTACGGACAGAAAAGCTCTGTGTTGGGGTAAGAATGATCTCGGACAATTGGGTCGGGGAACGCAGCGGAGCGTGACATTGAGTGTGAGCAGCGTCGATTCCACGACGGACCGACTCACAGCGTCGGCACACGGGCTTTCGACGGGTGATGCTGTGACGTTAGAGGGTTCCACCACTCTGCCCGCGGGAATCACTTCGGGTACGACTGTTTATTATGCCAGCGTTGTGGATGCCAATACCCTCCAACTGCTTGCGTCGTCGGATGCCGCTCTGAGTGTCGACCTCACTGGCGTCGGAAGCGGTGTCAAACTCAACCGTGTGTTCCCGTTCCCAGCTGCTATCAAGTCGGATGCATCGACTGACGTTGTGACCGTGGCGCAGGTTTCCATGCAGTCAGGCACGACCTGTGTCCTTCTCACGAACGGGGGAGTTCGCTGTGCGGGCGACAACAGCAATGGCTCCACCGGCTACAACACAAGCACGGGAACCACGAGTTTCGCCACGGCAGTGAAGAACAGTGCGAATTCGGCGGACCTCGCCAACGTTGTTTCCTTGGGAAGCGGCAGCAATAATGTGTGTGCCCTCTTGAACACGGGTGCCGTCCAATGCTGGGGCGACAATGCTTCAGGGCAGCTGGGCAATAGCTCGACTACGGATGCACTGTTGCCGGTGAGTGTGGGCTCTCTGAGCGGCGCGGCGGCCGTCTCTGCGGGTGGAACAACTTCGTGTGCTCTTGTCCGCAGTGTGGAAAGTGGAACCGTGTTTGGCCGCGTCAAATGCTGGGGCAACAACCCGAGTGGCATGTTGGGCAACGGCTCGGTTTCTACCTATAGCACTGCGGTGGGCGATGCTGTGAAGCTCGACAGCAGCACGTTCTTAGGAAGTCGCTTCCGTGAATGCAGCACCATCTATCAAGTGACCGATGCGCCATGATGGTGTGACGTTCCGCGCGGAGTGAACCGCAGTCAGGCAACAAATAGCCCGCAGCTCCTTTTTTCGTCGCTGCGGGCTGTTTTTATAACGAGAGGGTTATTCGGTTTTGGTGAGGACGTACGGCTGATCGGTGTTGTTTGAGAAGATTCCGTCAATATCAACTACCGCTTTGAAGCTGGGTGTGGGGGACGAAAGGTTGATGCGAACTCGGAGTCTCGCGTCTGTTGATGCGGCTATTTTGAAGACTTTCGTGTAGTCGCTTTTGGTATCGGATATGAAACCGGAGTAGGAAAAATCACCGTTGTAGATGTGGTCATGGCTATCGGTGTAATCTGTTCCTGTGTAATCGAGTCTGACTCCTGAAAGGAAGAAAGATGCCGAGCCGTTGGCGTACTTGATGATTTCAATGTCACCAATGTGCACGTATGCAAACACCGCTTCGTCCATGATGTTGGGTGCATCCACATAAGAGTCGATGTGATATTCCCATCGCGCCACCACGGCGAGGGGATCTTTCGGCAGAATGTCCTGTGGCATCCAGCCCGTCGATTCGCAGGTGTAGAAGGCTTTTTCGTCTTTCACGTAGGCCAATGAACCCACACGTGTCGCACTGCATGCAGGCAAGGCCCCTGCAGAGGTGACTGCAAAAGAGACGGGTGACTCGTCGGCTGCGGGGGCGGGTGTTTGCTGCACGCCCACCTGAGGCGTTGTATGAGCGGCAGCGGAATCGAATTTTCCATCCACGCTTCCGCAGCCAGCGATCACGAGAAGATTGGAAATTGCGAGAAATTGAATTGCTTCATTTGCTTTTCCTTTTGCGGTCTTCATAAAAGTCTCCTTTGAGTCAGAAAAAAGGAAGTTCAATAAACGTGTTTTTTCAATGTTGAATTCAAAAGGCCTCAAGAAATGCCTCCTTTCAGCGGAATGATGTGGCTTTTGTGTTGGGGCGAATCGTCCTTGTCAACCGATTCAACACGGAGGTGGAGAATCAGGTCACATGAATTTTTTCGCGAGTTCAATCGCTCAATGGAATCTTCATTTCCAAAGATGAGATATTCAAAAGAGACATTGAGGAACTGAGCCACGCGCCTCACGTCTTCTAGCGAGCGCGGCGCAGAACCGGCAAGCCATGTTTTAAGAGTGCCTTCCGGAATCTCGGTCTCAGCCGAGAGTGACTTTGTGGTCAGGAATTTCTCTTTCATGAGTTTTCTTAGGTTTGAAGACAATTTCATCTATAGTTCCCCTTTCCTGTTCCTCTTTCGGCGCCGAAAATGGCCGCTCCACCGAAAGACTGAAGTCAATCTGAATAGATGTAAGACAGTCCTGCGGGATGTCTTCTTCTTCTTCTGACACTTCTCTTCTGCTTGAGTGACGTCAGGATGTGACACACCTCTTTTCGCAGAGGACACGCCGTCTCAAAGGATGTTCTTAGAACTAACCCTCAAGCTATTATTTGCAACGGTCGAACTGTTTTTTAGGCACAATGGTTCAATAACTTTCAAGCATGACAATTCGGGACTCTTGTGAACGGTAGGGGGATTCCATGACGCAGAATAAAAAGACCTCGGTTGCCCTTCTGCCCGGAATTGTGTGCCTGATGATTGTGTCTGCCTGTGGTCAGAGCTCAGACGCAGGAACTCTGGGCACAGGTTCCACCTCGGGGAGTGGCACGAATCCCTTCTCAAGCGCGACAAATTCCTCATTCAAGGTGAAAGAAGGAACGTACTCCTATTCATTCTCTCAGATGAATTATAAATGCAGCGATGGTTCGATTGGCATCTCGCAGGGAGTTGCTTTGCAAATGGCTGTGACCGTCAGTGGCAGTATGCTTTACTTTGTGCAAACTGCTGCCTCGGGAACAGCTTCGCAAGAGAAGGCTACTGCCGTAGGGACGCGTGTGATCAGCTCAACCACACCCAGCGGTCCCGTCGATTCCAAAGGGGAATTTTTTGCCACCAGCACGGCACTCCTCGATGATCCTTCCTTGGGATACATGAGGGTGTCGTACAAATGGGAAGGCAAGTTCACAGACAGCGGTTGGAGCGGCGAACACACAAGTTCGGTGTACTTTGAAGACATGCTTGTCACGTGCACTTATACCGCAACCTTCCGTGGATTCTACAGCCCAACCTGAAGGATTGTTTTCGTTTGAAAATGTATTTTGAACTAAGGCGCATTGTTGCTGATTTCCGTGATCACACCCAAATGGTCCGAGGGCCAGAAGATGGAGGTGCCCTGAGCAGGTGTGGCGGGCGTGTCGGGGAGCGTGCGTGTGCCCGAGTGGGAGAGCCCTTTGAGAAAGATAAAATCGATCCGCTTCGATGTGGTGTTGGACTCAGATGAAATGTCCTGACCGCCGGTGAATCCGTTTGATGTGGATGAGGTTGCTTTCCACGCATCCGAAAATTGAGCATTCATGAGTTCCGTACGGACAACGCCGTCTTCGGGTGAATTGCAGTCGCAAGTCAGTGCGGCGGGCGCGTTCTTCGCAGTATTCACTTCAGAAATGTATGTCAGCACGTCCTTCGCTTGTTGTTGTTGCGATTTAGGACTTTCTAAAGTGATGTCGGTGTAAAAATGAGAATTGAAAAAATGAATGGTCCGGCCTTGAAGTTGGATTTCAGCCCGTACCACAACCCGAGATTCTCCCGTGGCCCACTGGCGGCATTGGTCGGTTTGGCAGAGTGCCCATTCTGTGAGAACCCGAGACGAAACACGGCGCGCGCCCGCGGAAGCGAACGGAAAGCGAGAGAGAATCCCGTCACCCATGGACCACGAGAGTTGGTTGAGCTTGCGTGCGTTTCCGTCGATGAGAGCGAGCCCAGCGGACAAAGTGCCGCCACCCCCGATGTTGGGATCTTTTTCCAAGGCCGCGTGAGGATTGGAACGGAAAAAACACCAGTACCAAGTTTGATCGGTGAGCTCCGTCATGCGCATTGCCAGTGATTGAACCGTCAGCCCTGAGGGCTTCATGTCTTCCAACTCCTGAAGGCCAATCACGTCGGCGTCGGCCGTGTGGAGGACATTGGCGAGCATATTGATTCGGGTTGAGAGGGAGTCAAGGGAACTCGAAAATGCGCCATACATGTTCTGTGTCATAAGACGCGCAGGGCGCCCTGCGGAGTGATCGATTCCTTTGCTCCCTGAAGACATTCCACAGAGCGGTTTTGCTTCTGAAACTCCGACGAGAGGCTCGGTTTTGTGCGTGGGTGTCGGTGCGGGCGAGGCAATTGTGTTCCCCGTGGGCTGGGGTGAGGGCACGGGAGTTCCTTGAACGGATTCGCCCGAGTTCTGTGGGGGTGCTTTCGAAATTTCTTTTTTCTCAGTGCAGGCGAAGATGAGGCCAAAAAACGAAGAAAGAAGGACGACACGTGTTCGGGCGTGAATTGAGCGTTGAATGCCTTTCCCCGAAAGGATGTGCATAGGATTGGACATTCAGGTCCCCCTTGAAGTGGGTCATCTAGCCTAAAAATAAATACCAAAAACAAAGACTTATCGGTTGATATTTGAATAAATAAAACAATTGCAATTACAATTAGTTATGACATCCATGAACCACAAAATGCGCATCGCCCGTCAGGATAGAACTTTACGTCAGCCCTGTTTTTCAGCTAGCGAATTCCACAGGTTTTCTCAGAGCGCCTCGGAACACTAGGGGATTCGAAAACAATGCCTTTCGCTCGGTATCATCTCATATCACTCGCGCTTTTCTTCATTCCCGCGTTCTCTGCACATGCTGCAGGCTTTGCGTGCGCAGGGAGCTGGCTCTTCAAACCCGATGGGTCGCAGCATTATGTGGGTGCGGGAAAGTGCACGACCGCAAAGATGAGCGGAGCCTTTGCCTGCGTGGATGGGACTCTCTATTTCGCCGAAGGGGGGCAAAGTGTGTACGCAGGTCAAAATGCCTGCGCTGCTGCCGTCCTGACGTCCAACTACGTCTGCTTGAATGGAACCCTGACCCACATCTCCGGTCAGAACTGGTATCTGGGAGTTCGCTGCACTCAGGTCAAGTTTTGGGGCGACACTGCCTGCGCTGACGGGCGCTTTTTTAACGCGGCTGGGCAGGAGAGTTACGTGGGTGTCGACAGCTGCCGATAAACCCAGCAGCGATGGTCATGGGCACTGTTCCAGATTGTTGATCCCCCTCTCGCGAGAAACTAATTAAAGTTCTTTGAAGATGAACATGCGCTGCGAAAGACAACTGCGGATATCATCTTGTAATTTTTTGAAGGCAGGCGACTTGAGCTCCTCATTCGTCACGTAGCGTGCCGTTCGCTCGGTGCGTGTTTCAGTGATGAAAATATCGTTGAGAATTTGAAAAGTGCGTTCAGAACGCAACCAAGGTGATTCGACGGAACAGTTCTCAGGGAGAGAGCCGACGAGTTGCTTCGCCGACAATCGGATTCTGGAGATGACGGTTTCCGGGTTCGACAAATCGATCCCTTTGACCATGTGCTCCGGTTGGATCTTCAAATAGTCTTCGAGGTCGGCGGGTATGTATTTCCCATAGCCGGCTGAAGTCCACGGCACATCATTTTCGAGGACCAATCTTGTAGCGAATTTCAAAGGGCGAACGACATTGCCCGAAAGGTCGGGAGCTTCGATAGTGCTGCTGATGACACGTCTGCCTAATGAGGTCAGAGATTCAATGTAGTCATCGAGCTGTTTTTTTGTCTTCTGTTTGAGGAAAGGAACGAGGTTGGCACTCCTGTACTCTGACAAATAACAAGTGAATTGATTTTCTGACTCAGATTTGCTCATGTGGATTGCCTGCATGTCCATCTCGACGATGTTGTCAGCGGCGCTGACGGGAGGAATGTTCTCAAGTTGTTCGGTCTTCGGACTCAATGGAAGTGCAGGGCGTCCGGCAATGTCTGACCACTTGCCTCCGGTGAACGGGATGCTGTTGGTGGGATCGATCCAGAAGACACGACCCGTTGGATCGACGGCGCGGACGATCATGTGGTTAAAATACGCAGTCGTTGGAACAGAGAAGTTGAGCTCAGGATTCTCGTCTCGTTCGACAGCGACCAAATCGGCTTTATAGCCTAACTTTCTCAACATCAGGGCCATCAGGTAGGCGAAGTCTTTGCAATCTCCAAAACGAGTGTTGAGTATTTCATCGAGGGCGCGCGGAAAATACCCACTGTCAGAGGAGCGCCAATCTCCCATGTAGCGAAAACTTTCTGCAATGTAGCTGTGGATCGCATTTGCCTGCTCAATAAAGGTCCGCTTCTTTTTGATTTCCTCGACCTGTGTGGCGAGAGTTGGCGGCAGCGGAGCCGCGAGAAGATCCTCAAGTCCGTCGGCCAACTTCTCGACAATCTCTTTCCAAGATTGAACATTGCTGATCTCAAACGTGGGTCGCAGAGGTCGGGCGGTCCAGCTGCGGAAGGGGGAACGTTCATCCATCGTCACCAGATACGCATCCTTCTTAAGGATAATTTTCAATTCATAAGAGGATTGCTTCTTCTCATAGTTGACATCCAAATAGCCGTCAGGGCCATCCACTTTGAAATTCAGAGGCACTTCGCTTTCAACACTCAACGACTGTCCTTTGAGGTCGATGGACCATCCAAAAGAATTTGAGAAATAAAAATGTCCGCTGAGCAGAGATTTCCTGACTTCCTTGACAGACTCATAACTGATGATGCTGCCGACGCGGACCTGCGGAAATGCGACGACAATCTTGTTGGACGAGCTGAAGCCCGTTGAAGTGGAGGCGACGGGCTTGTCTTCAATAAATTTTGATTCGACAGGGATACGCTTTCCGTCATTGATGACGTAGGCATTAAGAATTTTCATGCTGGTATTGCTTTTGTCATACTCAAAGGTCGTCGTGGCAATCGATTCGAGACCTTTTTTATTGAGTATCTGCGCTTGATATTGGTTTGTCAGATGATAGGCGCCACTCCTTTTTAGTTTGATTTTGGTGTTGTCGACCAGAACTTTAAGATTGGCTTCATCGGTTGTCTTCCAGCGTGCTTCTGCCGACGGTGCAAACGCACTGCTCAACAAGATGAAAAGATTGAGCAAGCAAATATGCCATGTTCTCATAGATTTCTCCTCTGACAGGCCTCAAGTCTTGTCGGGCCGTCAGACGTCGAGTTGTGACGTTTCTGAGGTTTTAACTTATAAAAAGATTATCGTTGTTTTGGGGTGTTATAGCAACAAGAGGGGGTGTCGGTCTCACTCTCCGCCCGTCTTTGCCGAAACATTCGTGAAAGCGAATTGAAAGGACGGACGGGAGGGTCCAGACTGTGGCGACAGAAAAACGTTCTTCAAGCGTGAAGCGGGGTTCAGGCAAGAGCAGGGAGGTTTCTTTCGAGCCCTTGCGCCGAATCCTTTACCTGCACAATCTCCTGCGGCGGACTTCGGAGGGGCGTCGCGTCACTGCAGAGCGTCTTACGGAGCAACTCAATACCTCGGGTTTCGATGTGAGTTTGCGAACGGTACAGCGTTATCTCGAAAATTTCGAAATCCACTTCACCGGTATTCGTCATGACAATGCCAAACCCATCGGTTGGTGGTGGGAGGCGAGTGCAGCAGACGACACGCTGCATGTTTCCAAGGAAACGGCTTTGGCGTTGTGTTTGGCCGAGGCCCATCTCAAGCATCTGCTGCCTTCTGCAGAACTCAAACATCTGACGCCGCTGTTTCAACATGCACGTAAAATGGTCGAATTTGGTGGTGATGTGAATCGCTATAAGCGCATGCTGGACAGAATTTGGATATTCCCGCGGGGGTGGCAGCTTCAGCCGCCGCGCATTGAGGGGAGAATTTTTGATCAGATCATGAACGCGATACTTGAATCAAAGGAAATTGAAATTAAGTACAAAAAGGCCGGTGAAAAGCAGCCTCGAATGCGTCGCATCGAACCGTTGGGAATGGTCGAGCGCTCGGGAGTTTACTATGTGGTCGGCCGCGAGAAACTTTCGGAGGTACCAAAGAACTGGGCTATGCACCGGATCGAGGAAGTGAAGGAAGTGAGTTTCTTCTCATACCCGAAGGGTTTCAAAATTGCCGAGTATGCACGTTCGGGAAGTTTGAATGTTCAATTTGAGCCCCGCACGATAGAACTTCATTTGGTTCTTTCCCCCGCAGCGGGAGCGCATTTGCTGGAGTCGCGTTTGAGCGACGATCAAAGAACGCAGGTCCGCGACGACGATGCCATCGAAGTTTATGCCACTGTTGCCAACACACTGGAATTGCGCTGGTGGCTGATGGGTTTGGCCGCCGATTGTGAGATTCTTGATCCTCAAGAGCTCCGTGAGGATATCTGCCGCATGTTGAGTGAGGGGTTGCGCAGAAACGCCAGTCATCAGGGGAAAAGAGCAGGGTAGTTCCTGCGGCAGGTCTAAATCTCGTGAGTGAAGAGGAGAATGGCTTTGCCGTGTTCGGCGTTGATGCTGAGAAAGGTTTCAAAAGCCCGACGCAGTGCAATATCAACAGCTCCGTGTTCCTCAAAGCAGCTGAGAATCGTCAGGATGCAACCTTGAGCATGTCTTCTTCGTTGAGCGAAAATACTCTTCACTGCGACGAAGATTTCTCTCTGCCCAACAGCCATGAATGCCTCGAAGTCGGGCAGTATGGCAAGGCTCTCATCCGGAAGGCAACTTTTGAGGCGCCGATCGTTCATGAGTTCTTCACATAGGGCCTTCCAATCTGCGTCGTTCCATCTTTGCGTCAGTTCTCGCACTTTTGGGCATCGCGGGTGTCGTCCGACGAGAATCAGCAAGGGTGCGCTCAGTTTTTCGCTTCGTATGCCGTCGACTTTGGTCATGGTGCTGCCTCCTGCTCTCTAGCTCTTCAAGAAGAACATCGTGTTGCGTTGCGGCAGGATGTGACGCTTGTCTATTATTTGTAATAAAAGGTCATCTTTGACATCCATTTGAGTGTCGAAAAACGATACCTTTGAGAGGCGCTCTCGTCCTCGAGGCAGAGTGACAAACATTTCATTTTTCTTTTTTTTCAGCTAAAAATCGATCAAAGTGGATCATTCTCAGATAGAGTTGCTCTTCATTGAGATTCCCAGGAGATCACATGGAAATTGTTTTGTTCATCCTCATTGCGGTGTGTGGTGTTCTTGTTGGCTGGTTTTTTAGCAATAAGGGAATTTCAGAACTCAAATCCAAGAGTGTAGAACTTCTGAGGCAAGACGCGATATCGCGCGAGCGAGTTTCTGGATTGAATCTTCAATTGGAGAGTGCGTCGGCAGTTGCTGACAAGCTGAGAATTGAGCTTACTGCCCTCCATAAGGAAGTGTCGGAAAAGACCGCTCGGATCGAGCCACTCGAGTCTGCTCTCCAGGAGGTCAGGCAGGAGCGGTCCGAACTCAAAAATGAAATCTCGCTCATGGAAGAGAAGCTCAAGGGCGAGGAGGTGCAGGTTCAGGTTCTGGGAACAAGGAACCAACTTTTGGAACAGCAGTTGTCATCATTGCGAGAAAACCTTGAGGAACTGAAGAAGCAAACACGCTCAGAATTCGAGAATCTGGCCAACAAAATTCTTGAAGCTAAGACAAAAGCGTTTTCGGAAACAACCGAGAAGAGCCTTTTTTCTTTGTTGGATCCGCTCAGAGAACGGCTTAATAATTTCGAAAAGGTTGTGAATGAAAAGTATGTTGATGAGGCCAAGGAAAGGTCGTCTCTCAAGGGTGAAATTGAGCGACTGATTTCATTGAATGACAAGATGGCGACTGAAACGAACTCACTCACGCAAGCCCTCCGCGGTGATTCGAAAGTTCAGGGCGACTGGGGTGAACTTGTGCTGGAGCGAATTCTTGAGTCGTCTGGTTTGCGAGAGGATCACGAATACACCCTTCAGAAAACCCATCGGGATGATGATGGTGATAAGTTCAAGCCCGATGTCATAGTCAATTTGCCAGAAAATAAGCACATTATCATCGATTCTAAGGTTTCACTGACTGCCTATGAGCGTTACCATTCCAGTACTGATTCGCTGGCGCAGGACGTGCAAATCAAAGAGCACATCCGTTCGATGGAGAAGCACATCTCTGAACTGAGTGAAAAACACTATTCTAAACTCAAGGGTGTCAATTCACCTGAATTCGTCTTTATGTTTGTTCCTATTGAACCCGCCTATCTCTTGGCCATGAGAAACGAACCTGACCTTTCTGCGAAGGCTTGGAGGAAGGGGGTTGCTATTGTGACTGCAACGACGCTGCTCACCACTCTCAAGACTGTGGCCTCGATTTGGAAACTTGAAAATCAAAATAAGAATGCACTCGAAATCGCCCAAGAAGGGGCGAGTCTTTACGATAAGTTTGTTGGTTTTCTCGAGGATTTTGAAAAAATAGGAAAAACCTTCGAGAATGGACACAAGCTCTATGGTGAAGCAATGAACAAGCTTAAAGACGGACAGGGAAATGTTTTTAGAAAGCTTGAAAACCTGCGCGAACTTGGCGCCGCTCCAAAGAAGAAGATCCGACAGGATTTGTTGGAGTGATGAGAGTGAGAGTGAGGAAGGAGCGCGAACGTTCATTGTCTGATATTTTCGAATGGGAGCCTCTGTGAAAGGTGTTCTTCAGAACTATTCGATGTGGGTGATTGTTTTCTTTTTATGCCTTTTGATTGGGGCTGTGCACCACACCTTCTTTTTCCCCCGAATTTTTCATGCCGACGCAGCCGTGATGCAGATTTTGGGCGAGGCAATGTGGGAAGAGATGGCTTTTCTTCCGAAGGATTTTGCGTTTGGTAATCAGCTGATTTTTTTTCGTGCGAGCCCCCTCATCGCTCTGGCCTCTGGTTTTGGCTTTTCAAAAATAGATTCCTTCGCATTGGGTTCTGTTCTCAGCATCGGCCTGTGGGGGCTTTTGCTCTTCCACTCCATTTCAATTTGGCTTGGCTCAAGGAGGTTGGCACTCTTTTTCACTGTATTGGCTCTCATCCCATTGGGCCTTTGGGATGCGGATTACTTCCTTGGCCAACAATCGCATCTTACCAATGCGATCTTTAGTCTAAGTTTGGTAGTAAACGTCAGGAAATACATTCTTGAGGATAAATCGAGTGCGCTCAACTGGGCGTGCGTGTTCTTGTTTCTCATGACGTTCGAAGCTCCGATGCGCGGTTTTCTTGTCGCTGTTCCCGTGCTCTGCGGGGCGAGTGTGTTTTTAAATAGGCGATGTTTTTTTCGTCTCAGCGGGATCTTTGCAACAATCTTGATAGGTTCATTCGTCTTCAATGGCTTTCTGGTGAGGGAAAATCCCCTCAATTGGGACCTTTTCGAGAAAATTAGATTCAAAGGTTTGCAAACATTTTTCATTAACTTTCAACGTATCTTGTTCCAAGATGTGTTGCCCGGCATTTCCTCATTCGAGTCAGTGGCAGAGACCCCGCTGGGTTTGAAGCCGTTTGTGGTGTACTCAGCGGGTCTAGTTGTCATGACTGCTGGGATTTACTCGGTGGGGCGAAATCTTCTTCGGATAGCTCTTTTTCTGATCAACACATGGGAAGGCAGATCCTCAGAACACGGCTGGAATCCTGAGAAGGATTTTATTCCTGTTGTCGGTTCTCTTGGTGTTTTGTTCGGTCTTATTGCGGTTGCTGGTTTGAATCCCGATTCCGGTCGGCATTTTTTGTGGGCTACATTCCTTATTAAAATTTATCTTTTAATTGCAATGTTTCACCTCTTGTCTCGCGTGCTTCAGAATTCTCGAAAAGCTGGCCTCGCAACTGTTGCCATTTGCTTGATGTGTTCCTCTTGGTTCGCCGATCGTGTGAAGCCTGGGTTCGAGTTCAACCGGCGGATTTATCATGAGCGGTTGTATGCTGACTTGGATATTTTTGATGTCAGGTCCGTTTTGAAGGAAAGAGGCCTGAATAGAGTTTTCGGAGGTGAATTTTGGTCTATCATGCATTTCAATACTTTCATTGAAGGTGCAACCGCCAATCCTCTCCTCGTAGATCCTTTTGGTGTCATCAGGCCTCGCTATTTCACAACCAGACGGAGTCCGTTTTGCGAGAAAGGTGAGGTTGTTTATTTGTTGACAGATAAATTTTGGGACCAAAAGATTGAAGATTCAGTCAAAAAGAACAACGGTGAATTGGTTTTAAAGAGAAAGAAGTATTCGATTTGGGTTGGCAAACCCGTGTGGACGTTGCCCGCGAATCAAAGTTGTGAGGGCTGATTTGTTGAGCTGGTTTTCGCTTTGAAGACTTTGTAAAATCTGCTCAACGTTTCGGGAAGCTGTAGGTGGGCTTTGGTGCTCTTTGCCTGAAATAAAAACACGCCTGATTGTCTTTTTAATCAAGCGTTCAGCCGATGGATGAATTTTTGTTCTAATAGCAGAGTCCTCAGCCTCAACTCTATGAGGCTAGGGTCGGGAAGTGCACAGCCCCGCGGGCCAGTGAACTCACCTCAGGGCGAGGACAGGGTCGGCGAGGTCCTTTGAGACCATTTTCAAGCCGTCTTTGCTTTCACGGAGCAGGAAGGTTTCTTCTGGAGCCTGTTGAGCGTCTTTGCCCTTGGGTCTTCCATAGACAGTGCCTTCAACTTGGAATCCAGTCCATGCGAAAAAGACCCAGAAGTTCTGGTAAACGCCCACACTTGCGTTCGAAATATAAGCAGCTGTCGGATATTTATCCAAGCAGGATTTTAACGCGGTTTC